>CAIWTN010000083.1 GCA_903915625.1 uncultured Pseudomonadota bacterium | reverse complement strand
GATCCTGGAATGAAAAACGAAAAGCTAGCTGCACAAGCTGACAAAACACTGCGCCGCCAGATTGAATCAATCAAACGGCAAAAAATCGTGAACAAGAAAGTGGTCAGCTTATCGGACTTTCGCGAGCTGCGGCAGCGGATCGATACGCGCACTATCCTCGTCGTCGATGATGACGAGATCATGCGCGCCGCTCTGAAGCGCATTTTGGAGAACGAAGGCTACAAAGTCATCATGGCCGTAGATGGCTTAGAGCTATCGAAAGTACTAGAGACCACACGTCTGGATCTAATCCTACTCGACGTTAACTTGCCCTGGGTCGATGGCTATGAACTCTGCCGTCTCATCAAGGACCATCATTCCTTGAAGTCAGTGCCTCTAGTTTTAGTCTCGGCCCGTAAGAGTACTCAGGACATTCAGAATGGGTTTGCCGCCGGTGCGAATGACTACGTCACAAAGCCCTTTGATATCGACTATATGACCGGCGTCATCAATAAAATGCTGCTACAGTCGGGCTAAGCACAAGGAAGAGGCTTGACGGCCTCCCCGAATTCATATATCACTCTAATCTGACTGGCATTTTTCTGTCCAAGAAATTCCTCAGTAGCTCAGTCGGTAGAGCAAGTGACTGTTAATCACTGGGTCGGCGGTTCGAGCCCGTCCTGAGGAGCCATCATCAAAAAGCCGAGAGCCTGCGCCACAAACGCAGGCTCTCGGCTTTTTGAGTATTACCTGCTCTGAAGACATGCACGCCAAGATTTATCCTTAGTCCATGTGATAGACTGTTGATTAAACTTCAGGAAATTATAAAAATTATCCGTATAGCTACTGCAATATGAGAGCAAAAGCGGATAGAGGACACTCGGGATGAGCACGTTTAAAACTCTCAGAGTCTATCTCTTACTAAGCAGTCTAAACCTAATAGTATGTACCCAGACTATCGCGGCGCCGGAGACGGGCACTAAACTTGCCAAGTCCACTAAGACTGTAAAACCAACTAAATCCACGACAGATGCTGAAGTTCAGCCGAGTGAGACTCCCGGAAAAAGTTATGACTTCGGTCTCGGCGTCGGTTTCTTCAACTTGTTTTTGCCTCAGCCTGCTGCACAAGCAACTTATATTCACAAAAGTCGCCTCTACGTCGGAACACAGATCGGCTACCTGACTATACCTCTGAGCAAATTTAGCGCACAGAGCACTTACATCGGTATTGACGCCAAATACCTGCTATTTCCTAAAGGCTCATTTTATGTCGGCGCGGCTTTAGGCCAGCGAAATATGACAATCGGCACGATCTCGACAGTCACTATTAACGACGCCGAAACAGAGGTCATCTGGACGCGTAAGGCCAGTCAGATTTTGTTGATCCCGCGCGTGGGATGGATCCAGATGAACAAAAATGGCTTCGGCAGTACCATAAGCCTAGGATTAGTCTTGCCAGCGAAAACTAATTTTTCGGTGTCATCTGATCCAACATCCGTTCCTGGACTGACACAAGAAGACTATGACGCGGAGTTAATAAGTAAGGGGAAGGATGTTAGTAGTGTGACTAACATTCCCCTCCCCCACGTTGAGCTTTCGTTCTTTTGGTATCTAAACGTGCTAAAGCGGGGCGCCTAAATCAAGTAGCCTTCTCGACAGGCTTACCAGATTCTTTCCAGACTTTAATGCCGCCTTTGAAGTGCTTAATATTGCTGTAGCCTAGCTGTTTCGCTTTAGCTGCAGCCTCTTCCCATGCAGTACAAAGCGGGCCGCCACAATAGGCCACGATCAGCGCACTTTTATCTTTAGGCAAGACATCGGCCAAATTTGCTTTTGCTTTAGCAAAGCTCACTGCACCAGGAATGTGACCATCTGTGTAACTCTTCGCACTGTTTACATCGATGATCGTAGCGTTCTTCGCCGCAACGATTCCGTCTAGTTCCTGGATCGAGACCTCTTTAAAGCCACTGCTTTCTGAGGCCAAAACGGGTTGCGCCATTGTGCCAGCGACGTTTAAACCTAGAAAGAGCACTGTCAAAATCCGCTTCATAATGAACTCCTCGCAGTAAGTTAATCGTGACGTTTAACAACCGTGCCGCCGGATGTAACCGACAGCATGAGAGACGCATTATCCGCGAAAAAACTTGCGAGATTGGGATATCGGCTGCGTAGCTGGTAGGCCCAGAACAACTGCCGCCTTGGGTGCCGATGCTTAATCAAAATCTGCAGAACGGTGCGCTCCTCTTCGGTGAGTTGGCTGTCAGCCTGAGCCAAGAGAGCCTCACCTTGATCACGCAGTTTTTTATCTAACTCTTGATGCTTTTGCCTTGCACCCAGCATATCGACTTTTTGAGTCTCAGCCTCAAAAATTTCCTGATAATGCTGCCAACTACTCGCAAGCAAGCTAAGAGTCGGAATGCGTAAGCCAAAGTGCCTTAACATCAGCAGAACTTGATCGACTGGATGCACGTCGACCAATATTTTGGCGGCAGTCTCCACCTGCTCGAGCTCATCATCATCCAAACTGCGATTTTGGATAAAAGACTCAATCACACGCTGCCAAGTACCACCTTCGCCATCAATTTTCTTAATGCGCGAATCCCGTTTTTGCCCCTCGAGCACTTGCAGATTCGCCACACCTATACGCCGGAAGGGGAAAACAATAGCATCCTGCGACGTCGCTTGCACATCGTAGGTCAACACCCACTTACTAGGATCGTATTGAATACCAACACGCAAAGATGTCGAATCGCCATTCGAATTTACGTCACCATAATGTAGACGAATAATATGCTTAGCAGCTAAGTCGCTCAAAGTGGTGCGCAAGGTTGCATCGTCATAACCAATTAGCGACGCCAGCTCGGATTCAGTCGTAATAAACTGGTCAAGCCCTGACGCGGCACAATTCAGCAGGTAAAAAACCACGCTGTATTCGCACTGGCTTAGCCGAGCTAAAGCGAGAACCTTAAAGCCTGACTCTTTGATAAAGCGTTTGAAGGTATGCTGACTGGCCACGCTCCACCTCGTAGGTCTGTCCTAGGTAGCCCAAATGGCTAACTGTTGTCCTGCGGTCACCTGTTCGTCCTGCTTCACACTTAGCTGAGCCACCGTTCCAGGGGCTGCAGCCTTGACCTCAAACTCCATTTTCATGGATTCCAACACGAATAAAGTCTGACCAAGGTCCACGGCATCACCGGACGCCACTTTGACTGCAATGACTCTGCCAGGCACCGGTGCAACCACATCAGCAGTATTACCGCCGCGCCGCTGTCTGTCCAGCCTAGCACTAGAGAGCGTCAGGCACCGTGAGTAAACAATGCCCCCTACCCCAACCCATCCTAGCCGTTCTTTACTTGTGTTAAGAGCAGCATACCAAAATGGACGTGTCTCTGCACCCATCAGTAAACCAGAACCTGACTTGACCCTAAGTTCCTGACCATAGCCCTCACCCGTCTTAACTAGGTGCTCCTTAACGCTCGCGACCTCAACGGCCGCGTTGGTCGGCTGCCGTGTGGCACCGCCAAAGATGTTCTGGGTGACTGCCGCCGGTGTCATCCCGGAGGTTTTTTGAGCAGCACCCAACTGGTTGCTCATCAACCGGTCCAGCAAGCCCTCTGCCGCATCTGCCTGCGCCTCGCGCTTCTCACCAATCTTGGTGATCAGGCCAGCTAGCTGCTCGCCAAGGAAATGAGTGGTCACTGGTCCTTTAGCGAAGTCCGAGTCGCAAACCAACTGTTCAAGTAAAGCCATATTGTTCTCCGGCCCAGCGAACACAGTACGCCGCAGAGCGTCGCCGAGGCGCATAAGAGCTGTCTCGCGATTCGCGCCGGTTGCTACAAGTTTCGCAATCATGGGATCGAAGCGGCCGGTGATCTCATCGACTTCGCTTAAACCAAGTTCCCAACGGATACCAGGGCCAAGAGCTGGCTGGAATGCCGCCACAGGGCCAGGCGCTGGGAAGAAGTCCTTATTCGTATCTTCTGCGTAGATCCGCACTTCAACGCTATGACCATGTGGTTGTAACTGATTGAACTGCGTTGGGAGATGTTCGCCTTGGGCAACCCGCAACTGCCATTCCACAAGATCAAGACCGAACACCTCTTCTGTCACCGGATGCTCGACCTGCAGTCGAGTATTCATCTCGAGAAAGTAGAAGCGCTGCAGGTCGGCCGTGCGCGAACCCTCGGTCCAGTCAACCAAGAATTCCACTGTACCAGTCGAATCATAACCAACTGCCGCCGCTAAACTAACGGCTGCCTGGTGAAGGGCTGCGCGCGTAGCTGGTGTCAACTCGGTGGCCGGAGCCTCTTCAATGATCTTTTGGTGGCGCCTTTGTAACGAACAATCTCGGTCACCGACGGCAACTACATGCCCATGTTTATCGGCCAGAATCTGAACTTCAACGTGGCGTGGCGCTCCCAAATACTGCTCGCAAATGAGACTACCATTGCCAAACGAATTCTTGGCCTCGGACTTAGCCCGCAATGCCGCGGCCTTTAACTCATCGCGACGATGAATCAGGCGCATGCCCTTACCACCGCCACCATAAGCAGCCTTCAAGAGCAGCGGATAACCAGCCTTATCAGCGAAGGCCTCTAGCGCACTAAAATCACCGGTCTCGCTATCAGGCACGGGGAAACCCGAGAGCCCTTTTACACAAGGCACATGAGCCTTTTCGGCATAGGTTCTCGCTGCGGCCTTACTAGCCATGGCGGTGATTGCCTCAGGATTTGGACCAACCCAAGTCATGCCCATCGCAATAGTTTTGGCGGCAAATTCGGCATTCTCCGACAAAAACCCAAAGCCAGGATGAACTGAGTCACAGCCAGCTTTTTGCGCCTGCTCGAGCATAAAATTGGCGTCGAGATAAAGAGCTGGTGACTCGCTCGCTACCTGGACGAAATGAGATACGATCCCGAGAAGGTATTCAGGTGGCGGTGTCCGATCAGTCAGCACCACAGTCTCGATACCAAGACGACGTGCCGTCAGTGCGATCCGACGAGCAATTTCACCACGATTTGCAATAAATAAACGCTTTAAGGCTAAACTCACGATTAATCGAGTCTCCATGCGGGATCTAGGGTTGCGGCCCATGGTGGTGACTTTTTAGCGAAGAAGGCGGCGAGTCCATCGCGACCACTCTTCGACACACGGGCTTTAGCGATCGCGGCCACCGTATGTGGCCCCTGCTTGGCGCCCGTGGCAATCACCTCATTGAGTAGACTTTTAACAGCCTGCTGAGCCTCAGGAGCTGCCGCGAGTAAGCTGTTTAGTTCCTCGCGTAGTGCCAGATCTACATCGGTAGATGCGACGACTCTTTGCACTAGGCCTGCTGCTAACGCTTCCGAAGCACTGACGAGTCGCCCGGACAAGGACCAACGCCTTAAGGCTCCAAGCTGCACCTTGCGCACTAAATAAGGCAAGATTACCGCTGGAATCAGACCGAGCTTAACTTCACTAAGACAAAACTTTGCTTGCTCGGTGGCAAGCACAACATCACAAGCAGCCGCCAATCCGACCGCTCCGCCAAACGCCGATCCGTGTACCAAAGCAACGGTTGGCACTGGTAGGTTAGCGAGGGATTCAAATAGGGCTGTTAATAACTCTGCGTCTTTAACGTTGCCCGCATAATCCAATGTAGCCGCAGCCTGCATCCAGGCTAAGTCAGCACCAGCACAAAAATGTTTACCTCTGCCGCGCAGCACTAGGGCCCGACAGTCAGGCTGCTGGGCAACCGCACGCAAATGCTCGGTCAGTTCCGTGATCAATGCCTCGCTCATAGCATTCGCCACGTCGGGGCGAGACAACGTCAACACGGCAATATGCCCGACTTGCCCTGGAACAATGGCCTGCAATTTGAGCTCAGTCGCAGAGTTAACCATCAAACTACCTCACCGTCACGCAGGAGCCGCACATCGGCCAACACTTCAGCAGGTATCTGAGCTCTTTGCCGTAGCACAGCCTGAGCAAAAGTTTTGCCTTGAGCATCTGCACGCAAAGTTAGCGTGCCGCCGCCACCCAGAGAGTTTTCCAACAGGAAGTTAAAGCCCTGCATATTATCGAGGCGGTAGCGCACCACGCGACCTAAGCACAATTCTTGAAACCAGTCTTTAATCCGCTGTGCCGTCAAATAACTATCTAAGAAGGCCATCGCTTTAGGCGACCGGGCCATTACGCCAATATTTGCGGTGTCACCCTTATCACCACTGCGCGCCAAGCAGATCTCGTACAAGGGCGTGCCAGTCTTTGCAGCAGCCGCAGAGGTCGATTGGCTCACTGTATCTGCTACTTGCCGATCACTCTCATTGGCCTGGAAATTTCCCGATCGCGTCGAAGCAACTTCGTGTTCATTGACGAAGCCACCCTCGTATAACGCCACTCGCGGCCGGATAGCGGATTTAGGCATCAGCGCTGGCCAGTAACTGACAATCTCTTGAGTTTTGGCAACACCACCGAGAATACAGACTCCAGGAGGGCCACCTAAAATCACCGATGGCACCACTTTCGCAAAGCGTCTCAACTTTTTCACATCATTGTCACGCGCACCTAGACGCAGGATAATTTCATTAGCCTCGTCGGCCCCACCCATTGAGCGGTGAAAGGCATTCAGACCAAAGTACTCTGTCTCTGTAGCCGTGAAATCGGTGCCCGCTCGGTCCCAGAAAATTCCAGCGAAGGTCTCGGCCTTGCGCCGCGCGTTTGGTCCCGAAATAGCGATCTCACCGACACACTTAGCGCCGTCGCTATAGGCCATAGACACTTTATACAAAGGTGTCGGTTCGCAGCCCTTGATACCAGATACTCGCACGCGATTAGGGCCATCTGCCGCCAATTGAATCGTCGAGAAGTCCGCTACTACGTCCGGCGTAATATATGCAGTTGGGGAGCCCATTTCATAAAAGAGCTGCTCCCTAACAGTGTCTACAGAAACCAACCCGCCAGTATTCGGATGCTTAGTGACAACAAAACTACCGTCAGCATGCATTTCAATAATCGGATAACCGATATCCTTGTAGGACTTGACCAAATGCCAATCAGAGAAGTTGCCACCTGTGGCTTGGCTACCGCACTCAATAATGTGACCCGCAACCACTCCGGCGGCTAATTTATCCCAATCATCCCAACGCCACCCAAAGGTGTGCACCATCGGACCGATGGAAATACCAGTGTCGGTAACTCGACCGGTGATAATGATGTCTGGATCCCAAGCTAATGCTGCTGCAACAGGAGTAGCGCCAAAATAAACATTGGCTGCTTCAACACGCTTATCAATGTCTTCAAAGGGCTTGCCCGTCTCCATGTTGGTAAATGCACACCCTTTAGCGCGCAATTCATCAAGATGATCGAGGATGTTATCTCCGTGCACCACGGCAATGCGGGGATTCAGGCCTAGGCGCTTGGCCATGACGCTAATAGCCTCGGCGCAAGCTCCTGGATTGATACCGCCGGCATTGGTGATAATCTTAGTTTTGTTCGCCAGCAGTTTTGGCAAAACCTGCTCCAACATCGGGAGAAAGTCTTTGGCGTAGCCAGCGTCAGGATCGCGACGGCGCTGCTTTTGCATAATCGACATGGTGATTTCAGCGAGAAAATCCATGGAGATATAGTCGAGCCTGCCACCGTTCACTTGCCTACTTAGGGCTTCCGGATCATCACCCCAATAGCCGCTGGCGTTGCCGATGGTAATGCTAGTTTTGCTCATACTGACATCCTGTCCTAAGACGTTTTAAATCAGCCGTTTTAAATCACACGCGTTAAATCACACGTTTGCTCAAGGGGATTACATCCGGAAAATTCCAAATTTTGTTGGTTCCCAGGCGTAGTGCAAGGTCGAAGCCAACGACATGGCCAACACTTGCCGCGTTCGCCGCGGGTCAATGACACCGTCATCCCAAAGGCGGGCTGACGAATAGTAGCAAGAGCTCTCGCGTTCATATTTATCTAAGATTGGCTGCTTGAGCCGCTGCCGCTCTTGTTCGTCCAGCACCGCACCCTGACGAGCGAGCTGCTGTTCTTTTACTGTCACCAGCACATTCGCTGCCTGCTCGCCGCCCATCACGGAGATCCGCGCGTTGGGCCACATAAACAGATATCGTGGATCATAGCCGCGCCCGCACATCCCGTAATTACCAGCACCGTAGCTCCCACCGATGATCATCGTCACCTTCGGTATATTGGCACATGCGACCGCATGGACAAGCTTGGCACCATCCTTAGCAATGCCACGATGCTCATACTGTTTGCCGACGATAAACCCTGTGATGTTTTGCAAGAATAGTAGCGGCACATTCTCTTGAGCACAAAGCTCGATGAAATGCGCCGCTTTTAACGCGCTCTCTGAGAAGAGGACGCCATTATTAGCCAAAATACCGACTGGAATGCCTTCGATATGAGCGAATCCAGCTAACAAAGTAGTGGCGTAATTGCGTTTGAATTCAAAAAATTCTGAACCATCAACCACGCGTGCAATCACTTCCCTAGCATCAAAAAACTTACGCGGATCACTCGGAATGACACCCAGCAACTCCGCCGGATCATAAGCCGGTGGCCTAGCTTCCCGCAGTTTAATCGGCGCTGTTTTAGGCGCTCCGAGATGCGCGACAATATCGCGCAAAATCTCCACTGCATGGGCATCATCTTCAGCTAAGTGGTCTGCCACACCTGAAATGCTCGTGTGAACATCGGCACCGCCTAGCTCCTCAGCGGTCACATCCTCACCAGTTGCTGCTTTTACTAGCGGAGGGCCGGCGAGAAAGATCGTACCCGTGCCGCGAACGATGACGTTTTGATCCGACATCGCCGGAATATAAGCCCCACCTGCCGTACAAAGACCGTGTACGGACGAGATTTGCTGGATACCGCGAGCACTCATGCGCGCTTGATTATAAAAAATGCGTCCGAAATCATCTTTATCGGGAAAGACTTCATCCTGCATGGGCAAAAATGCACCACCGGAATCGACCATATAAATGCACGGCAGATGATTTGCCTCGGCGATCTCCTGTGCACGCAGATGCTTTTTAACCGTAATCGGATAGTAAGTCCCACCTTTTACGGTTTGATCGTTGGCAACAATCACGCAAGTCCGACCGCTGACTTGGCCAACGCCGGTCACTATGCCGCCAGCTGGGACATTCTCTTCATAAAGGCCAAATCCAGCTAGCTCCGACATCTCAAGAAACTGGCTACCGGGATCTATTAATGCCGCGATGCGTTCACGCGCCAGCATCTTGCCTTGTTGGCGCTGATAATCAGCAGCTTTCTCCCCACCACCGCGCGCCGCTAGAGTTTGTCGCTCACTCAACTCGGCTACTAGACGACCATGGAATTCTTGATTCTGATTAAACTCAGGACTGTTTGTATTTACCTGACTGGTTAATTTCATGTTTATTTATACCGTATAGGGTTGAAAGTGAGACCAATTCGTCAACTGCGTTGCATCTTGCTGCAGCATCCCGGCAAGAACACCAACAGTAACTTTAATGTCGCCGATAGCACGGTGGCGTGACTCAAATTTCAGGCCGTAATGAGCAGCCAGGGTGTCCAATTTTTTGTTCTCGAGCTCAGCGAGAAAGGTACGCGCCATTTTGAGAGTACAGAAACACGGCCATTCCAAATCGATCCCTAGCCTAGAGCAGGCAGCCTTAAGCATGGACATATCGAATTCGGCATTGTGAGCGACTAGAATGCTTCCTTCGATAAAAGATAGAAATTCAGGAATAACCGAAGCTATAGGTGGCTGACCCTTAAGCATGTCGGGAGTGATTCCCGTCAACTTAATGATGTCGTCGGTCAGTTCAATATCTGTGGTCACCAAAGATGAAAATTGTGTGACTTCGTTAAATCCATTGAGCCGAATCGCACCTATCTCGATGATACGGTCGGCCTTAGAATCTAGGCCGGTGGTCTCTAAGTCGAAAACCACAATGCTGCCACTGCGTACGGGCGTCTCGGGTAGCGGCACATATCGCTTCAGCCGACGTAGCTGCAGCACGTCGGATCCGTCATCTTCCGCACCTTGCTCTGATGCTGGGAAGAGCACATCCTGAAACATGGAATAAATCAGCTGCGTGCTCAAACCGAGCCCTCGCTAGTCGAATAAGGTCATTGGAACTACCAGGCCTTATTTAGCCGATTGCAGCCCCATTGTCACCAGCCTCAATCCTTAAGACTGAAAGGCGTAAAGTTGGTGTCCCTGTCGAAGTAGTCTTCCTGTTCTGCCCGCTTCAAAAAGTTCACGACCAGGTAGGTGAGGGGGGTAGCTAGGACTTCCCAGGCAACTTTGATCACATAGTTACCGAGCATGACTTTGAGCAGCAGCTCCTGGTCCAAAATCCCCAGGAAAGCCAGCGGGTAAAACAAAGCACTATCAACGGCCTCTCCCACTATGGTCGACCCGATAGTCCTCGCCCAAAGAAATCGGCCCTCGGTGAATACTTTCATCTTGGCTAGAACAAATGAATTCATCAGCTCGCCGATGAAATAAGCCATCATCGAGGCAGCCGTAACCCGGGGTGTCGCCCCAAATACCCGCTCCATCGCCTCTTGACCGGTGTAGCCAGCAGCCGGTGGTATGGTCAACACTACCCACGACATGAAGGACGCAAAGATTACGGCGGCGAATCCAGCCCAAACAACCCGCCGCGAGCGAGCGTATCCATAAACCTCAGTAAGGACGTCGCCAAACAGGTAGCTCAGCGGAAAAAACAATGCCCCGCCGCCGAAAGTAAAACCCGCAATTGTCACGGGTTTACCCACACCGATTAGATTTGAACACAGCAGCGATGTGACAAAGGCCGCCATAATCAAATCGTAATATCGGTATGTGCGGCGCAAGCTAGCTCCCAGGTATCAATACCACTCGTCGGTAGCCTTAAGCAGGGATGCTGGCACGGCCAGAAGGCTGCGCACAGAAACCCTTAACCATTCATGTTGACTGATAAAGTCAGCTAAAGGCGGACTCCAACGGTAGTATAGCTGAACGCCGTATTGACCAATGGGGTGCTGCAGCAGTACGCGGTCCCGGAATTTACGAAACAGCCTCAGATCTTGATGCAGCGGTGAGCCATATGCGGCCGTGGCTATAAAACAACGGAAGTCCACCGTGCGCCCACCAGGCTCGCCGTTGAGCTCAGAAAGCGTAAAGTTTGGCGAGGGGACGCCAATAACGCACTGCTGGCCCACGGCAGGAGTGATACTTGGTGTGTCATATTGCAAAAATACTACATAGCGGTGGTTATTAATCAGCCCATTCACCGTCAGCGATCCAGCGCCATTAGCTGCAGTCTGCACAATTGCGCCCGGAATATTCTTAACTATATCGGCTGTTGATAAGTAAATCTGATCTTCGCCGGTACCAGTGCCCGATCCCGGACAGCTCACGCAGGTACTAAAGACAGTAGTCGGCTGGACATAGGAACACGTCGCTGACTGGTCGCTGCTGGTGCCTGACGTACTCGTGGAACCGGCCTTATACTTAAATCCTGGCAGATCCTGGCTAGCCACGTCGGCATCGATCACAATTACATTAACACTGCTAGGCGCCGCTTTACCGGTGCTGCCGGTAACGGCTACTTGTGCAGCAGGAACCCACGACACGGTGATCTGCTCCATACTTCCGACAACTTGCGCCGTTGGCGAAAACTGGGGCACTTCAGTCGCAACATAATCCGCCTGCTTGATAGTGGTAGGGGTGGACACATTCGAGCCCACCAGACTGTTGGAGCTGAGGCCCCCCAAGTAAAAAGCAGCCCCAATCTGGATCGATGCCGGAGATCCTTTGCCGGCTAAATTGGCTGGCGAATTCTTGCCACCAGCATCGAACGCGGGCATGTACCAAAAGGTGACCTGATAGACGAAGTCAAAGTTAGACCCACTAGGAGTCCCGGTGTCAGGCGTCGACGTCGTAATCGTGACGTAATAGGGCATACCTGAAGTAACTCTGGTAGCATTTGGTGCGGCTGGCGTATTGGTACCACCCACTGACTGCGGCAGGTATAACTGCAGACGATTAGTGGCAACCCGGTCGACGGTGCCCGCCGCCACTTGCTGGGCTGTGACCCCAACGACCTGAACTGTCACGGTAAAACTGCCGGCACTTAGGTTACGCGGCAGGGTACCGGTGATATTGAAGTTTACTGCTAAAGCCGGCCCCGCCAGCAATAGGCCAGTAATGACTGCCATTAAGCGCAGAAACTGCGACGCACACCTGATCACGGCAGCTCTCCTGGAAAGTCGTCTTAAAGCTCTACTTTTAGACCATCGTATGCAAGACGCAGACGCGGCCCTTCGGGCTGCACTTTTTCCCACACAGCACGATAGGAGTCTAACTGGGAGTGTAAGTATTTCATAGCATTGGCATACATACGCCGCAGTTTTTCCTCGGTCGACCATGGGTCATGGTGGGTGAATAAGACAGTCTTAATCCCCTCCCTCAAAGCTAGATCGATACCGATATTCGGACTGCAATGCCCCCAGTCGAACCGACTGGCCAACTCGGACATTTCATACTGAGCGTCGAACAGCAGCCCATCGAGATTTTGATAGAACTCCAAATCCTTGCCGAGTTCGCTAGGGGTCAAACGCTTAAACTCACCGTCAACACCAATGGCGAAGGAGCGGCCACCGCCCTCGATTCGAAAACCAAACGACCCACCGGGATGGTCTAATACAAAAGGCCTTACGGTAAGCGGCCCTATTGAGGTCGTCTCGTAAAGTTTCAACTGATGAAATTCTACGGAACTACCCAACTGCCCCCAGGCTAGCGGGAAGTTGACGCCATTGAAATTGATGCGGATAAACTCCGGAGCGTTGCGGTGCACGTGATAGATATTTACTTTGTATCCAGGGATATGAATCGGGATGAAGTAGGGCATCCCCATGATGTGATCCCAATGCATGTGAGTCATAAACACATGAAATTCTTTGACTCCTTGCTGCATCGCGGCAGTACCAGCCTCGCGAAAACCGGAACCCATGTCGATATAAACCGACTGCCCTGCATGATGGATCTCAGTACAGGACGTATTGCCACCAAAGACTATCGGATGATTCAGGCGGCCATCTTTGAGCGCAGTCAATAATTCGTAGGCGCTGGTCACACCGATTTTGCTGCCTTGAACTACAGCGTCCTCGAGTATCGTTAAAAAACGTTCGTGACTCGTCGGCACCGGTAGGGAGCCACGCGTACCCCAGCATTTTACATACACTCGGTGCCTCGTGCATCTGCGCCGCGCATGGCGCCTACTTTCGCCAGAAATGTCGATGGTTAAGTAGTTTTAGTATAGCTCAATCACCCCCTCAGGGTATACAATTTTAACAAACAGGGGGTCCATGTGACGACAGGAATTCAAATCGAGCAGAAGGCCGACGTTTTTTTTATTAAAGGCGTGCTGGACGAGTACGCAGACCTGAGTCCCCTTTTAGATAAACCTGCCCCCCTACGCCTTGATTTGCGAGGCCTTACCCGGTTGAACAGCATCGGGATCAGGAACATGCTCAAATTTCTCGCCGGATGGGGCGATAAACCTCTAATTTACGAGCATTGTACCAGTGAATTCATCGATCAAGTAAGCATGATTCCGGCTTTGCTAGGTATTAAAAAGCAGGGCACTATCGCCTCTTTGTATGTACCTTACGAATGCAACAGCTGCGACCACGAAGAAGACATCTACCGGGAACTTCCGCAATATTCTGAGGCACTTAAATCAGGCGTGTGGCCGAAAGAAGTTTGCAAAAAATGTGGCACCGACATGCAAGTGATCAGCGACACGTTTTTCGCCTTCGTCGCTAGCAAAGACACATAGCCCAAAAGCTAAGGGCCAAGGTGACATTGTTTAGTCCTAGCCTCTCGCCCACCCCTGTGTTATATCCTCCCGTCCATAGGGGCTACACCCCTGTTTTTTGGAGGAATACCTTACATGGCAGTGCACGTGCGCCTCTCTCGGCACGGAACCCGCAACCGTCCCTTTTATCACGTGGTGGCAGCTGATCACCGAATGCGCCGGGATGGCCGTTTTATCGAGAAACTGGGCGTTTACGACCCAGGTCAAGAACCATCCCTGTTCGACGTCAAACATGACCGCTTACAGTTCTGGTACGAACGCGGAGCTCATCTCAGCGACACCGTAGCTAAACTACTCAAAGTCAAGAACGTCAAACTTGAGCGCAAAAACACCGCAAAAAAAGCCTGAAACAGCAGCGGCGTCAGCCGCTAACGCCTATGTGGTTATCGGCCAAGTCGGTAGACCGCATGGGCTTGCTGGGGCATTCTTCGTGTCTGGGCGAGATGGCACCATCGACCCCCAGTACGGAGAGTTGCGCATTGGACCGACACTGGCCAAGGCTCAGAGCGCTAGAATTGAATCATCTGCAACGCAAGCAGGCAGACCTCTACTCAAGTGCTCCTTGGCCAGTGACCGGACAGCTGCATCGCTACTAACCGGGTGCTTAATCTTTGCCGAGAAACGCAAGATTGAGGCTCGAAGCGGCAGCGAGATGCTCTGGAGCGACATCGAAGGCGCAGAGGTTGTGGACTGCGACGGCGAAGTGATTGGCCGAGTGCATCACGTCTACAATGCTGGATCTAGTGACATCGCCGAAGTGAGCGCTAACAATCGCAGCGTAGACATCCCACTGATCGCCGACTATTTAGCTGCCGACAAGCCGCTGGTAAAATCCGAGCAGGGCCGACATCGCTTACGTTTGCGCGTACCAGCATCCGTCTTCCTTGATGTTTGGAATGACCAAACAGCTAATCGGGATAAAGCTGACGTGTCTGATGCTTAGTTGCTACGTACTCACAGTTCACCCCGAGTTCATCCGCGCCTACAGTTCCTTTGGAGCTCTTCGAGCCGCGCAAACGAAGGGGCTAGCACGAATTGATCCCATCGCTTTGCGTGACTATGCGGTAGACCGTCACGGCAGTATCGATGACCACCCCTACGGCGGCGGTGACGGCATGGTGCTGCGGCCGGAGCCACTGGCTGCTGCGATAAACGCGCTACCCACCAGACCGACTATCATCCTTACATCACCCATCGGCAAGCGCTGGACTCAGCAAGATGCACAACTCCTTGCCGCCTCAGAGCGTCCGCTGGCCTTTGTTTGTGGCCGCTTTGCCGGAGTCGATCAAAGATTCATAGACACATACGTCGATGCTGAATACTCCTGCGGAGACGTCATCTTGACTGGCGGGGAACTCCCAGCACTAATGATGATCGACTCGATCGTCAGACTTCTACCGGGTGCGCTAGGCAACCCGAAGAGCGCCGTTGACGACTCTTTTTCCCCCGGCTGCAGCGGCGGGCTCGAGCATGCACTTTATACTCGGCCACCTGTTTTTGAGGGGAAGACAGTTCCAGAGGTTTTACTATCGGGAGATCACGACGCTATTGCATCATGGCGTAAACGCGATGCTCTGGAAAGAACTCGACGATACAGGCCAGATCTTATCGACGATGACGCACGCCCCGATTAATGCCATCATCCTAGATTAGCCCAAACGCAAAGCCCTGCAGTCCCGAGAGTGTTACAGGTGATGGACCAATCTGCTGCTGAAAATATGCGAACAATTGCTACGATATTCTTCGTGGCCGCAGTACTTCATACATTCGCTACAAAGCCAATCCTGACACTCGCTAGACGCTTTAAACCTGGATCCGTTCAAGAAAACTTGCTCCAGTATTTAGGTGAAATCGAGATTATCTTTGGCGTCTGGGCAGCCGCTTTAGTCACCGTTTGGTCATTTCGTTTCGGCACGGACTCCGCCATACAGTTCATTGAAACAGTTAATTTCACAGAACCAGCTTTCGTTTTCGTCATCATGTGCATGTCAGCAACGAAACCGATCATGTCCCTGGCCAAATGGGCGATCGATTTAACGTCTCGCGCATTACCTATACCTCGCCGTATGGCTCTTTATATTGTGACGCTGACCGTTGGGCCCATTTTAGGCTCATTCATAACAGAACCAGCAGCTATGACTGTGACAGCGTTACTATTGAAAGAAAACTTTTTCGACCATTCGATGAGTACGCGTTTTCGTTATGCGACTTTAGGACTTCTGTTCGTCAGCATCTCAATCGGCGGAACTCTGACCCACTTTGCAGCGCCACCGGTGCTTATGGTAGCGGCACCATGGAAATGGGATACACCCTTCATGCTGCAAGTATTCGGATGGCGTTCAAGCGCCGTGATTACGCTCTCGACAATTTGCACGGCAGTATTTTTCCGCAAGGAACTAACAGCAACAACAGCGTCCAATCAAAGATCGGACGCTTCAAAGGCAGAAAAACCCAAGCTTTGGCTTGCTGCATCACACCTTATTTTCATCGCACTAACCATCTTCCATAGTCATCATGTTGCATTTTTCATCCCCGTATTTCTGTTTTTTCTTGGCTGGTGCGCCGTCACGAAGGAATATCAAGATGAATTACGCATTCGCGAGAGCCTACTCGTAGCATTTTTTCTCGGCGGTCTGGTTACTTTAGGCCAGCTGCAAGACTGGTGGCTGAAGCCACTTTTAGCCAATTTAGGCAGCACACCGCTGTTTTGGGGAAGTCTCGCCCTAACAGCCGTGACCGATAACGCCGCTCTGACCTACCTGGGCACCCTCGTGCCGAACTTAACGGCTGAGGCAAAATATGCCCTAGTTGCAGGCGCTGTCGCGGGCGGTGGACTCACTGTCATTGCCAACGCACCGAATCCAGCAGGATACGGCCTTCTACGCGAGACGTTCGGCGAGGGCGGCATTAACCCCCTCGCTTTACTCGCCGGCGCATTACCTTATACAGTTTTAGCCGCCGCAGTATTTTTGATTTAAATCTCAGATAGGCGCGACAAACCCACTATCAAATAGTGACTTAGCCTTGCAGCAGCTTTAAGGCAATTTCTGGCTGCTGATTTGCCTGGGCCAGCACCGCTGCGCCAGCCTGCTGCAGAATGCGACTTTGCGTAAGTGCTGCTGTTTCACTAGCAAAATCCACATCCTTAATTCGCGAACGAGCTGCAGTAAGTGACTCACTTTGTACCGCGATCGCTTTATCGGTTTTCTCGAGGCGATTCTGCACGGAACCAAGCTCAGCGCGGTAGCGAGCAACCTTCTCTAATGCATCATCTATTTTGCCAAGAGAAGTCTGGGCACCGACTTTAGAATCAATCCTAGTGCCGTCCTCAGATTGAGAACTACCAAGGCCAAGCGATCCTTCGCCATCAGTGAATGCATTCAACCTCGACATGTCGATTCGAATGATGTTCGTCGGATTCGGATGAGTGAGTGCATCGGACTCTTTGAAATAGTTCTTACCAACCTGGACTTCTAACGGCGGAGGGTTGTGATGCGATAGTAGCTCCTCCGGAATTTCCCGCGTGCCCGTCAGAAGCCGGGTACCGTTAAATTCGGTACTGGCAGCAATCCGATCGACCTCGTCTTTCAGTTGAAAGAACTCCTGATTAAGATAACCACGTTCGCGTTGGCCGATAGTATCAGACGCCGCCTGCACCGAGAGCTCGCGTAGGCGAACCATAATGTTATTAATCTCGGATAGACCACCCTCAGCTACCTCGACCAGCGAAATACCATCATTGGCATTGCGTCGAGCTTGCGCAAGTCCGCGTACATCCGCCCTCAGTACCTCTGAGATGGCAAAGCCAGCGGCGTCGTCTGCGCCTTTATTGATCCTATAGCCAGACGCCAAACGCTCCGTGGACTTAGCTAAGTCCTCACCGGACATCATCATGTGGCGCTGAGCAATGAGGGATTGAACATTAGTCCGGACGCGTAAGCCCATGGGTAGCCCTCTTCATTAGGTCATAAGATAAGATTACAAGGTTTCCCATGACCTGAGAAGAAGCCAGCCTAAGATAGACCGGAGACGGTAAGTCTGGCTGGATAAGCGGTACAGCGTCTGATCGGGCAAGAACTAAGGGACAAATCGTGACAATTAGGCGATCAACCAAATCCGCCGCGTAAAATTCTCGGTTTACCGAAGCGCCGCCGAAAAGCAGGACGCGTTCAACGCCAGCCGCAGATAATGCCGCAACTGCTGCCTGCGCCGGCGACAACTCACCGCTGACAATGTTGCGTAACACGCCGCTATAATGAGGCAATTGCAAAGGCTGTGGCGAAACCAACCAACGCGTCAGCTCTGCTTGCTCATAAAATGGCTGCCCAGCAGGCAGTCCACGGTTGGTTAACACCGCCCAAATGGGATAGACGCCACGATCATTGAGGTAACTGAATGCTCGCCCACTGGCTTTTAACGAACTACTGCCGACTATCACCGCATCGGTAGCCTTAAGTAGCCCTAACAGGTGATTGAAATCATCACCGTTGGTAAATCCAAGCGCTAGACGCTCGGAATCAGACTCGTTGGCATGAGAGGCTATCCGGCCGTCAACACTGACGGCCATCACATTGGTAATCAGCATGGTCCCTCACGCTGTCTACGAACATCAGTGCTATTTCCGGGCTCACTTTGCCAAGAGTATGCCTAAATCAGTTAGGCATAAGGAGCTGATTAAGCTCAACTTCAACCTCGGTAGCTTCACGGCCAGCGGCAGCACTGATTTCGGATACAAGCATAGCCAATGCCTTGTCCATCATCTTTTTCTCGCCGTAGGACAGATCCTTGTCACCTTTAAGTGAACAAAGGTCACGTAAAACCTCGGCTATATCCGCCACAGAACCCGTACGGAGCTTATCGTTAAACTCCCTAAAACGGCGGTTCCAGGTCGTATGAGAAATTTTCCCTGGGCTACGTAGGATAGTGTAGACCGCATCAATCTCTTCATCACTGATTAGGCCACGCATTCCAGCGCGCTCACAGCCGCTAATTGGTACCATCAGAGTCGCACCGGAGGCCAGGATCTGAAGCACATAAAAGTCTTGGTTAGTGCCACCAATTTTGCGAGATTCGATTCTCTTGATGACGCCGACACCGTGGGCAGGATAAACCGCCTTGTCACCGACTTTGAATTGCATACATGACTCCGGTTTGCTGAGGTTCGGTCAATGATGCGAGCTAGGCTGATCGCGAAAGTAAGGAAGGACGCACGACTATAACTGGCAAGTCGGATCGGACCTGCGACAGAAGACCCAATGCTTGGGTGCGGGCGCCTGATCGACTGGCCCTGATGGGCACACTTTCAGCCAATATAGATTCACACAAGGGCAAATTAGCTATTTTTAAAAGAAATGTCAATTATTTAATAATAAAACGCCTGAGTTATTTCTGGAATTTTAATTATAACAGCAGTTTGAAAGAGCTTCGCTTGCCTGTTTCGTTAAATTGCGCTAAACCACCACCCTTGCTACCCGCAAACGCGGATTTCCCTGTTAGCTCGTAGTCATCATTCAGTATTATTTGGAGATCTAGTCCATGTCATTGACCACCGCCCAGACTGCGGAGTTGCTGAAAAAGTACGGCCGCCACGAGAACGACACCGGTTCCCCAGAGGCCCAAGTCGCCTTGTTAACCGCTCGCTTAAATTACCTTAATGACCATTTCAAAGGTCATCAAAAGGACCACCACTCGCGCACCGGATTAATGAAACTGGTAGGCCAACGCCGCCGCTTGTTAGACTTCTTGCACCGCCAAAATTACGAATCGTACAAGAAACTGATTAGTGAGCTTGGAATCCGCAAGTAATGGGTTCGTCGGTAGTGCTGAGTGCTTTTTCCCACGCGAAGGATGCTGCGAATGAGTCTGATTAGAGAAGTGACCGTCGGCGATAAGTTGATTAAGCTGGAATTCCAAAAGTTTGCCAAACAAGCCAATGGATCGGTTATGGTCAGTTGCGGTGACACCCAAGTTTTAGTCACCGTGTGTGCTTCTGATGATCCGAAAGAGGGACAAGATTTCTTCCCTCTCACGGTAGACTACATCGAGAAATTCTACGCAGCTGGTCGCATCCCAGGCGGCTACTTCAAGCGCGAAACAAAGCCTACCGAGCGCGAAGCGCTAACGAGTCGAGTGATCGACCGCCCACTGCGGCCTTCCTTTCCGGAAGAGTACATGTGCGACACCCAAATCGTCGCCACTGTAATGTCATTCGACCCCAAACATAATCCAGCAACTCTGGCCCTGCTTGGCGCCAGTGCTGCCCTTATGGTCAGCGACATCCCTTTCAACGGACCAGTTGCTTCTTTGCGCGTCGGCCTCCATGAAGGAAAGCTGATCCTTGACCCACTGGCAAATCAGCCTTCGGACTTGGATCTCAATGTAGCTTGCCGCCCAGATGCGATCCTCATGGTCGAAGCGGGCGCCAACTTCCTTAGCGAAGAGCAAATGCTGAACGCCATCACCACGGCGCAGCAATGGATGAAGCCACTGTTTGACGTCCAGCTTGAAGCCCAACGTTTGATTGGTAAGCCAAAACGCGAGCTAGTTAAAAAAGAAGTCAACGAAGCCTTGAAAGCAAAAGTCTACGCTGCCGCAAAAGGCCCGATCGCGGCTGCTTTCGGCGTCAACGACAAGATGGAGCGCAACAAAGCGCTTAAAGCAGCCGGCAAACAAATTGTTGCTGCAGTTGTCAGCGCTGAAGACGGCCCCGAAGTTAAAGGCGCGGTCAAAGCAATCATTGAAGACCTCAAATACAATATGATGCGCAGCCAGATCCTCGACGAAAAGCGTCGGATCGGTGGCCGCGGCTTCCGCGACATCCGTGACATCACCTGCGAAACACGAGTTCTTGGCCGCCCACATGGTTCTTCCCTGTTTACTCGCGGCGAAACACAAGCACTTGCAACCGTCACCCTGGGCGCAGGTGATGACGAGCAGCGTCTTGATTCGATCCATGGTGCAGATGAGTGGAAGAGTTTCATGCTCCACTACAACTTCCCACCTTTCTCTGTCGGTGAAGCAAGACCACTTCGTGGCCTAAGCCGCCGCGAGATGGGACACGGTGCCCTGGCTGAGCGCGCGATCGCTCAGATCATGCCGAGCAAGGCGAAGTTTGGGTACACAGTTCGTCTGGTATCCGAAGTTTTGGAATCTAACGGCAGCTCTTCTATGGCTACGGTTTGCGCCGGCACCATGGCACTTCTTGACGCTGGCGTGCCGATTGTCGAGCCAGTTGCCGGTATCGCCATGGGCTTGATTAAGGAAGGCGACAAATTCGCCATCCTTTCTGACATCCTTGGTGACGAAGACCACCTTGGCGACATGGACTTTAAAGTCTGCGGCGGCGAGAATGGAATTACAGCTCTTCAAATGGACATCAAAATTGGTGGCCTATCCAATGAGATCATGAGCTCTGCCTTGGAACAAGCCAAGGAAGGCCGTCGTCACATCCTGAGCAAGATGCGCTCGTGCATCACTGATCCGAAAGAGCTCAGTGAATTCGCACCGCGAATCTTCCAGATAAAAGTAGCTACCGACCGGATCCGTGACCTTATCGGCCCGGGTGGTAAAATGGTTAAAAAGATCGTCGCTGAAACTGGCGTCAAAATTGATATCAATGACGACGGCATGGTCAACATCGTATCCCCAGACGTGCTGTCGGCTGAAGCAGCCAAAGCGATGATTCGGATGGTTACGACTGACCCCGAGATCGGCGGAATCTTCCTCGGGACAGTTAAGCGCATCATGGACTTCGGTGCATTCATCGAAATTCGTCCAGGCCAAGAAGGTCTGTGCCACATTTCGGAGCTGGAAGAAGGCCGGGTCAATAAAGTGACCGACGTCCTTAAAGAAGGCGAAGAAGTCATGGTTAAGGTGTTGGACATTGACCGTCAGGGTAAGATTAAACTTAGCCGCCGCGGTGCACTTGGCAAAAAGCCAACCACCTAAAGCCAGCGCTTTATAGAGCAATCTAATGAATTAGCCGAGACTCCTCGGCTAATTTTTTTGTGTTAATCACGCCTCTGCGATTCATAGTTGGCCCTATCTGCCACCAACACATTTCTAGCCACGCTGTGGTTCACGGAGTTTGAAATACCGCATAAGGAGCTGTGGAGTTCACTTGAGCTGACAGTGATACCCGAACAACCTTACCGCGACCTGCAACGCCTTCTTGATACCAAACTAGGTAACTATAGCCTTTGGAGGTGGTAAGTTTCACAGTCTTCTTCGTGAACTTGCCGGCTTTACCCTCCAGAGTGACGTCTACTACCGAGGTAAAGTCTGAACAAACACTGATCGGACGCAACACTATACCGGAGGCGTCACCGGCACTTACTGTCTGGATGGTTACCCCTGAATTACTGAGAGTAATAGGCGTCACTGTGCGGATTAGGACTCCGTCGCTCCCGCGGATCTCCCACCTGCTCTGATCGGCTGCGGCTTTGATCTCGAACTTTCCGCGTTGCTCCCCGTTGATACTAAGCTGAAGCGTTGCAGCTCCTGTCGACAGCTCGGCCAAGGGAGATCCGCAACCTGTAAATGCAAGATCAATCATGAGCAGCGGCAGATTAGACTTGGTTAGCTGGCTGTCACTGATAGCAACTGGGACAGCAGACAAATCAGACTTAATCTTTGATAATTCGCTTCCAGTGAGGACGCTGGATCCAGAAGATGTGCCGATACCACCTAAAATAGTAGTACCAGCCATAGCTCCGCCACCCAGCACACCACTCGACGATAGCGTACCGGAAGTCTCATGTGCGGGATCAATTTGACCACCATTGCCAATGGCTGCTACTTGCCCGAATGACTCACCATTGTTGAACGGACTAAACAGACTATCGTCTGAGGCCGAAGCAAATGGCGTGTAAGCACTTTTCGGAGCTTGATCGTTAGAGCTGGCGCTAGAATCCGGGGACGCCCCCGAACCAGGAGAACCTGGATTACCTGGCTTGAGTCCGTTGCCAACTTCAGTGCCCAAACTACATGCTGTAGTTAACAAAAAAGACAAGACAGTCAGACCAACTTTGAAGGAGGAGTTTTTGCAACCTCGGATCATCCGCTTACCTTTCTCGTCACAGGATACATCTGAACATTCACTTGGATCACCGACTCAGGACTAGTTTCTGTCACTGCGTGAACGGCCCAAGCGTGCAGATCACGGCGAAATTGTTTGATTCGCTCCTTTAGAGCTGGAACCGCAGCCTCAGGAAGCATCACGGTAACAGCCCCATATTCGCGCTCACTTACATCCAAAGCCTCAATGGCATGCTTCGCTAAATCG
>CAIWTN010000082.1 GCA_903915625.1 uncultured Pseudomonadota bacterium | reverse complement strand
GATTCTAAAACGGCGCCAACAAGCGATTGGTTGATCACAGCGGTCGGCCCCCCGCCCTGGGCGACGAGAACTTTAGAAAAATCAATTGCTGTCAAGTCATGCTCCTGAGCCTGGATAACGAATGGATCCTTCCTTCCATAATCGAGGAAACTTGTTTGTGCACCTAGCAGCGCATAAATTTTTATTAACCTTTAAAATCAAGTGGCTAAATTTAAGAGCGTCAATTAGAGCCGAATCGTGACCTGTGTGCTAATCCAAAGAGGTGATTTGCAGGACGATTTGTGCCGTTAAGGCTTTGAACACATGGCAAATGAACCAAGTTTGAAAATATCCTGCTCAAACTAAATCAACCCGGGAGTAAATGATGAAAAAAAATCCATACCTAAATTTAGCCCTAAGCGCGATGATGACTGTAATTTTCTCGGCCCCCTCCTATGGCGCCGCGAAGCCAGATCCAATTACAGCCTATGATAGCGATAATGATAAAACGATTGATCTAGCTGAAATCAGCAAAGCTGCAAATGATCAGTTCACTAATCTTGAAATTGATCATGACGGCACGCTTGATGCCAAGGAGCTTCGCGGGAAGCTCTCTGCAAAAGATCTCAAAGCAGCTGATCCAGATTCTGACGGCACTGTCTCGAAAGACGAGTTAATAACATATGTTGAGTCCGTATTTAAGAATGTCGATTCAGACAATGATGGCACCATCGATGCTAAAGAATTTAAGAGTAAAAAAGGTAAAGCTTTGCTTCGTCTGATCCAGTAAGAGATAAGATCCAGTATCATGAAAAAACCCGGCTATTTCTAGTCGGGTTTTCTTCTGGTTTATTACTTGCAAGAGTTAGTACTTAGCGACCACAGTATCCGCCTTGCCCCAGTCGAAGTGATAATTCACACCGCCACGGACGATAACGCCGTCGAACTGGATTTTGGTGATAGGCGTTGTTGCCCACATTGTCGCGCCGGTGGCTACACCGCCGCAGGCTACGCCACCGCAATTGACGACTACGGGAGTGGAGACAAGGTCAATCGTGCCAAGATTATAATACATGCCTTCCGCGCGAAGGCTCCAATTGTCGTGGAACATCCATTCCAGACCACCGCCTGCCACCCAACCAGCCTTAAACCCTGAATAACTCTTGCTGTAACCCGGGATGCTGGTCTGCATAGAAGTGGTTATATCTAAATTACCTTGATCATTGTCTGTGTCCTGCGTCTGTGCACTGGTCCATTGAGTGCTTGAAGCGTGAACATTGCCATAGGCAAGACCGCCCGTGCCATAGGCCAGCAGGCTCGGCGTCACGGCATATCCAAGACGTCCGCGGAGTGTGCCAAGCCAGTTAGTGCCAGCAGTTACAGTCCCGCCGCCAACAGCCGTGCGACTACGTGAGATAGTTTCAATGCATTCATCGTTACTTTCGTCCGCACAGTAGTGTGCTCCATCCACAACCCCACTCGCGTAGGAACCATTCCCTCTGAAGGTTGTCCCCTGAATATCGGCTTCTGCCCCAAGGACAACATCAGATTCGTCTTGGTAATTGTAGCCAATCTGGCCTCCACCAATGAAACCGTTCCTGCTGGCGTTGGCGAGACCCGTG
>CAIWTN010000081.1 GCA_903915625.1 uncultured Pseudomonadota bacterium | reverse complement strand
GTTGGCGAACATGCTGTCGTTTACGGTGCCCGTGCCGTAGCGATGCCAATTAACTCCTTACAGATGAACGTCCGCCTAACGGTGACACAAAAGTACGATAAAAATGGTCAGCCGCAAGTACGGATGCTGATCGGGGGCCGCCCGGTAACAGCGCATCTGCGCGGCGTAATTGATGATGCATTTACGGTCCTGGGTCTGGAGCCATTTCCACTCGACATGGAAGCTCATTCCACCGTCATGATTGGCGCTGGCTTAGGCTCGTCCGCCAGCCTGTGCGTGGTGATTTTGAAAGCAATTGCCGCGACCGCGGGCATGCCAATGACACGCTTTGAATTGGCCAATTTTGCCAATCAGCTGGAACGTCGCTTTCACGGCAATCCCTCCGGACTTGATACGGCAGCCGTAGCAATGGGACATGCCATCTCCTTTGCTAAAGGCGGGACGCCGACAGAATTAGCTGTCGCAGCACCGGCTGGTCATGAATCGTGGCGCTTTGCCTTGCTCGACAGCGGCGTTCGTTCGTCCACCCTGACGATGATTCAGGTGGCGGCGCCCTATTTCCAAGGCAGCTTGGGTGAACAGCGCGTGGCGGCCTTCGATAGTCTCGCTGAATCTACGGCGCGTGGCCTAGCACTAGGCGACCATGGCATAGTTGCTGACAGTATGAAGCAAGCGGGTGCGTGGCTGAATGAAGCCGGTGTTGTATCCGATGCTCTAACAGAGTTAATCAATGCCGCGACTAATCTCGGCTGCCCTGCCGCTAAGTCAACTGGCGCCGGCGGCGGCGGCTGCGTCTTAGCGCTACTCAACCGTGAGCATGCTGACGCACAATTAGTGGCTTTACGTGAACTACTTGGAGGCACAAAAGTATGTGCCGTGGAGCTAAGATGAAAAAGTCTATTTCGATCGCATTCAGCCCGGATACCGATGACGCCTTCATGGTGCACGCCTTGCGAGCCGGCATGATCGATACTGGAGATTATGAGATTTCGTTCACGGCTGCCGATATTCAGGAACTGAATTCGGAAGCAAAAAAGGGCACTTACGATCTTACGGCGATCAGCATTGCAGCCTATCCGCAACTGGCGTCTGATTATCTGTTGATGCCTATCGGCGCCAGTATTGGTGATGAATTCGGGCCGGCGGTGATCGTGCGTCCAGACAGCACCATGAAAAACGCGCAAGACTTAGCCGGGCAGCGGGTGGCCGTGCCGGGCCTGCAGACGTCTGCCTACTTCGCGGCCCGCGGGCTCATTGGCGACTTCACGGCGGTGCCTATGAGTTTTCTCGACATCGGCGATGCCGTTTTGAGCGGTGACGTGGCGGCGGGTGTTCTCATCCATGAGCTGCAACTCGACTGCGAGCAGCGAGGCTTCCGTAAACTTGCTGATCTAGGTCGGCTGTGGAGTGAGCGCTTTCACTTGCCGCTGCCGTTAGGCGCCAACGCCATCAAACGCAGCCTCGGCCCCAAGGTGATTGAGGAAGTCACGCAGCTACTGCGCCGCAGCATTGAGATGGGCCTAGCGAACCGCAGCGCCACCCTCAAAGAGGCGATGCGCTCATCGAAAGCCGACCTCGACGTCACCGCCGGGGACAAGTATATTTCCATGTACGTAAACCGTCGCAGCTTAGCGCTGCAAGAGGATGTACGTCAGGCTATTCAAACACTGTTCGCCATTGGCGAAGAGTCGGGCCTATGTACACACATCAATCTGCAAGACGCACTCTATGAGTAAGCGTAGTCGGATTGGTCTCATTTCCACAATCAGGGGACGATGATGGATTTGATCAGGAATGTGGCGAGAAAAATTGACCAAGGCGAGCGTCTTAGTGATGAAGACGCTTTGGCTCTATTTAATAGCAACGAGCTGGTGGAGATCGGTCGCTTAGCCGACGGGGTCAACCGCGCAAAAAACAAAGACCTAGTCTTCTACAACGTCAACCGTCACATCAACCCGACCAACATCTGCGCACTAAGCTGTAAGTTTTGTGCTTACTCTAGAAAACCGGGCGAAGAGGGAGCTTACGCTTATTCCATTGAAGAGATGGTGACCAAGGCCGGCGAGGCTGTGGCGCAAGGAGCCACGGAAGTGCACATGGTCGGTGGGCTGCATCCCCGCTGGAAGTTTGAGCATTACAAAGACATGATTGCTGCGGTTAAGCAAGCCTTCCCGCACGTGCATATCAAGGCCTTTACTGCCGTTGAGTTAGATTGGTTGGCGCGGCGTGCGCGCAAGACTATTGAAGAGATTCTACGCGAATTGCAAGCAGTCGGACTCGGCTCGCTGCCAGGTGGCGGCGCGGAAATTTTCCACCCAGAGATCCGTGATACTATTTGCGACACAAAAGTGTCGGCGGAACAGTGGCTAAACACACATCGTATTGCTCACAACCTAGGCATGCACTCCAACTGCACTATGCTCTATGGCCACATTGAGAACTACGCACACCGCGTCGATCACATGCGGCGACTGCGGGAATTACAGGATGAAACGGGGGGCTTTAATGCGTTCATCCCACTTTCGTTCCAACCGTTTCAGAATGAGATGGGCATCAATAATTACACCTTTGGCTATGACGACCTGAAGACGCTGGCCATTGCCCGCCTTTATCTCGATAATTTCCGCCACGTCAAAGCATACTGGATCATGCTTGGACAAGAAGTCGCCCAGCTAGGCCTAGAATTTGGCGCCAACGATCTTGACGGCACTGTCATCGAAGAGAAAATCTCTCGCATGGCTGGCGGCCGTGCCGGCATGGCCATGAGCCGTAACTTTATCGAGCACCTGATCTTAAAGAGCCGCCGCATTCCTTGTGAACGCGACACCCTCTACAGACCGATAAAGCAACCAGAGCTGCGCCCAAAGACGGAGCCTTCATCTAATCTTAGACAAGCGATCAATAAGTGCGACTACGGCGAGCTGCTGACGATTGAAGACCTGCAGCTATTAGCTGACCAGGCTAGTTTGCATGAGGTAGGCCGCCTCGCTGCAGCAGTGTGCGGGCAAGCGGTGACTGCCGGTGAAGGCAGCTTTGCTCCCACGACTGTGCTGAAACTTGCCGAAGTGTCGTCCGTCGAAGATGCGCTGAGCACACTCGATGCGGTGGCCGAGCGCAACTGCAGCAAATTCAAACTAGCAGCGTCTACGATTGCCATTGATCTGGCACCCTCGACTGCACCAGCAGCAGGCGAGTCTGCTGCAAGTCTGGGTCTTGACGCATTACTAGCGATTGCCACAAATTGTCGTGAACGCTTTCCGACGCAAGAAGTCGCAGTATGGGGAACCAAAGGCCTCTGGCGTCTGGCGCAAAGTCAGCAAATTTCGGTTGCCAAACTGGCAGAGCGTTTAGCGGCAGCAGGCGTCCAGAGCTTCGGCAGTAGCCCAGACGAGAGCGAGACTGATCTGACCAATCAGGAGATCACAGAACTCCACTCACTCATGCATGCAGCCGGCATACCCACTATCGCCAAGGTAGAACTGACAGCTCCGACCTACGGTCCAAGCGAGCCACAGTGGTCTGCATTTCTGCGTCGCGTACGGGCGCTGGCAGACCTACAGGCACGTACCGGCAAAGTGGTTGGCATCGAGGTGACAGCATCACCCGGAAGCTTCATCACGACTAGTGAGTATTTTAGAGCGATCGCACTAGCGCGACTTGGCAGTCAGGGCATCCCCATGGTCATCGCACCGCTGACCATGATACCGACACTGAGCCAACCCAAAGGATTGGGTACGGCTAGCTATCAACATCCGGCCGAAAAAATTGCCTCGGTATGCTTGCACTTCGGAGCCGCCGATCTAGGCTCAATAGACATGCAAAAGCTGAGTCCTATCAGCATCATGGAGCAGATTCGAGCGGCTGGGTTCAAGCCGACCTTAAGAGCATCCAATCAGCAGCAACCAAGCCTTGAGGTTTACAGCGCAATCGAGCAAGGATTGCGCCATGCACCAAGCCTGGGACTATAATGGAGCCACGTTAATTTGAATCAATGACCTGCCGATACCATAGTCGGCAGGTGTCACGATGCTTTATTAACGGAATCATCGCCGATGAACGATGCGAAAAAATTAGACAATCCCAGAAGTACTCCAGCAGTGGACGCGCACGCTCTGATTGAAGTGCAAGCTGCTGAGGCGCACGAACCGCTAGTTGAATTCAAAAGCGGCGAAGCGACTAGACTGACTATGCAGGCTCCCGTTAGTAAGCAGGCACGAAGTTTGGCGCGCCGGCTTGCTATGCATATGCTCATATTCTTTCTCTTAGGATTAGTCATGTTTGGTGTCGGAGCTGGCCTAGCTTTTGCTCTTTTTAACGGAGCGCTTGACTCGTACACGGGACAACTAAAAGAGCTGATGCACCAAGCTCGCGACCTGATGCAGCAATACATTCGCAAATAAGCGATAGGAATGAACGTCACTCATGAAGTTTCTCCTCGATGTCTTGGATTTTTTGCAACCATACGGATCGCACAGCTACTTCGTGATCCTGGGTATGCTGCTCGCTTGCGGCTTCGGTATCCCCATGCCAGAAGACATTATTTTGATCACAGGTGGAATTCTGTCGTCACACGGTGTCACCGACTTCTGGTGGGTGACTGGTGTCTGTATGATCGGCGTGCTTGGCGGTGACGGTACAGTATTCTTTCTAGGACGTCGCTACGGGGCGAGGATAAGAGGCCATAGCTTTTTTCGTAAACTACTTAGCGAGCGTCGCGATCATCAGGTCCGCGGCGTCATTCAAAAATACGGCGACAAAGTGGTGTTCATGGCCCGCTTTATGCCAGGACTTCGCACACCGATCTTTTTCACCTGCGGCAGCTATCACTTGTCGCCATTAAAATTTGTCCTCCTCGACGGCGCTGCCGCACTCATCTCTGTGCCCCTTTGGGTATATACAGGCTATCTGTTTGGTAAAAATCTAGATGAGCTAGAGCGCAAAATGCGCCAGTTTCAATTTGGTATTTATTTTGTGTTAGGGCTAATTGTCTTAGCATTTGTAGCCGCAGCACTCATAAAGAAGCGGGCCTTGAAGGATGTATCGGCTGAGTGAGACTATTGCGCCCCCTTTAAAAAAGGAGGACAATAAGCTCAATTCTTTGCACACGCACTTCAATTAAAATTCTCACGTTAGGTTTAGGAGGGCCGATCTATGGTACTTCATCGGGGGACTGTATTGTTCGCTGCACTAGCTGTAGTTGCGGGTTGCGGTAAGAGCAAAACGCGCGACGGCCTTACTCTAACAGTGCCTGCTATCGAACCTATCGTTCGTTCTGCCGTGCCAACCGGTCTTTTGAGCGGCACCACTTTGACCCTCGACACCCTTGTCACTGAATCACCGGGCCAGATAATTAAAAGTAGATTGTTTAGTCCCGGACCGGCTGAACTACTGAGCTTAGTCAAAAAAATTGACGATGGCATGGCAGAAATCAAGACGCGAACCGACGGTAAAATCGCTCCATGCCTTGCCGATTACGAAGGCAGCACCCTGGTGGAAAAGACGCCTGTAAGTTACTCAAATTCTTTTGATTTTGACGGCAACGGAACAGCCGAATTTGAGACTAAATTCACTCAGTATTTGAGCTGCGTAGATAATCTCACCGGCTCCAACGGTGCATGGCGAGCCTTCGGTAAGAAAACCGAGAGCGGCAAGACCGACTGGTATATCCGCGAAGGTGGACCGGAGGAGTCGACATTTGCGGCAGCATCAGCGGTCAAAGTCACGGAAGGAACCAATCAGGCTGAGCTTTGGATGCGCGTGGGCAAACTCTCAACAGTGGAATCCCAATCGGTTTCAGTAGCGCATTTGCTACGCACCGAAGCTGGAGTCATCGAATATACACAAACCGGTAACGGCGTTGGTTATGACTGCGGCCTTCATCTATTATTCAAGGATAATCTTGTCTACATCTACGCAACGGTTGACCAAGACATCGCCAAGCAAGGCGGCACTACCTGCGCGACCTCGACCAACGCGCGCAACAAAGAATACTGCATCGATGCGTCGACAGCGAGCTTCACCCAGAAAGATCTCGCAACATGCACGGCTGCTGGCCTAACGAACTCGGCCTTTGTGCTTGACGGTCTAACCTATCAAACGGTGGATTACCCGAATATTCCTCGTGCACTGTCTGAGACAGCACCAAGCACGGTGGAAGCATTCACCACGAAGGAACCACCGAAAGAATCTACCGGCGTCACAGGTAAATAATCGAACTAGACTAATTTAAAGTGACAAATTCATAGCGAACGGCAGTGATCATCACTGCCGTTTTTTTGTGCCCTGCAAGAAATTCCTAGCGTCAAGTTGGACAAAGGTCACTTCCCTCAAAAAGATAATTTAACGCTGAGAAGACATGACTCTAAGATCCCACCGCATTATTCAAACAGAATATGGTTTAAAATAAATCATATCCCCGAAAAACTCCCCACCTCAATGCCGCGAAAGGATCTCCCTTTATGGCACTATCACGCCCTCTTTTGCCCTTGATCAGCATAGCTCTGCTAACGTCATCAAGCCTGTATGCCAAGCCGACCAAGATAAAAAAACTAGCCCGTCAGAGTCAGATAGCTAACGCCAACTATATCGAAGAAAACTTCATCCAAGATAATGATGGCTGCTCTGTGGAACCAACAGATACAGGCGTAAAAACGATCGCGCTGCAGGTCGGCAACACACGCCGGACCATGATTCGAGTAGTCAGCCCAAGCCTTCAAAACACGCGAGCTCACGCCTTGGTGATTGGCTTCCATGGCTTTGGTCTAGACGGAACCTCGCCGCGCATGCATCACAAATGGGAGATCGTTGAAGAATTGGGCAAGGACGATGCCGTCTTCGTCTACCCGAATGCGCTGGGCGGTAGCTGGAACCCCTATCCGGGCAGCCCAGATTTAGCCTTGTTCGATGCCATAGTGAAATCGATTAGTGAAAAATACTGCATCGATAAAAGGCGCGTTTTTGTGCATGGCTTCAGCAATGGCGGCTTTTTCGTCAATGGCCTCGTGGCTGCACGACCCAATGACATCCGAGGGGTTATCTCCGTCGCTGGTGGCGGAAACGGCTCAAGAAAACCCGCAATCGTGATTCATGGGCAAAGCGATTCCAATGTTGGGTACTATCCGTCGGCACCGAATCTAGTGAATTCCTATGCCGCAGCAAACGGTTGTAAGATGCCCGTCAACTTCAATGCCATGCGAGTGGACGCGTGTCAGCAGCTTGAGGGGTGTCCAGCAGAGTACCCAGTCTGGTTCTGTCCATGGCGCGGCAATCACCACTGGCCCCATTTCACCTTACCGCTAGTCTGGCAATTTATTTCATCCCAAAAGTAGCTCAAGGATGGCTAATTTCGGTTTCCTGAGCTGAGCCTCGACCTTTGTAGACTTCGTCCTGCAGAAATTGCCGCTCTGCGACCAATGCTGTTTCACCCAGAACTTTTGACCAAACTCTATTGTCAGGATCCCAGCGATAGCCGCGCTGGCGCAGGATATCTTTACTCTCAAATGGCGATCCTACAGCACGAATCAAATACTCGCGCTCATAGCTGCGCGTGATCAGCTCTTCTAAGTGATCGCCAATTAGCCTAAAGGTAGTCGCGCAATCAAACACAGCTCGGTGCGCAAACGGATTCACAAAACCATGATCTGCAGCCAAGTAATTTAATGCCATGGTGTTGTAGTTGTGCTTCTTCCAGTCAATGTGTCGCATGGAACAAGCCCAGTGTGCGGACAGGCCAGATAACGCATCGACCCGTTCAAGAAAGCCGCGATCAAAATCGGCATTGTGAGCGATAACTATGGACGCCTTCTCCATCATCCGTCTCACGAAAGCCCAGTCAATTTGCTGACCAGCTACCATCGCATCAGTTAGGCCCGTTATTTTGGTGATTTCAGGGGAGATCGGTACCCCTGGATCTTGCAGGGCGCCGTAGGTCCGCAGCAGATGAGGCCTAGTCCCTTCTCCCACGCCGAACTCTAACACGCCGATTTCTATGACTTTATCCTCAGTCGGCGACAGACCTGTGGTCTCGACGTCGATGATAACTCCAAAATCCATGAATAAGGCTCCCATTTGTCGCTAGTTATGCCCGCTAGTTGGTGATCCGCTGCAGCTGGCATAAACTATAAGCATATCCATCTCACATTTTCCAGCCTCACCGACTCGGAGTCTCAACTCAAACATGACGACGACGCCGCGCCCCCTTGATGCTCTCAATGACGAATTAGAGCAACAGCCAGCAACGGTTGGACAAATCACGTCGCAGGTTGAACTCATTGCGACCCTGCTGACTGACGAGAATTTCCGCGCCTTTGCTATCAACTCGCCGAACGACGAAGTGGTGATCATTAGTCGCGATGGCCTCAAACAGATCATTCTGGCGCCCACACTTTGGCAATCGCTTGAGCGCCGTTTGCCCTATGTGGCAGAGGCGAATCAAGCTACCACTTGCGTAGTGTGCACTGGTACGCACGAAGATTTTGCGGAATTCCCAGTTGATTTGAGGCGCCCAGATATTCAACAGTTGGGGCTTCCGCTTTACAGCAAGACGCTTTATCCAATCGTGCAGAATATTTACAACATGCAAACGCTGCTCGCACACGCTCGCGCGACTGCCGAAGAAGTGCAAGAGGCTAATCAAGCCGTAAAATATGTTATGTCCATTTCTCGCGAGCTGAACGGCGAGCGCGATATACCGCGTCTGCTAGATCTTATTTTGTTCAAAGCTCGCGAGATTTCCAGCGCCGATGCTGGATCGATTTACACTGTCGATTCCCCCACTAACAATGTCCGCGATGGCAGCATTCAGTTTCGGCTGACGCAAAATCATTCCATTAAACAAAACCTATCGAAATTTTCTTTACCGGTAAACGAGGGGTCGATTGTAGGCAGCGCTTGTATCAAAGCTGTCACCATTAACATCCCTGACTTATATAAGCTAAACGAAAATCCGCAGGAAAATCCCTTCGGCGCTCGCCACGACCGCACTTGGGATCAGCGTATCGGTTATCAGTCACACTCGATGCTGACTGTCCCCATGTTCGACATTAGCCACAATGTGATTGGGGTGATTCAGCTCATCAATCGAAAGAAAGATAGGCAGGCAAAGCTTAATACTGCTGACTCGTTCGAAGAACAGGTCGTACCATTTGACGAGATCGACCAGGAAATGGCCGAGATCGTTGCTCAGCAAGCAGGGATCGCACTAGAAAATGCGAATATGCACCAGAATATTCAGGAGCTATTCGATGGTCTAGTCAACGCCTCGGTCACTGCGATCGAGCAGCGAGATCCCACCACAAGCGGTCACTCACATCGAGTAGCTGCGCTCACGGTCGGGCTCGCTGAAGTCGTCAACCGCTGCGATATCGGCTTATACCGTGCCAAGCATTTCAACGCCGACCAAATTCAGGAAATTCGCTACGCCTCGTTACTGCACGACTTCGGCAAACTAGGTGTGCGCGAAAACGTGCTTACCAAAGCTAAAAAGCTCTACCCTGGAGAGTTGGAGCGCCTCATGATGCGCTTCGAGCTGATCCAGGCAAGTCTAGAGGTCGAGTATCTAAGAAAAGTGATTGAGTATGTGCAATCACCCGACCACTTCCCCATGGGAGCTAATCCCTACACCTTTGAATACGAAAAGAATCAGAAAATCGCCGAGCTCGACGAGCACATGCGCTTTATTCTCAAGGCGAATGAGCCCACTGTTCTTGAACAAGGCGGATTTGAGAAACTCAAAGATATTGCTAATCTCAGCTACCGCAACATCCGCAACGAGCGCCATCCTTACCTGCTCAGTGACGAATTAAAAGCCTTATCTGTCTCGCGCGGCTCGCTGACCAGAGAGGAATTCGCCGAAATCCAAAGTCATGTGGTGCACACTTACGAGTTTCTGCGCCAGATTCCATGGGGTAAAAAGCTCGCTAATGTGCCCCAGATCGCCGCAAAACATCATGAGAAACTTGACGGCTCCGGTTACCCTACCGCTGCTCAAGTGGATGAGATTCCGACGCAGTCCCGCATGATGACCATCGCCGATATCTTTGACGCACTGACCGCTGCAGACCGGCCCTACAAGAAGGCCGTGCCAGTTGATCGCGCCTTAGATATCATCGAGATGGAAGTCAAAGGCGGCAAAATAGACCAAGAGCTGTTCCGCCTGTTTTGCGAAGGCAAGGTTTATGAGCCAGTCCTTGATCCAAACTTTAAATTCAAAACATGAAGTTTTGAGTGTAGTCATGGATAGTCATGGATAGTCCGGGATGACGCATCGCAATCGGATGAGTACAAACTTACTGCGGCAAGCTTATGCGCAGGGATATTTCCCTATGCCGCACCCACATAGTGGCGAACTCATGTGGCTAAGCCCAGAGCCGCGAGCCATTATCCCGCTGTCCGGCTTTCATGTTTCACGCTCACTGCAGAGGACTCTGCGGTCAGGTCACTTGCGCGCGACTGTCGATGTAGACTTTGCCGGAGTCATGCAAGGCTGCAGTGAACGTGACGACACATGGATCACAGACGAATTTAAAGCCGCTTATCTGCAGCTTCATCAAGAGGGCAATGCCCACTCAGTGGAGATCTGGCAGGATCAAAAGCTAGTCGGCGGAGTGTACGGCGTATCACTGAATGGCGCCTTTTTTGCGGAATCCAAGTTTCACCGAGTCACAGATGCATCAAAAGTCGCACTATTTTATTTGGTAGAACGACTAAATAGCTGCGGCCTCGAACTACTTGAAGTGCAGTTTTTAACGGAGCACTTAGCCACACTAGGTGCTGTAGAAATCAGCCGCAGCGATTACATGGTGCGCTTGCGAAGTGCGCTACATAGCTCGGCTAGATTTCGTTAGAGTTAGATGCCCTATCTAGTTTTCAATCCCTGGGTTGACCCCATGGCTTCACTACTCGACGAGGACGTCTTCGGAAAGCTTGGCTGCGAACCTCATGAGATCTGTCGACGTCTTAAGCGCTAGCGACTTCTTAATCCCTACTATGATTTCGTCGGTTAAATGAGTGCTGTGAGCAACGATGTGCTTCTGGAACCGTTGATAGACGCGACCAAGTGCGTCCACTGTCTCCGGTCTGTTTTGTTACCTATGTGTCCGGTTCATACCGGATTCCCGATTTCCGATTTCCGATTTCCGATTTCCGATTCCCGATTCCCGATTCCCGATTTCCGATTTCCGATTCCCGATTTCCGATTCCCGATTGCCGATTCCCGATTTCCGATTCCCGATTCCCGATTCCCGATTCCCGATTCCCGATTCCCGATTCCCGATTCCCGATTCCCGATTCCCGATTCCCGATTCCCGATTCCCG
>CAIWTN010000080.1 GCA_903915625.1 uncultured Pseudomonadota bacterium | reverse complement strand
TGCTAATGGACGCGTCCGAGACGTAGTTGATGTAGGAGTTGCGACCGAGCAATTCAATGGCGTACTCAAAGCTCCATTCGGCACCTTGCTTCGCTGGGACACAGGAGCTCCCGCCGGATATTTAGGCGACTCAAGAGTCGCTCACACCTTCACGGGCAGCCCATTGGGCACCAATTATTTTCGTCTGGAACAAATCAACGGTGCTAACTTGACGGTTGTAGCTGACTCAAATGTAGCCACAATCGCTGGCAGACTGGCACGAAATATAGTCGTCCCTTCGCTTGCGCCAAATACTTTTACTACATCGCCAAAGCTGACTTTAGTTGCGGACGATGCAAACAAGAACATTTTCTATACGCTCGACGGTACTGATCCCACAACTAGCACCTCGCGGATCGCATACAAATCCCTACCCACTCCAGAAATCTTGACTCTGGCGCCTGATAACCTAGCGGGCACTACAAATCTCAAGACAGTTTATGAGCAAAACGGTGTTTACGGATCGGTATCCACCTACCCCTATACTATCGATCCAACTCTAATATCGGTAACTGCAACGCCTGAGCCTGGTCCATTTGCTGCCCCAATATCGGTGAGCCTAGCCTTATCAGGACCTGGCACGAGTATCAAATACACCCTAGACGGCACAGATCCCCTGACTAGCCAGACAGCAGTGACGTACAACAATGCTCCGATCAATGTAGCTAATAATGGCACGACCCTAATTCGCTATATTGGGGTACGACTAGATGCAACCAATAAAATTGTCGCAAGCTCACTGGAACGCAAAGCTTACTACTTCATACAGGCTGAAAAACTAGTACGTTCTGAAATCAATCCGGCCTATGAGATGCCATTCTGGATCAAAGACACCAAAGGTATCGCGTTAGTGCCCTGCGTCGATCCTTTAGATCCCTTCTGCTTACCACCAGCACTCACAGGGCCAGGCAGTGTCGACCTTACGCAGCCAGTCGTATATCCCCGCAACTTTGCCGGTGAAACATTCCTATGGAACGCCTCCGCGGCTCTAACAGGAGCGCAAGCCGGCAAAGCATTATTAGTTATGGCCGTCGAAGGAGCGTTTCCAACACCCGCAATCACCCCGGGTGAAAGAGTCCTGTTTGGTCGCATTCGCCTAAGAGCGGATGTTAATACCGCTGGCCAATACCGCGTAACTCACCCATACGGTGTCAACTACTTCACCGTATTGCCGGGAAGTATTGGCGTTGGTGCCATCAATTATTCTGAAGATATCTCGGCTGTACCAAATAATTTCGATGTCTTCCGATTTGGTCGCGTCGGTCCATTTCTGACCTGGGATGTTGGAGCACCCGCAGGCTATGTTGGGGATCCTGCGGTGCCACACACAGTGACTGGTAGTCCTTTCAATACCAACTACTTCAGAGTTGAGCTACTGGTGGGAGGGGTGTACCAGCCGGTATACGATACCAACCTATTCACTGTTAGCGGAAAACTCGGTGGTGGCCTCGATGTCGCAGCGAGTCCGATGGGGGCCTTCTACACCTCACCGCGCGAAATCACTCTTGCGGCATCGGATGCTAACGCAAAAATTTATTACACAATCGACAGTACAGATCCAACTTCAAGTCCAACCCGAGTTCAGTACCTGACGACATTCCCAGTTAACGCCACTACAGTCGTTAAGTATGTGGCAGTCATGCTAGATGGCACGATTTCACCAGTGCGGACGGCCACCTACACGATTGACACCACACTTCCTGTGGTGACAGCATTGCCAGCCGGTGGACTCTACAAAGATCAGACTACAATCGCATTGACGGGATCTAGAGCTGGTAAGATTTATTACACTCTAGACGCTTCGTCTCCACTGACGTCAACAACACGAGTTCTTTACACAGCACCGTTCACCATCAGAGGTCCATCGCAGGTTGCCATACAGGCAGTTTTAATCGACCAAACGGGACTTGCCTCGGCAATCAGGCAAGACACCTACACCTTCAACATGACGCTACCCACAGTCACTCCACCAGTATCTAAGATGATCGTTAATAGTATCATTGCTACAACCACTATTCCTGTCGAAACCACCTGGTCAGGCACAGCCTCCGCGGGAAGAACCATTACGAAATACACCTTAGATAGAAGCTTGAATGGTGGAATCTTTAGCCCCATAGCTCTCACCACACCAACGGCCACCCAATATATTGGAACTCTGGCGAGTGGCAATTCTTTCGAATACCGAGTCACTGCGACTGATAGCGGAGGTAACATTTCACCTACTCTAAGGAGCGGCGTGAATAGCCTATCCGTGCTGCAGGAAAATGCCGGCACGGTGGTCTACCGAGGCAATTGGGTACGGACAGTAGCTACGAATTTTTTTGGTGGAGCAGCCCGATCAACAACAGGACGTGGTAATGCTGCAACAGTACGATTTACTGGCACTCAAGTCGCATGGATCACAGCTGCTGGACCTACCATGGGAATTGCAACTATTACGATCGATGGGACAGCTCAAGGTAGCGTTGATTTATATTCGCCAACATCGACAACCAGAGCGCTGAAGTTTGTAAAAACTGGCCTGCCTCGGGCGGCACATACTATGGTGATCACAGCCAGCGGCACGAGAAACGCGCGTTCCTTGGGAACACGTGTCGATCTTGATGCAATTGCTGTGATTAATTAGCCTGTATTGAAGGCTTGTCAGTTAGTCACTAGTCATTGAGCTAATCCTGCAATCAGCGTGCAGGATTAGCTCGCTTCATTTAATCAGCAGTCAGAACATTCTTGATGTTGTCCCGAATATCAGGATCATCTATGACCGTAGAGTGGGAAAAATTACTCGTCGGATATGTCTTTAGAAGATTTTGCGCCGCCGAAATAGGTCCGGAATGGAGTGCCGCAAAATCGGTTTGATAGACATTCAGCCATAGATCAGTCCGCCTCGCAATCTCATCTATCTTTTCCGGACCAAAATCCGCAGGAGGCTCTTTGCATCGGGAATCTGGCTGCGAATTTACGTAATTAATAATCGTGTTAGGCGTACAATTTTCTTTGCTGATTGGATCTACCGTGATCAGTGCGGCCATTTTGGCGTTAGCTGTTAAATTTGTTGCTATCTTCATCGAAGTCCAGCCGCCGTAAGAATGACCAACGATATAAAGCTTTGGCTTCTCGACCGAATCTAACAAGCCGTTAAATGTCGCGATCATCTCATCGACGGTCGAGGTCACAATTTTTGAAGGATCTGATGACATCGCGTAGGTAATATTTGTGGCGTCCCAACTATAACAAGACACCAACGATATCGGGTCATCTTTACCAGTATTCTTTAGCACCGTCGCTAAGTCAGACAGAATCAGCGACATCCTGCTGCCCACTGTAGTGGCAGCATTTTTTTCATCATTTTTGCAGCTCAGATAACCACCGAGCAAAGCATAAACTCGCTTTTCTGTGCCGGCACTATCACTCGGTGTTAAAGGTTCGTCCCACTCAGCTTCCTTTGCATCTTTCGATCGCTTGCCGAAGTTAGCTTCTTTGCTACACCCGACTGCAAAGCTGCAAGCTCCGGCTAGGAACCCGACCTTCAGAAAATGCGTAGCAGATATCGAGCGCCTAGACTTCATGTCCTTCTCCTCTACGCCCCGCTTATCGGAATTTCCCAAAAAAACTTGAGAGAAAACGATGAGATATGGATATTCATTAGTTGGAACGGAGGCATAGGCGTTCCCGAGGGACAGTCTAAGGTGGGTGATTTAGTTCAAAATAAAATTTAAATTTCATCACAATCTTAATTCAAAACAAATAGTTACAACGCGAAAGAGAATTCTAGGGGACAACGCTCCGCCTGACCTGCTAACAACATCCGCAACTGGAATAGACCCTCGGATTTCACCTAACCTTAAACTCGATCTAGAGTGTGACAAGAACAAAGATTTGATGACGGATGACCTAAAAAATCCAGACGGCAGGCATTACCTCAAGAGCACGTTGGCGACAAAGAAGTCACGAGAAATTGCTCAAGATTTTGGTTGGCTCACAGTCATTGCACTTAGCACTTGGTTGATTGCAACCGCTCTACAGCCAATCATTGGTTATATGGCGGTCGGAATCATCTTTTTATTAGCTGTAAGTCTTGCAGGTTTATTTTTATCTAGGGCAGCTGTGCTCGCCCTGGCATTTGCTTTTGCATTTATTCATAATTTCTTTTTTATCCCGCCAAGGCTGACTTTTACAGTGTCTAATCCAGAAGACTTCATGCTTCTGCTAATGCTGTTTGTCGCAGCAGCCGTCGTGGGACACCTAACCACTCGTTTAGCAAATAAAGAAAGAGTGCTTAGATCGCGCGAACATCGCACGATGATACTCTATAATTTGGCAAAGGAAATAGCCTCTGCCCAATCCGTCGATGAAATCCTGGAAAGAGCCCGAACACTTTTAAAGGAGGCTCTTCATGTCGATGTTTTGCTACTTCTGAGCAAGAATTCTGATGCGGGTCGCGGTACGGAAACCCTATCGGCGGCAGAGCACACCTACGTTCCGATTATCGGAAGATCCGGGGTACTGGGCGTTGCTGGATTTGCTCAGTCAAAGGCAAACCCTGAGCTAAGTACAGATCAGCTCACCCTGATAGACGCGCTGCTGCACCAAATCGCCTCCGGTATTGAACGCGAAACCTATCATGACCGAGTCAAAACACTCCTGGTGTTCGAAGAGACGCAGAAACTATACAAGTCTCTCATGGACTGTGTCTCACACGAGCTCAAAACTCCTCTCGCAGCGATTAAAGGATCAGCTAGTGCGATCGTCGACCCGATGACTAGTTCGAATAAAGAGGCTGTAGATTTCCTAGGTCATCAGATCCTAGAGGCATCTGAGCGGCTCCAGCACCTAGTTGAAAATTTACTCGACATGACTCGGATCGAATCGGGATTAATGCAAGCCAAACGGATTGTATGCGATGTAAATGACATTATTTCGACCTCAATTCGAGAAGTGGACCATCTGCGCGGCGTGCACCGCGTGCAGATTAAAATCGCAGAGTCGACACCACTAGTAACCTGTGACCCTGTACTGGCAAATCAAGCGCTGGCCAATATCATTCATAATGCATTCGTTTACACACCCAGCGATTCAGTGATTGAAATATCAGCGCAGCAAGGTGTACATGGCGATATCGAAATCCTCGTTAGAGATCACGGTCCTGGACTTCCGAGGGACAACCCAGCAAAGGTGTTCAATAAATTTTTTAGGGCCGATCAGAATCATGCAGGTGGTGTGGGCCTTGGCCTTGCGGTGACTAAAGGATTCATTGAGTCCCAGGGGGGCTCCATAGAAGCCAGCAATCATCCCGACGGTGGCGCTCTATTCACGCTACATCTCCCGCGAGGTGACGTAACATGACTAATCTTCAGAAACAGATTCTCGTCATTGACGATGAGATTCAGATTCGAAGGTTTTTAAAAATTGCCCTTGAACCGCACGGTTTTAACGTGACCGAGGCCGAGACTGGTCAAAAGGGGCTTGTGGCAGCAACAGCCTGCAGGCCTGACCTAATTATTTTAGACCTCGGCCTTCCCGATATACAGGGTATGACCGTACTCAAGCGTCTGCGCGAATGGTACGAGCGCCCTATTATTATACTTTCCGTACGCAATGACGAGGAAAGTATCATCTCTGCACTCGACAGCGGCGCCGATGATTATCTGACTAAACCGTTCGGGATCGGCGAATTATTAGCTCGTATGCGCTTAGCTACGAGAAAGGCATCGACTGCTGCAGAACCAGTCGTAAGCGCTGGAGATCTACAAGTAGACATTGCATCGCGCAAAGTCACTCGCGCTGGCCAGGAACTAAAACTAACGGCAACAGAATTTGCCCTACTAACGGTGCTGATTCGCAACATCGACAAAGTGATGACTCATACACAAATCCTAAAGGAAATTTGGGGTCCAAACTCATCTGAACAGGTGCAATATATCAGAGTCTATGTTGGGCATCTTCGGCAGAAGATCGAAATGGACCCAAGTCAACCCCGCCTCATTGTTACAGAGCCAGGCATTGGATACCGGTTCCAATCTTAAATCAGTTAATGGAAGCGGTTTACTATTAGCTCAAACTCAACTACAGCCTTGTGGTAGTCAGCCAGTGCGTCAATAGTGCGAATCCTGGCATCGGCAGTGGCCTGTTCTCTTAGGTTAACCATTAGCAAATTACTGTCACCGTGACGAAATCGCAGGCGTTCCGCCTGCTCCACTTTTGTCGACAGCGCTAACTCTTGCTGCATCATAGCGATGCGGGTTTTGGCCGCATGTATAGCTTGCGCATAATCCATCAAAGAAATACGGATCCGGTCCCGGGCTAAGTCTAATTGAGCATCAATCTTTGAGCGGTTAGCAATGATACCCTCGAGTTTACCTCTAGCTGTACGTCGTCTTAGTGGCAGCTCGACCTTTATACCCGCTTTGTACTCGAGAGTTTCCTTTGCGGGAGTTCCGACCCCGAAGTCTTGCGACACCGATATTTCTGCGTCAAATTTTGGTAAAAGCATGTTTTGCGCTAAGCGAGTTTCCACCTCATTTTGTTCGTTTAGGGCGCGCAGCCTTTTTAGCTCGGGATGAAGATTCACGATCTCATCTGGAGCAGGTGTAGTCATGGTTTGCTGTATTTGATTAGCTTCTTTACTTGGTAAAGACAAAGCGTCTGGTGGTATCGAACTCGGATAGACTACGATCGGACGTCCGTCATCATCACGATAGAATAGAGAGAGTTCGAGAGCAGATTTATCTAGCGACCTTGTTGAAGATACGACGCTAGCTGACCGTTGTATGACGCTTCTCTCGTTATCAATCTGATCTATAGAGGCAACATCACCTTTGACAACTCGGTGTTTCATGGAGATATCGCGGTCGCGTGCCAATTGCAAAAGGGCATTGGACACCTTTAGCTTTTCTCCCGCCACGACCCAGTCATAGTACTTGAGAGCGGCCTGTCGCTGCGTGTCCAATTTCTGTAGCTCAAGAGTCTGACTCGAGGCTGTAACCGCAATTTCCGAGCTTAAAATCCTCGCGCGCCGGTCATCAATCTCTCCTCCGCGCAACAATGGAATTTCAACACCGCCTCGAACCTCCCCACCGCTGTTGGTCTTCAATTTCTCGTCGTATGGCCCAAATTTACCGAAGCCTTTTCTATATCCAGCGATTACCTTCGAGCCCCAAAGGGGTGTTGGTTGCTCGATGACGGCGTCTAGCGACTGATTTTCATACTCTCCAGAGGGAGTGCGTTGAAATCCCGATTTTAACACCGGGTCGAATCCGCCCTGCGCGGAGAGTGAGTCTGCCTCAGACTTCCGCTGATCCTGTGCCGCACTCTTGATGAGCGGAAAATGCCTATCTACAGACTCGAATAAGGTAGTTAGTAGCAGAGGCGATGTGCGCTTAGGGGCTGGCTCAACGCTCGCTTTTGGATCAGAAGCCATCGACTGAACAGCGAAGAAGAGAGCAAAAAAGCTCAATACACAGCGAAAATATGGTGTCACGACTTTTTCTCCACGGCACCACCTTGCGGGACTTTTTCCTCAGTCAATGACGGTGGGAAACCGTTGAACTGCCGCCACAGCTCGTATCCAAGACGCACCTTACTTAGGCTGATCCAAGCATTAGCCCGCACGCCCTGCCTGAGGTAGCGTGACGATGGCCAAGATTCACCCTTCGTCGGTACTATGACAACGCGAAATTTCCCCTGTCCGTTGTCAGCCGGGTCCACAAACGCTACTTCAGCGCCAAATGTTCCTGCAGCTACTGAAGGCCAACCGCTAAACTGGACTGCCGGCCAGCCCTCAAACTGAAGCCGGACATGCTGCTCAGGATGGACGAGAGGGGCATCATTTCCATCGATCCAAATCTCTACTGCCCTAGATTCAGTGTCGGGCACTATGACAGCAAGTACGTCACCCGGCTTGACTAAATCCGAGCCCTGTCCGGACATTCGCCGGAGAATCGTCCCTGATCGCGGCGCCTTCACGGACTGCACACTTTGCCGCGCCAGGCGTACCTCAATCCGAGAAAGTTCTGCCGAGGCATTGGCCTCATCTGTCAAATAGCGAGCATACTCAAGCTCTGCCTGTTCATAGGCACGCCTGGCACTCAACCCATGATTAAACAGATCTCTTTGTCGATCTAAATTGATTTTTGAAGTTTTAGTCGCGACTCTTGATACTTCGAGGCGCCGTTGGACCGCTTGTCGTTCAGCAACTAATCGACGCATGATTTCTGGGTCATTGTCTTGTATCTCGACTATTGGGTCACCTACTTTGACTATCGTCCCTTCATGTACAAACCAAGTCCCAATGCGCCCCTCAACCGGAGCGTCGATATTCTGCACACGATCCGTTGGCGAATAGGCAACCACCCTACCAAAACCACTTGCTGTTTGCTGCCAGGGCACCAGCGTTAGTGCAATCGCGCAAATCAGAAAAAGTCCCGCAAGATACCAAGCTAACCTGCGATAAGAGGCTTTGGATTTCACGTATTTTATGGCAGTCAAATTGCGACTAAGATGCTCGGGCAAGAGGTATATCATAAAGATTGCCCTCCAACTTTTTCATCATCTACGTGCAATTTGCCATTCTTTAACCGCACGATGCGACTGCAGCTAGATAATTCGACCGGATCATGTGAGACGATGACTGCCGTCCATGGCGCCTCAGAGCTAAATAGCGTCTGCAAAACCACGTTCTTGACGGCGCCGTCCATGTCGTCCAAAGCTTCGTCCAGAAGCAGCAGCTTTGGATTGCCAGCAATAGCCCGCGCTAGCATCAATCGCTGTGCCTGACCGGCAGAGAGCGGATTCAGGCTACCGGACAAGTCAGTCGATAATCCGTCTGAAAGCGCAGACACTTCATCTAACAGCTCTACTTTGGCAAGAGCTTGTCTCACATCGTTCAAGGTAATGTCCGCTCTACCGAGTCGGATATTGTCTAGTACTGTGCCATCGATAATCTCCACCTGACGCACTAGCGCAATGTGACTTCTTATCTCTTCGAGGTCCACATCCCGTAAATCATAGCCGGAAAGCTCAACAACACCCGAAGTTGGGGTGCGAAGTCCGATGATTAGATCAAATAGTGTGCTTTTGCCGGTACCGTTCCCACCAACGATGCCTAAGTGCTCACCAGGAGCGATATCTAGATCGATACCTGTAAGGGTATTGGGTCCATTTTCGCTGTAGCGAAAATTTACTTTTTTAATCTTAATACTCATCGGTCCTGGGACAATAGTGATTCGCTCAGCCGATTTTTGCTCTAATGGTAAATCAAATAAATGACCAATCTTATCGGTCGCGGCTACCAGATCGTAATAGGTCTCAAGATATTTACCGAACTTAGCGAAACCCGATAAGACCATGGTCACGATAATCTCGGATGCAACAAGCTGTCCTAGTGTCAATTGCTTCTTGATGACAAGATAGCTACCGAGCCCGAGGAAAAGACCACTCACTACAGTGTGTACGAGCAGTGTTCCGCGGATTTGGCGCATCAAAGTCACAAAATGTGATCGACGTGCTGACAGGTATTCAGACGTCACTTCATCAGCCCGCATCAGCGCGTAGTTAGGACCGCCGGCAAGTTTAAAGGTGACTGGATTCCTCGCGATTTCTTCCAGCCACGAGACAACTTTATATTTAGCCTTTGATTCCTTAATGCTTGTGAGTGTGCCCTTTCTTGATGGGAGAAAGATCACAAGAAATATGCAGACCATCAGCACAATGTCAAATGCCAGCAAAAGAGGATGATAAAAGGCTAGCAGAGTCATGCCAATAATCGCTTGGAGGATGACGGCAAGGCCGTCCACCAACATGAGAGCCAAACCTTTTTGAATAGTGACTACTTCAAAGAAGCGGTTGACTAGCTCAGTGCCACGATGGCCATCGTATGCATCCGTTCGAATGCGTGACAATCTATAGGCTAAATCGAGCGATACCCGCGTGAATATCCTAGTTTGAATCGTCTCAACTACTGCTGTTTGAATCAATTTAAGTACGGATGCCACGCCGAGCATGGCCACAACAATAGCTGCCAAAACTACGATCGGCTGAAGTAGAAAGTTAAATACGACCGTATTCACTAACGACTGCGCCGCGATCGGGACCACTAATGAGAAAATGCCTACTGCCATTTCATAAACGGCCACTAGCGTTAAATCTTTTCGCTCAGCATTGAGAATTTGCCACAGTCGAGCGTGAGGCGGTCGATTCAAATCAAGAACTGCGGAGGGCGAAGAAATGGCCATAATCTAAATCCACCTCGTCAGTGGTTGTTAGAGACAGCACAACTTACCATAAGAATCCGGAAAAACATGAACTTTTTAGAAATTTCCACCTAACTTGAACGCGTGCTTTCCCTCATCCCAAACAGGTTTCAGCCCCAATTTACACAGCCAAGGCAGCCTACTCAGCTCGCAACGCCTCAATCACTTGCAATCGCTCAGCGCGACGCGCTGGCACCATACCGCTGAACATTCCTACGGCAAAAATACTCACCACAGCAATGGCCATAGCAAACGGGTCGAGCACCCATTCAAATTTCAATTTCGGCACAAACTTAGTGGCACCAAAGATCATCAGTTCAGTGGCGGCAAAGCCACTCCCGATCCCTATCACACCTGCTGCTGCACACAAAGCCATCGATTCCATCAAAATTTGCAGGCGTATGCTGCGGCTAGTCGCACCTACAGCCTTGCGCAGGCCGATCTCTTTAATGCGCTCCGTGACAGAGACGAGCATCATATTGTGAATGCCGATACCGCCGACTAACAGCGACAAGAAGGCGATCGCCGCGAGGAGGATGGCAAAGATATTGAGAAAGCGCTTGGTCTGGGCTACCAAAGTGCCCTCGGTATCGACCATAAAGCGCCCTGATCTACCGTAACGCTGTTCGAAATAGGCTTTAATTTTCCGGCCAGTCTTTTCTACATCGGCATCAGGCCGCACCTGCACGGCGAACTGATACATCTGACTACCGCCGTAGCTACTCACTGCTTGATAAAGAGTATAAGGCACACTGATCTGAGTATTAGGACGGTTCCATTCCTGATTGGTTTTTTGTGGCATGGCCACTCCAATCACCCGGCAAGGAAGCGAGCGTTCCGCGTCAACGGATACCGTGATCATTTGCCCCACGGAGGGAAGACCCTGAAATAATTGCGTCGCCAGCTCACTACCCAAAACGCAGACCAGACCACGCTGATCGACGTGATAGGGCGTCAGCCATCGGCCCTCGGCCATTTTGATATTGGTGATCGCAGCGTATTCATGGTTAACCCCGCGCAGCCGAACATTCTCGGAGACGGAGCGACCACCAGCGGTCACAGTATTCTGCCAATTCGCCAATACTGGCGAAAGCAGGTGAATCTCTGGGAAAAGGCGCCGCAGGGGCTTTAAGTCAGTATCCCACTTAAAGCCACCAAACTCCCTCATCGACTCGTCGGTAGCCTTGCGTTCCCAGTTAGGATAACCACGCACCACCAACTTATTCACACCTAGCGCCTCAAAGCCCTCCATGATGCGCCGCTTGGTAAATTCCCCGAGCGAGATCATCGCCAGGACTGCGGCAATCCCAATGATGATACCAAGCATGGTCAGCAGCGATTTCGTTCGGTTGCGGATTAGGTTACGAACCGCACCAGGCAGCGCTTTTATGGAGAGGAGCAGGCCGCTGTTACTCCAATTGCTGGGCATAGCCATCGCTGAACTTGTACCAACATCTGGCAGCATAGCGCTGGGATCACCACCGCCAAAAACCACACCGTCGCGAACTGTAAGAATGCGGTCACAGCGCTGCGCCACTTCAGAATCGTGAGTGATAATGATGATAGTGCGCCCCTGCGCATGCAACTCGTCAAAGATGCGCAAAATCTCAGCCGCATTGCGGCTATCAAGATTACCCGTGGGTTCGTCGGCAAGGATCAGGCTCGCGTCACTCATCAATGCACGAGCAATTGCCACACGCTGCTGTTGCCCGCCTGATAGTTGATTAGGCAAGTGCTGCAAACGGTCACCTAGCCCAAGGCGTTCAGCGATCCTCGTAGCCCTTTCGACGGCAGCCTGCTTGGAGCGAGCCATCTCCATCGGATAAGTTGCTGCTAACATAATGTTGTCGAGCACAGTCGCCCGAGGCAGCAAATGAAATTGCTGAAATATAAAGCCGATCTTGTGATTGCGCAGGTAGGCCGCCTGATCGCCAGTCAACTTGCTGAGATCCGCCCCCTCAAAGCTTACCTTACCGCTAGTAGGACGCAGCAGACAGCCTAGGATATAAAACAAAGTTGATTTACCAGATCCCGATGGCCCCTGAATGGCCACAAACTCACCACGCCTGATCTGAAAATTAACCTGGTTTAGTATGCCTACCCTCTGACCATCCATCTGATAGGAAAAATCCAGATCAGACACCGTCAACAAAGGAGACTCCCCAGAGCTAGCACTCACAAGTCACCGCCCACCGCCAAGAAATCAACCTGCCTCACCTGCTCACCAAGTTCGACACCGCTTTTGATCTCGAAGGCCTCTTCGTTGCTGAGACCGACCTCGACTGGCTTCTTTTGGCCGCTAGCCGTAGTGACAAAGTAGCCACTCGGTCCACGCTGCACATACTCATGTGGCAATGTAAGAGCATTTTTAGCCTCGCGAACGATGATGTCTATCACCACGGACATGCCAGATTTTATCTGGTCATCCTGGTCATTCACGGTGATCGTGATAGGAAACTCAATCCGCGAGCGATCGTAACCAGCCTGCTCTCTTGCAGCGAGAGCAATCTCGCTGATACGTCCGGTATAGGTACGGCTAGAGACAGCCACAGCACGAATTAACACCGGAAGACCGACCCGCAGCTTGCCGATTTCGACCTCAGGCACGTTGGATTCGACATTGAACTTGGTTACGTCGTCAATTCTGACTAGGCCGCTGTCACCCTGCGCCCCACCGGCCGACGCTGCGACATATTCACCCTCGCGTCGCCAAACCTGGGCAACAATTCCAGACAGAGGTGATCTTAAGGGAAATACTTCCTCGTGCGTGCCGCCAATTGCTTGAGCTACACTGACTACGGGAGCACCCTCGTGAATATGGTCACCAATTTTGACATACAGCTTCTGCACGTAGCCATTATAAGGCGCCGCAATTACCGCATGACGACGCGGCATCATGACGCCAGATATGGTGACCTTAACAACCAAGTCACCGCGCTCTACAGTGCCCAGAGCCTGGGTTAATGCCACATCTTTGTTGCGAGAACGCCAGTACGCATAGCCACCACCCAGGATCGCCAGCACGAGGACAATCTTAACTATTCGCCACAGTTTCATAAATCGTGCCCTCATAGTAGCGGTACTGGGCCATTGCCGTCAGAATGCTGATGTAATTGGTGTAGTAACTAACCCGCGCAGATAACAGATCGCTAAGTCCTGTAACTAAATCTAGGTAAGCCACCTTACCCTGCCGATAGTCCTCTTCCAAAATGGCAAAGTTGGATTGCTCAAGGCGCATTAGTTCTTTGTTTAGCTGTAGGTTACTTTTCAAGTTGCGCAATGTTTCCATGAGCTTTGCAATCTCAGCGGCGCGAGCGAAAAGTTTATCGCGGTTGTCTCGATTCTGGATCAACTTCTGACTAGCGGCGATATCGATATCGCGCCGCCGACTACCAGCGTCCCAGATGTTGTAATTGACGCCGACGGTCACATTCCAGGTCCATGAGTTAGGCGCATCTGGCGCTCCACTCCCCGCCTGTACGCGCAGATAATCCGGCACCTGATAATTAAGCCCAGACCCCACAGTTAGTACTGGCAGATTACGGCGGCGGGCAAGCTCGATATTATCTTCACCGATGGTGTTTTGATATTCGGTGATCTTAGCCAGATAACTCTGATTGACCGTTGGCACCTGCGTCGGTACTTCGGGATCATGTGCCTGGATATCGTCGGTGGTCAACGTGACAAAAGTGATTCCGGTCGCATCGGCTGGTACGCCCATGGTTCGTCGTAGTTCAATCTCGGCGTTGCGCCGAGTCACCTTGGCGTTGCTGACCTCGATGGCGGCTCTCTGTGCCTGACTCTTTAGGCGAAAAAATTCGCGCTTAGTCTTCAGCCCCTGCCGATATAGAGCCTCAAGTTTATTTAATTGTTTAGCCGTCAGCTGCGCTTGCTGGACGTTGGTCCCGAGCAATATTTCCGCTTGGGACAACGAATAATAGGCCTCAGACACTCTGAGTAGCATGGAGTCACGCGTATCCATCATGTATAGCCGCGACACCTCCCGGCTGGCCTCGCTGATATCACGCTGCATATAGCTCTGACCGTTATCGTAAAAGGTCTCGGTCAGATTAAGGCCTAACTGACTAAACCAAGGTGCCTGCGTGCTCATCACCACCGGACCCAACGCGTCCGGTGTCGTGCCCGATGTGACCTGCTGCGTACCACTGCGTAGGTAGCCCTGCGACGTGGTCAGATCAAGCGAGGGCAAATACCTGGCCTTAGCTCGGTCCACCTCGGCGTCGCGCACGCTAATTTGCTCACGTGCCTGAGCCATGCTTGGCGCATGCTCCATCGCATACTTCAGAGCCTGCGGCAAATTGATAGGCTCAGCAGTCGCCGACACCGCCGCACCACTCAAGCATAGCGCGGATCCCAAAATTCGTATCAGCGCTAACCCGCGCACATTGACCCCTTAGCCTGTTTAACCACCGGCACTTTAATAATCCCGGTAGTGCATTAAACAGCATGAGGCCTCAGCTTCGCAAAGGGTTTCTTGGAGGCGGGATTCTGGGCACTGCCTCACAAATAATCTTTTGAATACATCAAGTTAGACTCACAACCTTGTGGGCAATTTAGCCGACTTTCTGCAGGTCGGGCTGTTTTAGGGCCCATATCATTGGCTTAGCCATCAACCATGGCCTTATTCCTTGGCATCGATAAGTCTACGATTAATCCCTAGTTAATTGATAGATTCTCTGCACGTCTGCAGTTGTTTTCTAACGCCGACAGGATGACGATGCAGTCGCAGCCCTTTTAGCCCTGACTTTCAGCTGATCAGCGGGAGCGATGGCAATGACATGGTTCAACGGGAGAAGTCTCTGCTTGTTGGTGGCGACTATGATTCCGATATCGATCGTTGCCAGGTCCGAAGTGACTGATGGATCGGCAATAACTCACAGCCTCACAGAGGCAGTCCCCCCGCGACTTACGACGCGGCTCGGCCAGTTTAACATCGACATAAGTCGGGACTCCTTGCTTGTCACTTGGGAAGGTATCGGCAAATATCCAGTGCTCGAACTAGACCTGACGCGAGATTGGCTGAGTCTTGGGTTGATGGAACTCGACGTGGTTTGGAATCATGGATCCTTCGACTTTAAGCCGCGACCTGGGCTAGCGTGTGTGCCGCAAAGTCGAGGAGTAGTGACAAGTAGCAACGATCAAAGTGTGGTGTTCGTGTGGCCTTTGTCAGGACCGACATCGTTGTGTTCGGGTCGGACTGTGACATTAACACTTAGATCGGTGAGCGACCATCGGCTTGATTTTGCAATTAAGTCGGATGCGGTTGGGATTAACGTCTACACACTAACGGCACAATCACAGTCAGACGAGACGTTCCACGGATTTGGCCTTCAACCGACGTATCTCAATTTGAAGGGTCAGGACGTTCCAGTCTGGCCGCAGGAGCAAGGTGTAGGCCGCGGCCGACAACCGTATTCGTGGCTCGTTAACCGTGCCGCTTCGGGTAGTTCGGGCAGTCCGGTAACCACCTACATGGCAGCACCATACTTCATCACCAACAAGCATCGCGGGCTTTTTCTAAAAAATCGAGATTATGTCGAGATCGATCTGACGCAGTCCCAGAGTCTCGGAGTACGCACCTATGGGCAGTATGCCGCGGGTGAGATTCTCGGAGGTGATCATCCAAAGCAGCTCGTAAGCGCATTCACCGAATATTCGGGGCGTATGCGACGCGCGCCGGACTGGTTTCATAGTGGGGCCATCGTGGGTCTACAGGGTGGCACTGAGCGAGTGCGCCAAATTTTGCGAAAAATTCAGGCCCTGGGCACGCCATTAGCGGGGCTTTGGCTGCAGGATTGGGTCGGGCAACGGCGGACTTGGTTTGGCCAGCAGTTGTGGTGGAATTGGGAGCTAGATGAACAGCACTACCCACAATGGGATCATCTGTTAAGTGACCTGCGTAGCCAAGGCGTGCGGCTGCTTGGCTACGTGAATCCGCACCTAGCAAGGTCGCTCAGAGAGCACAAGAAGCCCACCAATGGTCAGCGAAACCTATACGAAGAAGCCAGCGTTCATGGGTATCTGGTCAAAAATCAAAGCGGTGGCGATTACGCGATTCGCCTTGGTGCCATCGAGTCAGGAATGGTGGATCTGGCGAATCCAGCGGCGCGCGTGTGGATCAAATCGGTGATTAAGGACCAAGTTATTGCTCGCGGATTTAGTGGCTGGATGTGTGATTTTTCCGAGTCGCTTCCGCCGGATAGTCAGCTTTACGGCGGCCATACTGGCCGCGAGTTTCACAACGACTACATCGAAGAGTGGGCCAGAGTTAATCGCGAGGCGATCGAAGAGGCAGGAATTGCTGAGGACGCCGTTTACTTTTGTCGAGCCGGATTTACGCATAGTCCAGGCACGGCGCGATTCTTTTGGCAAGGCGACCAGACGGTGACATGGGATCGGTTCGACGGCCTTCAGTCGGCGCTAATTGGGCTGATAGGTGGAGGCATTTCTGGCTATAGCCTGAATCATTCTGATATTGGCGGCTATACCGGTGTATCCCTTGGCAACGTAGGCGTGCGTCGCAGCGCTGAGCTTCTGGAACGGTGGCAAGAATTCAGCGCTTTCACACCAGCATTTAGGACACACGAGGGACTCAGACCCGAGGCCAATGCACAGATTTATGACAGCGATAACAGTCTTGCAGCTTTTGACCGCAACGCGCGGATCTTCGCCAGTCTTCAGTTCTATAGAAAGCAATTATTTGCTGAAGCAGAGTCGCTTGGCCATCCCGTCGTGCGCGCCATGTTTTTGGAGTTTCCCGACTATCCTCAAGCCTATAATATTGACGACCAGTTTATGCTTGGCAGTGAAATCCTGGTCGCACCTGTCGTAAACAGCAAGCAACATACGCGGGAAGTTCAGCTGCCCGCTGGGACATGGGTTCATGTTTGGACTGGGCAGACGTACGGCGACCCCAGTGTCGCATCGAGGGTGATCGTTAACGCGCCACTTGGCGCCCCTCCGGCATTCTATCGCACCGGTTCCGCTGTTGGTGCAGAGTGGATCAAGCGACTAGCAGAGCTTGGAGTTAAAAAACGTTAGGTCGATACGGAATATTGCGCGGGTGTAATCTGGATCAACGACACCCGCAGTAGCCGCCTCGACCTTAGCGCCGCGTGAAAACGAAAAGATTTTCATCCTGATCGAGTCGGTCGGCTCTAGACTCTTGAGTACGACCATTGATCTCTCTTCGCAACGACCTGCATCAGCATCTTCAAAGTTACACACTTTGGATATGCGGAGCTTATCTCCCTCGACGACTAATTTTGTATACTCGTTTGTGCCCATGCCATCAGCGCCGTACAGCACATCAAAGTCGTAATGCCCGCTAGAATCTGCAGTTGCTCCAACACGGTAGCCAAGCACAATCTTACCGTTTAGTGCTGCTTTTTCACCAAACTTGGCTGTGGCGTCAGTACGCGTTATGGTGTGTTTGCAAAGGCTATCAACGGAAAGAGACACAGGCTCCATCACAATATGGCCATCAGCGGTGAACTCGACATTGCGCTTTTCGAACAAAATGTCGCTACCACGCCCCAAAACCGCCGTGCATTGGCTCCACTTGGACGAAGTCAGCATATTTTCGCCACCAGCAGACGCAATGTGATTGGTTGAGGTTGCTGACTTAGCACAAGCAAAAGTTGACAGTGTCAGAATCGCTAAAACTATTCGTTTCGAATTGATGTGTATCGCTTTCACTGGTTTCTCGCTTTTGAGTTTAATTGGTAATCTAGACTATAAGATGCGTACTCATAGTCTTGCTTTGCAAACTTTGATCCAGTGAATTCAATGTAGTCAGATATTTTAAAAATCAGAAATGATTGGATTTATTTATTATTTACAGAAGTAAATTGTCCAATATTTTTACATATTCCGTAGTTTGTAGACGATCTGAAAATGGCAGTCATCGAACAACATTGCCGATCACTCTCATGGCCTCAGGTGCTTTGTGGTGAAAACCAAGAAACTGGTTCGCGATAAAGTAGGGTATGGGGGTATGGGGTCAGTCCCCTCCAGTAACCTCTTGATAGAGTATGGGGTCAGTCCCCTCCAGTAACCTCCTGATATTAAAATATCAAGAGGTTACCGGAGGGGACTGACCCCATAAGCGCCCTTAACCTGCATCCGGCAGGAGACTGGTGAGCAACCCTCGTTCGTTGATCAACGACCGTAAATAAGGCACATAAAAATACTGCAGACGTTGATCAAATCCCCGCTCTATCTCTCGTTGGCGCAAAGGCTCGGGCAACTCTGCCAATACATCCCGGAGTGATTTCTTGTAGGTTTGCGGGATATTCGGTCCCAAAGGCAACTGCTGAATTTTTTCCGTGATGCTAAGTTTAGCCACGTCTTCTCGGTCCAAGAAGGCACGGATCTTTGCATAGTCAGTCTTGCGCGCCTCGATCTTATGAATCTGTTCATCGAGAAGAGCTATTTGCCGCTCCACAAAACGACCAGGTTCCATTAAGTCCCCGATCAATTTCCGATCAGCCTCCTGCAGCTCTTGGCCTCCGACGAAAAACAAACGACGATAAGTAGTGATGTAATAATTGAGGAAGATCACCTCTTCCATTGGCAGGCGCTGATCAGTACTCAGCATCTCAGTCAACAAGTTGACATGACATGCCGTAGTGATTGCGTAATAGGTCTGAGCGCCCTCTTTTTCGATGCTGACAAAGCCCTCGGCTTCCAGCACTTCCAATAGCCGCATGATCTGAACGGACTGAATGACTACCGCTTCTCGCGCGCTGCCAGTAAAAAGAAAGCCAGCATAGAGATCGACGAAGAAGCGAATCTCCGACATACGGCAGCGTTTACCCATACCGCTTGCGCTGATCAAGGCACAGTGAATGACTGTTTGAAATATCTTTGAAACTGAGACTTTTCGCTGTGTCTTGTTTGCCATGTCAACATCCGTCCTGAACTTTTATCGACCATCGACACCGAGTACCAAATAAACTCCGCACATACTAATCACCTGACGGTGTCTCGGCAACTTTCTTATGCTTTGGTTTGGTGCGATTTTCGTCGCGAAAGCGTTGAATATCGACATCAAGATGTTTAATCACCTCGTCCACCGATTTGACCACTTTCAACATGCCGAAATCTCGCTCCGACATCAGCTGATTATGGAGGGGATGATCCCGCAACCAAGTTAACAACGTCTCCCAGCTATCGTCGTCAGCCAGAAGCAGCAAAGGCCTTTGCTTGATGTGGTTCACCTGCATCAGCTGCCAAGTATAGAATAGTTCCAGCAGCGTCCCGATACCACCAGGCACGATGACCACTGCGTGCGATATGCGCATGAACTCATCCAGACGGCTAGAGAATCGCCGGTGCTGACTCTTCACATCCAGATGCGAGTTGGCGTCAGACTCAAACGGCAACTCGATCGGCAAGCCAATCGACCAGGCACCCTCACTCACTGACTTCGCGCCCTTGTTGGCTGCCTCCATCAGGCCAGGCCCGCCGCCAGTGACGATATCTACGCCCACGCGCGACAGCGCTTCAGCCAACGCCTCAACCTGCCGATAAATCAAACTATCTGGCCCAATTCTGGCAGATCCGAAAATGCAGACACGGTAGAAATCCGTCTCCATTTCGGTCAGCAGTCCGTCAATATCAGCAACGATATCGTACAACTGTCTAATTTTACTGGTTAATATCTTGCGGACCCGCTTTTGCTTAACCACCATGAATTGCCTACCCCGCGCCGAGCGTGCCTGGTGTAACAGAAGGCTTAGTGGCTAATGTCACCCGACCTGGGAAACTAGCCGCCATATCCTAATGTTAGCACGAGGCACGAGTTAGCCCACTGACTTATCCCAACCGTCCCTAAACTTGTGGTCTGGCCTGCCGATGAACCTAAGCGAGTACCTATTGGCTCTCAAGGTGCAACGGACATCATGACTAAGTGGACATACATCTTCGCTACGCTTTGTCTTTCGCTGACCGCGGTCAGCAGGGCCAACGATGTCGTTAAAAAGGAAGACTCCGAGCTCGGGTTCGCCATCGTCGGCGCCATCGTGCAAAAGACCAGCGCTAATAACGTCGCTCTGATCAAAGAGGACTCGGGCTCGGTCAAAGCCGTCAAAAAAGACTTCATTATCATGGATAAATATAAAGTAATCGCGGTGTCGGAAAACTCTATCGAGGCCATTGATCGCAGCGGCCAAAGATATTTTGTTTACCATGGAAAATTCATGGAAGACGGCGCCGCAAAAACTGCCGCAAATCAAAAAATGAACCTAGCTCCCGACCGCTATCAAGAAGATGGATTTGAGCGTAAAGGCGGCAAGATTGCCGTCAGCGCGTCCTACCGAGATAAGATGGTCAAAGACGATTTAGCCAAGGTGCTAATGCAAGCAACTGCCGAACCGTATCTTGAGAACGGTGCTATAGCTGGATTCCGGATGTCTCAGATAGATGAAGGCAGCATTTATTCGAAGGCCGGGCTACAGGACGGCGATGTCATCACCAGTATCAATGGCAGCGAGCTAAATAACGTGGCTGCATCGATTTCTCTACTAAGATCGCTAAAGGGTGCTGACCATATTGATATCGATTTAAAACGTGGTGGCCAGACCCAAAAAGTAACCATCGATGTCAGGTAACAGTGCTGACGCTTGGGTCAAGTGGTAAGGCAATTGCACCAAAATCGTCGTTAAATTAGTCCGCTAGATGCAAAATTTCTGATGGCTGATTCCCGATTCCCGATTCCCGATTCCCGATTCCCGATTCCCGATTCCCGATTCCCGATTCCCGATTCCCGATTCCCGATTCCCGATTCCCGATTCCCGATTCCCGATTCCCGATTCCCGATTCCCG
>CAIWTN010000079.1 GCA_903915625.1 uncultured Pseudomonadota bacterium | reverse complement strand
TCGGTGTTCTTTACGCACCTAGCACAAATGCAACCATTTCATCACCGGGCAACTGCCGATTCACCGCTTACAAAGTGGACTCGTCAACAAGTCCACCGCAAATCAGATATCTGGCATCTACAGATAAAAACATAGTTTTCTCAGCAATTAGCACGCCGAGTCTGACAGAATGTAAATTTCCACACTTATATTGGAACGAATTTAGCAAGAAGTTTATGGCCATTTGGCTAGAAGACCCCTCCGATAAAACAAGTAAAACCAAATATGCTGAATTCAAAGTGACAACAGATGCCACCAACGAGTTATTATTAATGACCCCCACAACACCATCGGAAGTGATCGTCACAAGTGGCCGCATAGCAAGAAATCTGGTATGTGCGCTTGCCGCTAGTTACTCACCTGGCAACGCTAGTAGCTCCCCCCCGAGAATCAGCATCGTTACTATCGAAGCAGACGACTGCAGTAGTGGCAATACGGCCGAAATGCGATTTGATATGTATAAACCGGCTCGGTAGCCACTGTGCGGGAGATCCGTGTGAATTTGATAAAGAAAAAATTCTGGCATAATATATTTGTCTACTCGTCATTATGTTTATTTTCTTGCGAAAAATCCTCATTTGGACCGACTATTGTAGGCTCTCACGAGCAGAACGAAACCACTAGTAACACAGAGACATCCAGCACTGACACTAACCCAACCACGATAATGTGTACCGCAATCCCTAGTAGACAATTTTTTTATGGTCGATCTAAAGTAAATCAAATATTCGGATGTGATAAACCCGTAACAGATGTGAGTCTAATTGGGGCTCCAACTTTCTTAACGGCTAATTCATCCGGAACTACGATAAGTTTCACAGGCGAGGCACCAGATTCAGCCGCCTCTAATACAGCCTGGTCATTTGGAACCAATCAGACAACAACAAGTACTACCTCGGTAACCACCAATATACTGGACAACTCCACCCTTGCTTCAACGCTATCTAGCCCCATTCCATTTGGCCCAAATAATAGCGTCGCTACTAGCAACAATATCGACTTCGATTTAGGGCACAAACTGACGCTGGCAAATACTTGGGACGGAAACATCGAGGATGTAAGCCTGAAATCTGCAAGCGTCACCTCTGACATCCCTGGACTTACGTTAGCCGCTGATTGCGCTTCAGCAATTGCTCCGTATGTATGTAACGGGACTATTACACGATCAAGCTTGATGGTAGATAACAACCTAAAGTTAAAGTGGTTGTGGAGCGCTTTTGATCAAGGCTCGTATTTTCTCGATATCACGCCTGAAACGACCATAGAGAGCGGGACCACCACTCTCCGCAGCCTTACATTCAATGCCACGCTACCAATACAAACTGCTGGCAATGTATCAATACAGGCCGGAAACGGTGCGGATATTGCTGGATCCACAAATGCAGTGAGGTATCAGCACGGCATTGCGATAAGCAGTCAAAGCACCCCACTGTCACCAATTATTGGACTCACTTTCATTGATACTAACAATAGCGTACGTCCGTATTTGAGACGCATAGTTGTCGACCGCACTAATCCCCCTAGCAGCGGCACATCAGGCATCAATCAAAGCGCTAGCGTGCTAGAACAGAGCATAGCGAATTCACGCGATTTCGGTGTGCGATCCTTGCCTAATGGATCATGGGCCGTAGTTGGAGTGGTTGCCACCGCGTCAACAGATGATGTGTTATTTAATTACGTTACAGACTCCAACACCGCACCTGCTATTACCACAACCGTGCAATTGACAAACTTTAGCGCTAGCGATCAAGCCTCAGACGTGTCGATAACCGCGCCTTTCACTGATGGTAGTGCGACCCGAATGGGCGTTGCTTACGTGAGAAAAAACTCAACTAGTTCGACAACATATCAAATAAACGTCACAAAGATCAATCCAACAGGAGCTAACCTGGCGACTGTGCTCGATGACATGAATTACGGCACCACCACTACCGGTGGCTACTCGCGATTTGAACTTACAAGTGGTGCGAGTCAAACAGACCGGCTTCGCATGAATTGGATCAGTGAAAATGGTATTGGTTATTTTTATCTTGCATACAGAGAAGCAACCAATTTGAAAATTCTAAGACTACGCTCCAGCTATAATTCCGGCTACGGATCGAATTCAGGCGTTGTAGCGCCAAATGTCTTCACAAGTTCAAGTCCATTGACCAACCCACAGGCAATAGACTTAAGCTTAGGTACAATTTCAGGATCGACAGTCGCAGGGATAGTCTATCGTGATCAAAATGGCGACTGCTACTTCCAGCGAACCGATAGCACCTTAGCCCCATCCGCACCTTTAAAATTCTCAACATTATCTTGTTACAACCCATCCATTCATTTTAATCCATCGACCAGCCGATTCATCGTGACTTACTCCGAGGAAAACGCCAACACGAATTATGATATTAAAGTTACCGAGATAAAAATCGGCTCCACCGACACGTTTACAACGCCCGTAATAATTGTCGCCGATCTTTCCGCTTATACAGTCAAAATGGTCACCGATTACTACGCTGCTGGCAATTGGATGGCAATTTTTTACAGAATTTTCGGGTCTCAGACGCTCAAATTCCACGGCTACCACGTGTCAGGACGCTAATCACTCTAACAAGGCTGGTGCGCCATGAAGATCTCAAAAATCCAAACTGCAATCACTCTGCTAACAGCCACAGCTGTAGGCATCACCACCCTTGTTGCATGCGGACAGATAACCAAGAAGAGCGTTAGTCAGTCAGGTGCTGGCAGCAATTCTGACCCTAGCCAGACTACTACCTATCTGACCCCTGGTACCCTTGCAGTGGGTACCTCTAGGGTCGACGTACCAATTGGAGCGCTGCCAGAGGGAACGCTGCTGAAAGCCTCTAACGCAGATGACCTTGCGGAGTTTGGTCTTTTTGACGAGGTTGGCGGTTCAAAAGCATCGTCAGCTTTATTAGTCTCGGCTACCGCAACCGACGGATCCGCAACATCGGAGATGGCTTCAGCTCTTACTGTGGCTTTGTTTATCCCGCAGGATGCAGCATTAACAGCCTTGGCGTCGCGTATCCAAAGGGTACAGGACAACCTCTGCGCCATGCAAAAGGGTAAGGACGGAGTATTGCGTCTGTGGCGCCGTAGCGCGATGACTGTCGATGCAAAATTAGGCGGCCGCTTCAATTTCAAAAGTAAGTGGCTGGGGGTCTTCCAATTCTTCTATTGTGGCGCGATGCCGATCGCTGGGACCGTTGAAGTTAATAGTGACGGCAAGACGGTCACACCTTCTGTGGCAGGACGGCCGATTGCATCCTGTAGATACACAGAATCAAGTGGTTACAGTCAGTGTCAGGCGTTTGTGGGCCTTGCGTTTGGTGATAACCAGCTACTCAACGGCTACCGCGGCAAATGCGCCGAGGCCAGCGGCACCTTTGGAATCGATGGATGCAGCGACACGGGCGCTATGGGCACCTGCGTTAGTGGCGCGGCAACCACTAAAGAATTGGCCGCAACCCACTCAGGGCCGGCACTAGAGACCGACCCGATCGCTCTAGCAGCAGCAAAATCATCATATAAATCGGCATGTTTGCAGATTTCGGGCAATACCTGGAAAGAGGTCGGGGAATACACAGCGACGCCTCTTGCCAATCAGACCGCCGCGGCTAATTAAAGCTATCAAAGTGGCTCATTCTGCGACAAATTTGCGGGATGAGCCAAGTCGAGCCGCGAGCGGCCACCCCATTTCAATTAGTCCTACGCCCAGACCGTGGCCTCCGCCTGGATTTGCCGAGTGAAAACGGCGAGCGCCCAAATAGAGAGACTAGTGAACTCGCGGATGCTTTTGCCAAAGGCACTGGTTGGGGACTTATGACTCTGGCTGCGCGTTGGCCAACGGCTGCACTTGGCGCCGTAGAGAGTTACTGGCGGGACGTTGCTAAACTGCATCTTACTCGGCTACTGGCAGAGGACGAGACCTCGTTAAATGAGACTGAACTAAACAGAATTATGATTAACGCTCCAGCAATGCCTGGTGGCGAGTATCTAACTACAGACGTGATGACTGAGATTTGGAAAGAGGTCGGCACAGCGGCAAGCCAACGCCAAGCAGCTGCTGGTACGCCAATTCAAGACTTGCTCGCGTCGGATCACCCAGCGTGGGATACACTTGGACGCATTTGTTTGAGTCTAGCGGAAACTCCAGCGAATGCCGCATCTCCATTTGCTCTACTGGCCACCTACACTACTCGCCTGTCACTAGCGGCCAAGCCGCGTCATGCGCCACTTGGGCGAGTGCTGCAAGAGCTGATTGCCAAGGGGCAAAAGTCGACCCTTACCAAAATTGGTTTAGCCTTAGAGTCCGCAGCGTCCGCCAGTTCGTTTGTTAGAGATTTGGTCGCAAACAAGCGGTTATTTGCGCCTCAGGCTCTGAGCAGCGGTGAAGCCTATAGACTCCTACAGGATGTTGCGACTCTTGAGGCGGCTGGCTTTTTGGTACGTGTGCCAAGTTGGTGGCAGGCTACACATAAGCCGCGTGTGCAGGTTGCAGTAGAGTTGGGAACCTCACCACCCAAAGCGGGAGTGGGTGCCGGTGCTTTGCTCGATTTCCGCATGCGGCTTTCACTACAAGGACAACCACTCAGCGACGAAGAGTGGCAGAAGCTGCGCACCACAGCCGATGGCCTGGTATTGCTGCGCGGGCAGTGGGTAGAGGCAGATGGTCGCAGCCTCGAGCAAGTACTGGGGCGGTGGCACCAAGTCGAGCATTTGATTGAAAGAGAAGGACTGACGTTCACACAAGCTTTGCGTTTGCTAAGCCGTGTCAGTGGGCCGAGTACTTTATTAAAAGGTAGCCAAGGCGACTCAGCAAGCGGGAGCGGCGCTGGTGTCGTAACAGCAAATCTGGAACAGCAATGGTCGGATCTCACCGCAGGCCCTTGGCTACGTGAGCAACTCGCGCGACTACGCGAATCTACAGTTTCTATCGCTAGCGAGGGACTAAGCACCGGTGATGATTGGCGGGCAACACTGCGGCCTTATCAACAGACCGGCGTCCAGTGGCTTATCACATTAAATCAGTTGGGCATGGGCGGATGCCTTGCCGACGATATGGGCCTGGGTAAGACGGTGCAGGTTCTCGCATTTTTTGTCGCCCTAGCCAGACAAAGTCAGACATCATCGCGGCACGCACCGCACTTACTCGTGGCCCCGGCCACACTGCTCCCCAACTGGCAGGCCGAGGCAGCGAAGTTCGCACCCAAATTACGCATCTTCACGGCTCATCCTTCGGTCACTCCAGCTTCACGGCTTAAAACCATGCCAGCAGAGGACCTAGCTAACGCAGATGTCGTATTAGTTACGTATGGCGGTTTGCTACGCTATCAATGGCTTGCGGAAGCAGCATGGAACGTTGTCGTTCTAGATGAAGCGCAGGCCATTAAAAACCCAACGTCTCAACAAACCTCCGCGGCTAAATCACTTCAAGCTAAGCACCGCGTCGCTCTAACAGGCACGCCAGTGGAAAATCGGCCCCTCGATCTATGGTCATTATTCGATTTTCTAAATCCAGGTCTATTGGGCAGCGCCCAACAATTTCAGTCTTATTTATCGGCGCAAGAGCAGCGCCAAAAAGAGGCGGCCACTGCAACGAGTGCTCCTTACTCTGCGCTAAGGCAACTGCTACAGCCGTATTTGCTGCGTCGCCTAAAAACTGATCGCTCTATCATTAGCGATCTGCCCGACAAAACTGAGCTCGAGGTTCGGTGCGCACTCATGCCGGATCAGGCAGCACTTTATGCTCGCATCGTCGATGAGCTGCGACGCGATCTGAAAGATCTTGAGGAAGGCAGCATTCAGAGGCGTGGTGCAGTACTTCAATCGCTGATGAAGCTAAAACAAATTTGTAATCACCCCGGCCTACTGACAGGCGACGGCAACTTTGCACCGCAACTGAGTGGCAAGATGCGACGATTAAGCGACCTTGCCGAAGAAATCGCCGCGAGGCAGGAAAAGCTGCTCGTGTTTACGCAGTTCCGCACCATGACCGAAGTGCTGGCACAATTTCTCGCACGGATATTTGGTCGGCCGGGAGCAGTGCTCCACGGCGATACTCCAATCAGCATGCGCAGGCAGTTGGTCGATCAATTTCAGAGTGCGAATGGACCACCATTTTTTATCCTGTCACTCAAGGCAGGGGGCACTGGCTTGACACTCACCGCAGCATCTCACGTAGTGCATTTTGACCGGTGGTGGAATCCTGCCGTTGAGGACCAGGCCACGGACAGAGCGTACCGTATTGGGCAACGCCGTAACGTTTTGGTACACAAATTCTCCTGTGCTGGCACACTCGAGGCGCGAATCGCCGATCTACTTCACAGCAAAAGAGCGATCGCCCGCGATGTATTGCCAGGAGACGGCGCTAGCGAACTCGATATGACCTCACTTAGCGATGATGACTTGCTGCGTCTGGTATCACTGGACTTGACACAAGCAGCCGCTGAGTGCGAAGGAAACGAGGTCTAACGATGGGAACAGACAAGGACCAGACAATGCTTAACAAAGGCCGTAGCAAGAAACCCAAGCAGGTTGCCTTTAGCCATGAATTTGGCAATGAATTAGGCGAAGTCCCCGGCTATATCCCTGTAGCGGAAAGACGTAAACTTGCTGAGCAAACGGCAGAAAAGCTGCAAGCCTCCGGCGAAGAGCTGACACCCGTAATCCTCAAGGGCAAAGGGTCCAAGGGACTTGCGACCTCAGTTTGGGGGCGCGCATGGTGCAGAAATCTAGAACGATACGCCGACTATGAGCACAGGCTACCCAGTGGGCGGAGTTATCTACGCAATGGTAGTGTGATTGACCTGCGCCTAAGTAGCGGTCGCATTGAAGCCAAGGTCCAGGGACAAGAACTTTACGACGTGTCGATCAAACTAGATACCTGTGCACCAGAACACTGGGACGATCTACGTCGCACTTGCAGTCAAACGGGCCTGACTCTCATTGATCTACTGCAGGGCCGGATTGCTCCTCAGATCATGGAAATTATGACTACCCCTACAACAGGTCTTATGCCGGAACCTGGGGCGATCAGGTTTTCCTGCACCTGCCTAGATTGGGCTGATCTGTGTAAACACGCAGCGGCAGCACTCTACGGCGTAGCAATCCGCCTTGATGAGCAACCAGAGTTGCTATTTTTACTTAGAGGAGTTGATCATCACGAGTTGGTGGCTTCGGCAGTACAAAGTACAGCAGCCGCTATAGACCTGGGCCTCGATGACCTCGGCGATTTAGCCAACACCGATCTCGGCGCCCTTTTTGGCATAGACCTGGAAACCGACAGCGCAAATAACTAGATCACAAATCGAGAAACTCACGAAGGGCGTCTTTCACCTTTTCACGCAGCTCATCTGAGACGCCCCCTAATTCACGGCGGAATAGAGTGTTGTCCCAAGCGAGTACTTGATCAATCAAAAGATCGCTAGGCTGCTTAAGTGCAGTCGTATCCTTAGGAATCCGAACCCGAAGTGGAAAAGCGTCACCGTCCACAATTCTTGTGTTGATTGGTATAATTACTGTGCTGCCTAACCCCGCCTCGCCAAATTCCGAGGGCTGGATCGCTAATGCCGGTCGTTGCTTGCCTGGTTTGGTTCCCACACGAGGCTCGAGATCGACTACATACAAATGCCATTGCAATGGAGTCAAATTTAAGTCCTTTTGATTCTACTGTGGCGTCTGAAATCAGCATTAATTTCAGCACTCTCATCTGCAGCTAGTTTCACAGCTTTCTGCCAGCGCTTCACACGGCCTTGCCTTTCAACCTCCTGCTCGAGCAATGCCAAAGCCATCCGCAATACAGCAATTTTTGTAGTGGCACCTGTCTTCTTCTTTAGCTTTTCAATTTGCTTGTCATCTTCTTCCTGGATAGTTAGCGGCTTACCCATCGCGAAATACCTCCAAGTATATCTTAAAATATATCTAGCACGTTCACAATTGCCTATTTAGTGTCTGGCGCGGTAGTCATGGGATAGGGCGGTATTATCGCCTGAAATACAATGACCGGCTCCCTGAGCCGCAACGATTTTTTGGCAAAAATCCCTGATAACTGTATATTTAAGGGATCACTCCCAAATCCTCGGGTCACAGGAGCAAACGCCTCATGAGTCATCTCAAAAAGATCACTGGCATCATTGTGGCGACAGCCTGCATCAGCCTCATGATATCTGAAGTGGCTCCGGCGCAGCTTGGGGAAAAAGTAGAGGCAATTGATAAGTTGGCGAAGAAGCTTGGCTCTGCACGCCAGGCCGTGAGAACGCAGGTAAACTTCACCGTGCATGAAGTGGTCAATCCTGGCCTCACTCTACGGGAATACACAGATAAAGAAGGCGTCATCTTCGCCGTGGCCTGGGACGGTATCAGCCAGCCCGATCTGGCCCCCATTCTCGGCAGCTATTTTGAAGACTTTTCTCAGAACATCTCGCAAAGCCCAAAGACCTTTGGTCGCAAAGCCCAAAGCGAAGTCCAAGGCGAGAAGGTCACCGTCGTTAAGTGGGGACATATGCGGTCAGCTCACGGCAAAGCCTTCGTCGCGGCAAAGCTGCCCGAAGGTGTCAAAGCTGAGGATATTCAGTAGTTGTTTAGTGATTCTTGGGTCTAACGCATAGCCCGGCCAGAGGCTGTTCCAGCGCCATGACATACCGGTTACCGTTGCGCAGATCGATGGCTACACCGTCTTGACCGAAGGTGAAGGCTCGGTCCGATGCCCAAGAAATCGTAATGTAGTTCTGACCAAAGGCAATGTTGTTGGCAGACTGAATGCCGTTTTTGATCGCAGTCTCAAGCTCTGCCGCAGATGGCATGCGCCACGGCAGGCGATCAGCTTTAGCTACCTCGTGGCAACGAGCATTCGTAGCGTTTCTATCCAACTGCTGACCAAGGTCGCGCCATACTAGTTGCGTTGATTCATCGGTCCAAATATCACTACGTCCACTGGCATTGGTCGTCACCACACAAAGCGTCGACAGCTCGTGATCGGTACTCGTTCTAAGCGCATTGCCATCGCCCATGTCTACGTACATAGCGACTTCCCTGCCCTGTGCAGTCTCCCAAGATGAGCTCCAAACCTGATTCAAATACACCCAACCGAAACTGGGATTCTTACTTGAGCTGATGCCACTTTGCATAGCCCGCTGCAATTCGGCTGGTACCGGCAAACGCCACTTCTTCTTTTGCGCTAATGCTAACTGATCGCAATAAGCAGAAGAGGACGCCCAGTCCATCTTCGCACTGGTATACTTCCAGGTGATTAGCGGAGACTCACTCCATACAAAGCCTGCATTCAGAGAAGCCTTTGCCTTAGCGCCTTTGCCTTTAGGATCTTTTGAGTCACCACTTTTATCGGCAGCAGTAGCAGCCAATGCACTTGCGGAAGCGTCATCGCCAGGAGCCTTCAACAGCTTGCATCCCAAGACGCTGATGCTCATGGCAAATGAAATCAGAATTTTTTTGTGCGTGCTGACCATGTTCCTATCCATCCTCCAGGTCCCAAGTTTGTTTCGGGTGATCGCACAGAAACTTAAGAGCGCAACCACACAAATTTCATTTTGGGTCCGAAACTGGGGTCAAATAGGTCACCAGAACAACAACATAACAAGCTGTTTATAATAGGAAATGTTTATTTTTATTTAGAGAGCTAAAGATTTGACGAGATAAGGCGATAATATTCTTAGGGAGTCTTATGTTCAGAGCCCACATCAAATTTGTAATCCTTTTACTCGCTCTCAACGCGGGGTGTAACTCCGGTGCGTCTGGGCTAGACCGAGGCCGGGTCAAGGTCAATGGGCTATCACCCCAAGCATCCAAAATACCTATCGTGTCGAGGACACAGGGATCTCGGACGAGCTTTAGTCTAGGGCAATTCCAAACGAGACAAACTATTAGCTTCAAATTGCCAGACGACTTCACTACCGCTGGATCTAGTATAGATATGATCCGTAAACGACCGGAACCTGAACTATCGGTATTTACGAATCTTCCAATACCTAATCCGGGTGCAAGTGCAACGGCATCTAATGTCATTTTGACTCGCGATGCCGATGGCGTCGCAACCGTGAGCTTCTATGCCGGCGTGCTCATTCGGGCTGGGTTTGTAACCTACGGCGATAATATCCTTCATTTAGATGCAAAAAATAATGAAGAAGCCTTACAGACTCTGGAACTAAAATTTACCGTGCGCGACTTCAATGTCGGCGGTTTAGCTATAACAGGGTTCACTAGACCAAGTCAGGCGAGCCCTCAGGTGAATGGTCAGGTAAGTGAACTAGGGAATTTTCAAGGCTGGCTATCGTTACTAACAGTAAGCAGTGTTGGGGAAGTTAATCCCAATGGCGCACCGCAGTCGTTCATGCAGTCCGAATTCTTCCGGATCATCAATCCGTAGATTTAGCTGTCAAAGGCGGAACTCGAGGCCGACACCGACCGTATGCATGGTATCGATGACGTGCCCGCTGACGGCTTGTACGCTCAGATCATAGAGATAACGGCGATAGTCGTACTGGTAGTAAAGTGACAGGGACATATCTGGTGATCCGAGATACCGGATGTATTCACTGTTAAGGCGGTAGTCCGTGGCCTTGTTTATTGTGAAGCCACTACCTGGTAACGGATAACCAAGTTCAGCCAGTCCGTGCAGCTCCCCATGCTGACCTAGAGGAATGCTAATTCCTGATCCTAAAGTCAGACTCGTAATTGCTGAATTGACTAAGGCGATCGTAGACGGAGTATCTTTATAGAAAAAGATGACTGAACTCCGTCTAATACCGCTTTGAATACTTAAATTCGAAAATATAATCGGAATGTAATATTTCCCTTTGAACGCTATTTCCTGGCTACGCAGTACTAACTCAGGCTGGTAGTCCTCGACACCACTACCTGCAAGTCCACCTGTAAACAACGTCGTAGTCCACTTATCGTAAGCGAGAGATAGGCTAAACTTGCGCTCAAGTAGCCAAGCCTCGCTATCGAGCCTAAATCGAGAGAAGAGTAAAATGTCAAAACTAACTCCAGCATCATCATCGTCGGCAGCTCCGTGGACCCAATAAGTCGGAGTATACTTGCCAGAAATACGCAGCCATTTAGACGCAAGTTCCTTAGCCAATTCTTGCGCCGGATCTAATTTAGCCTTCTTCTTCTTTTTCTTTTTCGGAGTCGGCTTAGGCGCCTCGACTTTCGGCTCAGCCACCTTAAATTTGGTCACACCGCGTTTTGAATCTCGCCACCAGCTTGATTTCGCCTGCACAAACACACGATAGTTACCAGGCTTCAGATCATTTTGAACGAGATACGAAGTGCCTGTCTCGCCATTTTTTAGAGCAACCTGGTCCCACACCTTACCCTGCCTGAACTTTAGCTCAACGTCATACGATTCGGCGTGCTCCACCGGCTTCCAAGTGACTATCCGATTTTGGCCTTCTTCCTTGTACTCAAGTTCTGGTTTCTTCAGATAGCCACCAAGTAAACGAAATATTCTTGGCGTGCTCGGGTCACTAACATCCCCGTCTACACTAATGCCGCGAACCGTCCAGCTATAGGATTTTGCCACTGGAAGCTCTGTAGAAAATTTCGAGTCTACGACCTTCTGCTCCAGCAAAAGCTGACCCTTGTCGTCTAACACCGCAATTTGATAACTGGCGGCGTCAGGGCTCTTGGCCCAGAGAAAGGAAACCTTGCTCTTCTCCGCCCCTTTACCTGGCACGCTCATGTTGGCTTCGGGCATCATAGGCTGGATCAATGGCATTGGTATCGTCAAATCAATCGGATCACTCCACACGCCGGGAACGCCCCTTCGGTCTATAGAGCGAATCCGGATATGGTACACCCCAACGCCGATCCTTCCCGAGAACGCCGGTTCCTTGGTGCGCTTAACACTGCCATCAAAGGCTTTAAAATCAGTGCCCAGCTTCTTGGTGAACTCAACTTCATAGGCTCGGGAACCGCGAGTTGGCTCCCAAGCGAAGGAGACATCCTTTCCAGGCAAAGATGGCACCGAATCTGGAAGAGGTACAGATTCTGCCGCCGGAGCAGCAGACGCTGCAGACGCGGGGGGCCCAGCCATGTCTTTAGCTGGCGCTGGCGGCCCAGCCACATCTGCTGGAGGCGGCAACTTAGCTGGCGTAGCGGACGGCTCTACATTAGGAGATGGAGTAGCGGGTGCAGTCACTGGAGCATCGGGCGCCGGCACGGGTGCAGTCGCAGGAGCGACCGCAGATTCGGCGGTCACTGGATCCTCAACTTCAGGAGTAGATGTCGTCACTGATTCCGACTGAGAAAAACCATGTGTCGCAAGCAAAAAGTAAAAAGCAGCGGCTGCCACCCAAAATATGGGCAGCCTCGCCACAGCGAAAACTTTTACTTTTTGAATGCTCAAATTCACTACTTGATTTGAATCTTTCCGATCTTATCTGGTGGTTTGACAGCACTCACTGCAGGTACCGTAATGTCTTTAAATGACCGCACCTGACCAACTTGAGACAAGATATTTATGGTGGCGATCTCAAATGTGTAGCGACCAGGCATCAAACGACGAGGCGCGATCTGTTGCTGGGTGGTCTTGGTCTTCACCACCGACACCCCTTTTTCATCTCGAAGCATGACCACATACCCTTTAGCTCGCTCGACCGGCTTCCATTTGATGGTGAGATCTCCGTTCGCATCCGCAACTAAACCACCACCTGCAGTGGGCAACATCAATTCTGGTGGTGGCAATTTCGCAGGAGGTGCCAATTTAATTAGCTTCAGATCTGACTCCACAAGTAGGACTTCGTTGGCGTCGTATCCCTCAAGTTTCACGTAGTAGGTACCAAACTTTGGCAGCGTTAACTCAGCACTTGAGCCGCTGACTGCTTGCCAACTTGGCTTCTTGAATGCCTGATCTTCACTGAATCCTAAGCGCCATTTAATAAGTCCTGCGCCACCTTTTCCCCACGCTATTTTTGCTAAGGGCTTTGGCAAATCAGCATTCGGATCGATAAGATCTTTGAGGGTAATTTTATCTGGCGTGACGACAAATGTCCTTGAACTAGACCAGCCCGACGTACCTGCAGAGTTCATAGACCGCACCGCCCATTTGTAGGTACCGGTTACGGGCACTTTCACACTGTAATCTGCTCGCGCGGACTCAACTTCTGACAGTGCCTCTGCACTACCCGCAGCATTTACCACTCGCTCTACTTTAACCGCATAGGTATCGCCAGACTTGCCACTTTGCCAGCGCAGGCCAACTCCACCCTGTGCGTCATTCAAAGCCAATCTCACACCATCACCGGGTGACTCTAATTTGGGTACCGAAGGGGGCGGCTTTACTTCCTCTTTCGTAACGGAAAAACTGCGTACAGCTGATTCAATGCGGCGATGATCTAACTTTGATAGTCCAGCCACACGCCAATAAAAAGTACCGGCTGCTGTAACTTCACTAGTCACTTCCTCCTGGTCCGAGCCAGCTATCAACAGTGCTGACTCCCTAAAATCTCGGCTTGGAGCAACTTTGACTTCATAAGAATCGTAGGCAGAATTGGGTACCCAAGACAGCTTCGCTTGTAGCGTTTTTCCTGTAGCACTCAACGTTAAATTTGCTTTATCAGTTGGCGAAACCAATTCCGGTGGCTGAACAGCAATAGCAGTGAATTTACTTACCACACTCGCTTTGAGGATTGCTGGATTGTCATTTTTTGTTGCGACCAAACGCCAGAAATGTTCACCGCGCGCAACATGCACTGTTAGACTACCGCTTTGCCCGGGGCTTTCACTCCCTTTAAAGCGCTGCAAAGTGGCCGGTGTTTGGCCAAACTCTAGATAGACGACAGTGCCATCGGCAAGTGGAGTCCAGCGAAAATTGACGGGATTATCACCAGCTCCAATATCGACTACAGAATTTGCTACGGGCTGAGATACCTGAATTAAATTATCCGTCTCTAACCCCTTCGAATCCAAACTTCCACTCTTACCCTGAGCCAGCTCAAACGACTTGCCTGCGGATTCTGCGGTGACCTGACCTTTAACCACCGCAACACTAGCTTTGCCAGCTTTGTCGCGACGGATGTTCATCTCGAGACCCTTACTTCCCGCCGCCAATTTAGTTCCACCGATTTTGATCTCGAGACCTGGTCCCACATTTTTTTTGGTATTTTCGTTTTTGACGAAAAGTCCGCCGTTAACTAAATCGAGCGAAACCTTTCCCTGCTTCTCTTCCAGTACAATCACTGATTCCGGCTCAAGTTCGACTAGTGATTCAGAATCACTCATTCTTATGCGAGCACCTCTCATCCCAGATGCACGCACGGTATCATGCGGAAAAAGCGTTTCTCCTTTTTTGACATTCTCCCAGATGAGGTTGTCGCTCGGTTTGCGCTGCACGTTGCGAGGATCGCTTTCTAGGTATGCAATAGGATCGATATTTATACGCATACGTACTTTAGGTGCAGTCACGTAATACCAACACATGGTCGCAACGATTCCGAACAATGATGCGACAGCGGCAGGAACAAGCCGCCTCGACATGCTTTGCATGTGCGTCACCCGTGGCAAATAAATTGTGAATGGGATATTATGATTATACCCCGAGCTCTCTCCTCATGAAACACAACCCACTAAAATTACAGCAGATAGAACCCATTAGACCGCCAGAATTTTGACACTAAGTTGGACCACATGAAACGAAAGTTGCACTTCCCGATCGCTGGGAAAATCATCATCGTTACGCTCACAGTCCTATTGGCTGCCGTAGTCCCGATTGCCTTTAAAGCGTCTGGCTTATTTCGCGACGTTTTTGGTAAACGCGAAGAAGATGCAAATCGGTCTCAAAGCCAGACCAGGTCAGCCAGATTGAATCGATGCTCCGCAACCTGCAGGAAAAAAGCTCGACTCTTGGCACTCTTGTCCTAGAAAGATTCACCGCTAACGGCAACGACCCAAAATCAGAAGTTTTCTTAAAGAGTCTAGATGACTTGCGGTTCATCTTTTCCAAAGAAGGCGATTTGGTTTCTCTCAAAATATACGAGCGGGTGAATAAAGAAAACCGCGTAGTCGCAAGCCTTGTAAATAAAGCATATTTGAAAGACTACAACCTCAAGCCTGACTATATAGAAAAACTGGATCAAAAAGTCCCTCCCCCGCTCACTGCCGCTTTTTCCGGAGAAATTCCGACAAAAAATCGCAGTGCTTCAGGGAAGGTCGCCATACTAACTCTTGGTATCCCGTTAGCGAAAGATGCCGCCGGTAAAGTTACTCATGTGGCGATCGCCGACATAGGTTTGGCTAGAATTCAAACAGCATTTAGAAACACTGGTGAACGCACCATTTATCTGGTCGACCGCGATGGCTCTATACTCGCGCATCCTCTAGAAAAGCTCGCACTGGAACACACTAATTACTCAAAAGTACCAGTAGTGCGGCAGGCACTGAGTTCTCCGATGGCGCAGGGCCAGATCAGATATCAAGACAAAAAGACAGGTGCATACAATATCTCGGCATTCTCGCGGACTTCTTTCGGAATTGCGGTAATTTCAGAGGCATCTGAATCGGTGATCCTTGAGCCCGCGCGACTAGTGCAAAGAGAAGCTCTCTTTATCACGGGTATCGTGGTATCTGCAGCTTTCTTCATCATCTTCCTTTTCTCACTCACTTTGACCAGACCAATAGAAAAACTGGTGCAACTAACCAAGGTGATCGCGACTGGCGATTTTAACGTCGATCCAGGAAAAATCGCCAAATCCCGAGATGAAGTGGGAACCTTAGCTCAATCTTTTGGATCGATGCTTCATGGACTTAGGGAGCGCGAAAAAGTTAAGGCTCTCTTCAATAAATTCCACGGCTCCAGCGTCACAGAGAGCTTACTCGCCAGTGATCAAGTATCCGTCGGTGGGACTAAGCGCTCGGTCGTCGTTCTTTTTAGCGATATTCGCTCTTTTACTAGCTACAGCGAAAGTCGCAAACCAGAAGAAGTCGTGGGTATGCTAAACGAGTACTTTGGTTACATGGTGAACGTGATTCACCGCAACCACGGTGTAGTCGACAAGTTCATCGGCGATGCAATCATGGCAGTATGGGGTGCACCTCAAAGTACTGGTGACGATGCCTACCATGCGGTCAAAGCTGCTCTAGAGATGCGGCAAGCTTTGGCGGAGCTTAATAAAGTACGCGAAGCACGCGGCGAAGAGCCGATCTTGATTGGTATCGGACTTCATTGTGGCGATGCAATTTCAGGCACCATCGGATCAGAAAACCGCATGGAATTCACCGTGATCGGCAACACTGTAAACACCAGCTCACGAATTGAGGCCTCAACCAAAGCCTTTGGCGCTGACCTACTGATCAGTGAGGATCTTGCTGAAGTAGTGAAACATCGCTTCAAGATCGAGCTTGCCGGCAAGACCGAAGTCAAAGGGCGTTCAGAGGTTTTATCGCTCTTTAAAGTCCGCGGATTCATCGCGGCAGACGGCCAAGTCGAATTGGTGAAGACACCTTATTCCGACTACGAGGCCGAGGCCGCGGACAAAGTGAAGCTAGTGGGCTGATAACTTTCTCTTTAAGCAGCGCTTGTTGGGACCGGCCACAGGTATTTTCTAGCCCAGCCCCCTCCAGCCGCCAATCCAAGGCCCCAATAATTGGACAGTTAATTCAGTTACTTGGAGTACCCGCTAAAGTCCTGCCGCAGCCTACCGAAGGACTGAATAGGCCCAAATAATCTTGGGACTTGGACCTATTAGCGAGGTCTCTGACGGGGGGCGAGGATGGCGGCAGCCGCTGCTAACAACTCTACCAAACGCACGCTTCAAGCATTGGCGAAGCTACTGGTAATTTTTTGCCTAGTGATTACTGCTCAAGTGTCTTTAGCTGCGGACACACTCCCGCTGATCTACTCCGGACGACTCGTTGACAAGACTGGTGCGCCACTCAAAGGGCGCATGAATATGTCGGTCAGTTTTTGGAATGCCGCGAAGGAAGGGTCACAACTCGGCGAGGTCCTCACCTTCGAAGATGTCCCTCTGATCAAGGGGATGTTCACCATCTCGCTGGAGCTTACCGGCGCTAAAATAAGTGAAGTCTTCGGTGATGGCACACAACCGGTTTACATCGAGCTCACTGCGGCAGACAAGGTCTATCCTCGGCAGCTATATAGCTACGTGCCACTAGCATTACGCATACCTGTAGATAATAAAACCCTAGCTTTTGATGGCGATGGCAGACTTGGACTGGCCATCACAACACAGCCCACAGAAAATCAATTTCTAACTAAAAATAATAAGGGCGCCCTAATCTGGGGTACTCCCACTGTAGCTTCCGCAACCAAACTACAGGGCCAAGACATCGCGACTTCAAAACCATTGACCGGCCAAATACTCGCTTATGACGGTCAGAACTGGACACCGACCGCACCGGACAACATCAACGGCGCTGGGACTGCAATCATTCCGGTACAGCGTGGAGGCACCGGCCTAACTGCTGTGCCATCTTACGGCGAATTACTTGTCGGGAATGGTAAGGGCTACAGCCTGAATACCCTGATGGCCGGACCCACAGAAGGGGTCATGATCAGTAACGGCACTGGTTCGATTACCCTCGATACCGTTCAAGACATCCGAATATCAGCGTCGCCAAGCTTTTCCGGCCTCACCATTTTAAACCTGCAAAATCAGTTGCTGAAAGCTGATGGCATAGGAAATTTAGCTGGCGCAGCGGCGAGTGATATCACCAGCACCCTCGGTTTCACCCCGGTTAATCGAGCGGGTGATACTATGCTTGGTCCACTTGTAATTCCGCGCATCATTCAATTCGGCACGAGTGCTCCTGCACTAAGTACTAACGGCAATGGCTCCATCTATTTCGACCAAACTTCTGGCCAATTCAAAGTGTCCCAAAATGGCAGCGTCTACACTCCTCTAGTGACTGGCGGATCTCTCACTAGGATTGCGACTGGCACTGGTTTAATCGGCGGACCAATTACAGTATCTGGCACTATAAGTCTGGCTAATACCTCTGTCACTGCTGGTAGCTACACGCGCGCTGATATCACGGTAGATGCTCAAGGCCGAGTTACTGCCGCTGCGAATGGGGGCAATATCAATCTAGCAACGGACGCTACTGGAATCTTGCAGGTCCCTAACGGCGGTACCGGCGCTGCTTCATTCACGAATAATGGCGTGATCCTCGGCAACAATACCGGTAATCTTCTGTCGACAGCAGCAGGCCTCCCAGATCAAATTCTACGTGTGCCAAACGATGGCTCCACGCCGGCATTTGGGGCCATTGATTTGAGCAAATCAGCGGCTGTGAGTGGCATGCTCCCCTTATCAAATGGTGGTACCGGAACAGACCTAAGTACCAGTGGTGGACCAGGGCAATATCTTAAACAGAGCACGGTTGGCGGTGTTATCACCGTCGGCAGCATTAACTCGGCTGAAGTTACTTCTGCTCTTGGCTACACACCCATAAACAAATCGGGTGATACCATGAGTGGCTCCCTCAACCTCGGCACCAACGACTTACATAATGTGGGCGCTATTTCGATGAGCCCCGCCAAGACACTACTTCTTAGCAACAACTCCACTGACCCGTCCGGATTGATCGCGGCCGATGCCGGGAAAACTTGGTTCGATACTGCGAGCAAAAAAATAAAATATTGGGACGGCACCAGTGCTCGCGCGGTCGGTCTCGACGGCGCTGGAGTGACAAGTCTAAATGGCCTCACTGGAAATGCTCAGTCTTTCTCCGTACCAGGAACAACTGGCCTCGCACCAAACTGGACCTCTGCAGTTAGTACTCACGCTTTAAATATACCGATGGCCTCAGGGACGGGCGTCACCGCGGGCCTGATCTCAAACGCCGACTATACAAGCCTAAACAATAGGTTAAGTAGCATCGTCGCAGGCAGCGGCATTTCCGTAAACACAATCAACACGACTGCTACGATCAGTCTCGAGACCATAGGTTCCGTGGGTACTTATACAAAAGTAAGTGTAGATAATTATGGCAGGGTGGCATCCGGAGGCACCCTCATTGCGAGCGACATCCCACCGCACTCTGCTGCACTAATCACCAGTGGTACGTTAAACACGGCAAATGGTGGTACGGGTTTATCTGCAGTCGGCAGCGCCAATCAGATCATGGGTGCTAATGCGGCTGGCTCAGGCTTGGAATACAAAACTGTGGCAGGAACTACCAACCAAATTGCTGTTACCAACAGCGCTGGCACGATCACATTATCAACACCACAAGCAATCAATACCACATCAAGTCCTACGTTTGCAGGCATGGATTTAATCGGAAATCTGGACGTAAGCGGTACGATCACCGAGCGCGGGATATTTTCACCGTCTGTAAGTAGCGCCGGACAGGGACGCATCTATTTTGATGCAACTTCAAACGATTTCAGAATTTCGCAAAACGGTGGTGCTTATACACCTCTTGCCACTGGCGGCACAGTAACCACAGTCACTGCAGGTAATGGTCTTACCGGTGGACCAATCACAACTACAGGCAGTCTTAGTTTAGCGGCCGTAGGCACCGCTGGTACTTACAGCAAAGTAATCACCGATACCTACGGAAGAGTCACTGGATCTACGTCGTTGATCGCGGCTGATTTGCCACCACATTCTACTGCTCTAATTACCAGTGGTACGTTAAACACGGCAAATGGTGGTACGGGTTTATCTTCAGTCGGAAGCGCTAATCAGATCATGGGCGCTAATGCTACTGGCTCAGCCCTTGAATATAAAACGGTGGCGGGAACAGCCAACCAAATTGCTGTAACTAATAGCGCTGGCACGATCACCCTATCAACACCGCAATCAATCAATACCACATCAAGTCCTACGTTCGCGGGTATGGCTCTTAACGGCAATCTCGGCGTTGGCAACACAGCGCCGAGCTCGATGCTTGACGTCAACGGTGCAATCACTGAGCGAGGCATGGCAGCACCGACGGTCAGCAGCGCTGGACAAGGGCGTATTTACTTTGACTCTACAACAAACGATTTCAGAATTTCCCAGAACGGTGGTGCTTATGCCCCCCTGGCCACTGGCGGTACGGTAACCACAGTCACTGCAGGTAATGGTCTTAGCGGTGGTCCGATTACAACCACAGGCAGCCTTAGTTTAGCGACGATTGGCACGGCTGGTACATACAGTAAAGTGATCACCGATACCTACGGGAGGGTCACCGGATCGACCTCGCTAGTCGCAGCTGATTTACCGCCGCATTCTGCTGCTCTTATCACTAGCGGCACGCTCGCCACAGCTAATGGTGGTACAGGTTTACCGACTATTGGCAGTGCCAATCAAATCATGGGTGCAAATGCTGCTGGCTCTGCACTGGAATACAAAACGGTGGCAGGAACAGCCAACCAAATCGCTGTAACAAATAGTGCTGGCACGATTACCCTATCAACACCACAATCAATCAACACCACATCAAGTCCGACCTTCGCGGGAATGGCTCTTAACGGCAACCTCGGTGTCGGCAACACAGCGCCGAGCTCGATGCTCGACGTCAGCGGTGCAATCACTGAGCGAGGTATGGCAGCTCCGACGCTCAGCAGCGCTGGACAAGGCCGCATTTACTTTGACTCTACAACAAACGATTTCAGAATTTCGCAAAACGGCGGTGCTTATACACCTCTTGCCACTGGTGGCACAGTTACTACAGTCACTGCAGGTAATGGTCTTACTGGTGGGCCAATCACAACCACAGGTAGTCTCAGTTTAGCGACAGTGGGTACAGCTGGTACTTACAGCAAAGTGATCACCGATACCTACGGGAGGGTCACCGGATCGACCTCGCTAATCACTGCGGATTTGCCACCCCATTCTGCTGCTCTGATCACTAGCGGCACTCTAAACACAGCAAATGGCGGTACAGGTTTATCTGCAGTCGGCAGCGGCAATCAGATCATGGGTGCTAATGCGGCGGGCTCAGGATTGGAATACAAAACAGTGGCAGGAACAGCTAACCAAATCAACGTAGCAAACAGTGCTGGTACGATTAGCCTTAGCATACCTACAATCGGTACTGCTGGTACCTACAGCAAGGTAATCACTGATGCGTACGGAAGAGTTACCGGATCGACAACTTTAGTAGCTTCTGATTTACCACCCATGTCGGCATCTACCATTACTACCGGGACCCTAGCGGTAGCTAACGGCGGTACAGGGGTGTCGACTTTCACCAATAACGGCGTGCTAATCGGATCAGGCTCCAGCGCCTTATCGGCAACGGCATCTGGCACCCAGTACAATATTTTGACCGTAAACGGCTCAAATGCTCCAGTATTCGGTCAACTAAACCTTGGCTCTACCGCCGCAGTCAGCGGCACGCTCGCCACAGCCAACGGCGGTACTGGTTTACCTACGATCGGCAGCGCCAATCAGATCATGGGCGCAAATGCTTCTGGCTCTGCACTGGAATACAAAACAGTGGCAGGAACAGCTAACCAGATCGCCGTAACCAATAGCGCTGGTACGATCACGCTATCAACACCACAATCGATCAGCACAACATCAAGTCCTACGTTCGCTGGCATGGCACTTAACGGCAATCTCGGCGTTGGCAACACAGCTCCGAGTTCCATGCTTGACGTCAGCGGCGCAATCACTGAGCGAGGCATGGCGGCACCGACGCTCAGCAGCGCAGGACAAGGACGTATTTACTTTGATTCCACAACAAACGATTTCAGAATTTCGCAGAACGGTGGTGGCTATGCACCACTCGCAACCGGTGGCACAGTTACTACAGTCACTGCAGGTAACGGTCTTACTGGTGGGCCAATCACAACCACAGGTAGTCTCAGTTTAGCGACAGTGGGTACAGCTGGTACTTACAGCAAAGTGATCACCGATACCTACGGCAGGGTCACCGGATCGTCCTCGCTAATCGCAGCGGACTTGCCACCACATTCTGCTGCTCTGATCACCAGCGGTACGTTAAACACTGCAAATGGGGGTACTGGGCTGGCTACCATCGGTAGCGCTAATCAAATCATGGGCACAAATGCTGCTGGCTCTGCACTAGAATATAAAACGGTGGCGGGCACAGCTAACCAGATCAACGTAGCTAATAGCGCTGGTACGATCAGCCTTAGCATTGTGTCATTAGGTACATCTGGTACTTACAGCAAAGTGATCACCGATGAGTACGGACGGGTCACCGGATCGACCACATTGATCGCAGCTGATTTACCACCACATTCCGCTGCTCTGATCACTAGAGGTACATTAAACACAGCTAATGGTGGTACTGGCCTCGTCACAATCGGCAGCGCCAATCAAATCATGGGTGCAAATGCTGCTGGCTCAGGATTGGAATATAAAACCGTGGCGGGAACAGCCAACCAAATCAGCGTCGCTAACAGCGCTGGTACAATCACACTATCGACACCGCAGTCCATCGACACCACAGCAAGTCCTACTTTCGCCGCAATGGCTCTAAACGGAAATCTTGGAATCGGGACGACTGCCCCGACCTCGCCGCTGTCTGTCAACGGCTCCGTCGCGACTGCGGTCACTGTGGTCGCTAACGGCACGACCTCCCTGAACGCTACCCATAGCGTCGTGCTAGGCAACGCTGCAAGCGGTGTAGTGGTGATTAATCTACCACAGGCATCGACTGTCCCAGGACGAACCTACACTTTTAAGAAAAAGGACACCACTACCAACACGGTCACTGTCAGCGCGTTTGCAGGTGACAATATTGAAGGAAAATCGACAAATGTCATGTCGAAGCAGTGGCAGGGAATTGCGCTCACTAGTGACGGAATAAATAGCTGGGTGATCGTCCAAAAGATGGGATCACCCTGTCCGGCGGATATGGCCGATGCTGGTGGCTTCTGTATTGACCTAAACCCACTCGCTGCTGACAACTGGCAGAACCAGGCGGCAGCTTGCCAAGCCGCAGGTAAGCGCATGTGTAGGATGGGTGAATGGTACGGAGCCTGCAACAATCGCGCGGCTCTAGGCATCACTACTATGCTTGATGGGTCTAACTTCGAATACGTCGATAATTATTGGGTCATGAACTACGCTAGCAACGCCCAATATTACTCCGCTTATGTCTCCATGGGCGCAACTGCTTGCGGACGGATCTACTACTCAGGCTGGGGCTGCGCCGGTAGCACCTGCTACGATACCACCAACCCAGGCGGCTCCTACAAGTCACGGTGCTGCAAGTGAATTTGGGGGTCAGGCACTGCCGCTAAACCGCAAAACACATTAGAGTTCTGACCCTGTAGAAGGCTGGTAGGTTGATGGAAGCAATATGAAGTTCAATCGCAGTCGTGCCACGAGTCATGAAAAAGAATCACCAAATACTACGGCGGCGTCAAAATTATTGTGGAGTCGACTTAGCCTTTATCCACGGACAAAAGAGACTGTAATTCCTCTTTCGTCATCTTAATCACTGCCGCAATTTGATCCAATGACATGCCGCCATCCATTAACCTGCGAATCATGGCGGCTTGGGCCTTCTGCGCACCTTCTTCACGCCCCTTCTGCAGCCCTTCATCACGCCCCTTCTGCAGCCCTTCATCACGCCCCCTTTGCAGCCCTTTTTGCAGCCCCTCATCACGAGCTTCATCGAGCTCCATGCTGACGCGAAGCATGCCAAGCTCACGGGCACGGGCAATCTGTTGCGCTTCGTCCATAGCAGAGATCTCTTTCAGTTTGTCAAAAGTCTTCTTGATGATGGGGTCAGACATAAGGCCCTCGCTAGCGTCTGGCTGGGTAGCCTTCATAAAGAACTCGGCCCATAAATGCAGCCGATCCTGATGGGCTTGGTGGCCTGGCTGCC
>CAIWTN010000078.1 GCA_903915625.1 uncultured Pseudomonadota bacterium | reverse complement strand
CCGGTGGGCATTGAGACGCTCCTTCACCGATTGGTGCCTGGTCATTCGAATGCAAGAAGTTTATCTGTATTGCAAGAGAGTGCTATGATCAATCCGTCAAAAAATGCGACCATGGCGGAGAGCTTGCATGACCTTCAATTACCCCGACTGGTCTGATCTTAATGTACTAGCCGATCCATATACGCATTATGATAAAATCCTCCATCAAAACCCATTTGGGTTTGACGAGAGAACGAAATCGTGGCTAGTTGCTTCCTACGAAGACTGCTTTCAGCTACTGAAAGACCCCCGGCTCACTGTAGAGCGCGCCCCTCTGTATCGCGCCTTATTACCGCAACACCCGAAGATCGACCGCCTAATCAGCTCGCTAGAGCACTGGCTCGTATTTGTCGATGGACCTAACCATGAACGCCTGCGCGCTCCTATTATGCGAACCATAGCGAGCCAAACTCAGCGACTTGCCAAAGCACAGATAGAGATTGAGACAGCAGCGATTCTGGAAAACCTACCGGATCATGGGGACATCGATCTTGTCCATGATGTCGCTTACAAGCTGCCAATCCACGTGATTTGCCGACTGCTTGGCTTGCCCCTTACTGATTCCGAATTTTTGTTGAAAGAATCGAAAAAAGTGGCCTACTTTTTTGAGCGATCTGCCGACATTTCCATTGCAACTAATGCCGCGGAGGGTTTTGCTGCGCTAGAGTCTTATTTTAGCGTTGTAATCAGTGACAAGGCACAGCTTAAAGAAGACGATCTACTTAGTGGACTCTTGGCACTTAGAGCAGAATTGCCTGACCTCACGGTTGCAGACATCATTGGCAACGCCATATTCTTACTGGCTGCAGGTCACGAAACCGCCACCAGCCTAATCTCGTCTACGTTTGGACTACTTTTGACCAACCCCGATGAACTGGCTCTACTGAAGGCTCAGCCCTCATTGGTACCTTCCGCGGTAGAAGAGGCGCTTCGCTTAGAGCCACCAGTACAAAGGAATGGTCGTTTGGTGCGGGAAGATTTTTCGTGGAAAGGCCAACAACTGCGAAAGGGTCAATGGGTAATGATTCTCATGGCCGCAGCCAACCGCGACCCGGCAATATTCCCCGACCCTCATCGTTTCATCATCAACCGGGATAAACCTCGCCATTTATCTTTTTCGAATGGGCCACATTACTGCGCTGGCGCTCACCTCGGAAGAATGGAAGCGGCGGCGATGATCGACATGACTCTTAGACTCTTTCCAAATATTACGATGCGAGAGCCAACCCTGTCTTATCTTCCAAACCAAACATTTCGATGTTTATCAAGATTGCCAGTGCGGCTCGGAAATCAGATAACGCCGCAAAAACGTCCAGCAAGTCCAGAGCAGACGAATACAGCAACAAACCTGCTAGTTGACAGAGGCCGACACGATGAAACTTCATGCTCTAGTCAAAACCCTTAACGATTTAGCGCCACTGCAATATGCAGAATCTTGGGACAACGTCGGCTTGCTGGCCGGCGACCCTAATGAGCAAGTCACCAAAGCCTTACTCACGGTTGACATGACCTTGCCGGTGATCAACGAAGCCCGAGCTATCGGCTGCCAATTGGTCATAGCCTACCATCCACCTATTTTTGACGGACTAAAGCGCATAAATGCTTACTCGCCAGTGGGTGTAGCTCTGCGCCATGGGATTGCTATCTACTCGCCACACACCGCTCTCGACGCTGCAATTGGTGGCACAAATGACTACCTAGCGGACATAGCTGAGATGCAAACACGCGCTCCAATTCGACCAGTCTCTAAGCCAGGAGACCACGTGAATCAAGCAGCTAGTGCAGCGACCAACAGCATCGACCATATTGGCATGGGGCGAATTGGAGTAGTTGCACCCGTGACATGTGCCGCGCTGATCGAGCGCGTCAAACATGGCCTCGGGATTAAGAAAGTACTGGTAGCGGGGCCGATCGATCGTACTATCGAAAAAGTGGCAGTTGCCGCAGGCGCCGCGGGTGATTTACTCAAGGAGGCCAGAAGACTAGGTGCCGACGCCGTGATTACTGGCGAAGTACGCCATCATGATGCACTAGCCGCCGCGGCAGCAGGAGTGATTGTCATCTGCACACTTCATTCTTGCAGTGAGCGAAACGCACTTGGCCCATTCCGGGACCGCCTCTCGCAGCGGCATCCAGCGGTGCAGTTCCTTGCAAGCGAGTGCGATGAAGACCCATTTCAGTTTGTCTAGCGTGGTAAGCCGCTTTAGAAAAAGCCAAATCATCCTGATTATTCAGTGATTACGGTTAATTTGTCTAATTAATTAATATAAGATCATGTCATTGCATTCCAACGATCGACCAAGGAATCCCAATGACGCGCCTGTTTTGGCTGATGCTCGGATTTTTCTTATCTATTCACCACGTCTGCCAGCCAGCATTCGGCCAAGGGACTTCCGAGTCACCCTCACTCAGCCAAAGTTCTCCGGCCATTCAATGGCGGATCATCACCACACCGTTTGTTCGTGTCGTCTACCCTAGCTACCTTGAGCAGACTGGCAATCAAGTGGCTAATTTGATCGACCACTACTCAGAAACGGTAGGCCAATCCTACGGCATCGATACCCCCCGTCAGTTCACACTAGTGCTGCGCCCAGAAACGGCAGACCCAAATGGATTTGTTACTTTGGCACCAAGGCGAAGTGAGTGGTTTCTTAATAAAGCTGTTACGCCACTGGTTGGTGGCCTGGAGTTCACCCAGGCACTGGCTATTCACGAATATCGGCACGTCAATCAGTTCGACTATCTGAACCAGAGATTTACTAGATTTATTTATTTTTTATTTGGCGAAACCGGTCAAGCAATCGCAACGAATATCGGGGTGCCAGATTGGTTTTACGAGGGTGATGCCGTCTGGGCTGAAACCACAAACACTGACGGTGGGCGCGGCCGTTCACCTAGGTTCTCTGAGCGACTAAAAGCTATGCTCACCAGCCAGCAGATACCCAGCTATGACCAGATGATCTCCGGCACCTATAAAACTGCCTGGCCTAATCATTATGTCTATGGCTATTTCTTAGTCACTCGCGCCTATCGACTTTATGGCAAGGACGTTTGGCGACGTGTCTTAGGTGAAACTGCATCATTCGCTCTGAATCCATATTTATTTTACCGCTCATTTAAAGAGGTCACCGATCAGAGCTTCGACGACTACTATGACGAAACTATGAAAGAACTCGCTGACGCTTGGGAAAAAGACAACGGGGTGACAGCGTCCACACCGTTGGCACAATACACGTCTTATCAGTACCCGATCACTGACATCGGCGGGACAGCTAAAGATTACTATCTCAAGCAAACCCTCGACACCTACCTTGGACTTTACGAGCGCCAACCAAGTGGCGAACGCTTGGTGCACGAGTTCAATATCCAGACACAGCTGTCACGCATCGATGTCAAACACGGTCTTGTTGCTTATGTCCAGGGGCTGCCTGATCCGCGCTATCAATACAGAGAGTATAGCGACTTATTTATCTACGACCTCGCCTCTAACCAGACGACTCAGATTACTCAAAATAAGCGTTATTATCAGCCACAAATTAGCCCCGACGGCAAAAGCATATTGGCCATCGATTATGACCGATACAACCAGTGGCGCCTGACTGTCGTCGACCTAAATGGCAAAGCCCTACAAGAGACAGCCTTCGCCGGCAAGGTCATCGATGAGGCTGTCTGGCAAGACCAGCATACTTTAGTCGCCATCATGGAGGACGAAGAAGGTTACAAATCTATCGTCCGCATTAACCTCGGCAGGGCAGACAGCAAGAATGCTCACAATTCTGAATACAAAACTCTTCTAGGACGAACGCGCAACAATCTTTATGCGCTTAATCTTGACGGCGAATCAGTTTATTTTGAGGCCGATTTTAAAGGTGCAGTACAAATTTTCAAGCTATCTCAGAGCACTGGTCAACTGTCCCAGTGCACGCAGGAACCTATTGCCGCTCACCAGCCATTTGTGCACGCAGGGAGGCTAGACTATGTAAGCGTTGTAGCCAGCGGCAGCAAAATTAATCGGCAGTCGGCACAATGCACCTCAGTAGCAGCAAATGCACTAGCTCCATTCCATTATCTGGGCCAAGGCCCGTCGGATAATTTCACCGATACAAAACCGGTGACCACAGCTAATTATCCGGCGATGATCGCTGAGAATCATCCGTCGAAAGATTACAGCCAATTAGACGGCGGTCTAAAACCCCACTCCTGGAGTTTTTTCGGCGGTCGTGGCCTCGCGCTATCGGGCAACGCAACTAATTACCTAAACACGATTAATTTGAACGCAAGTGTCGGCCTAGACTCAGAAGAAAAGCGACCCTTTCAAAGAATTTCCCTAGAATTCATGAAGTACTATCCTTTGTTCTCTCTAACCGGCAACAATCGCGAGCGGAGCACCACTAACACCGATACTAATGAGCGAAGTAACTGGCGTGAATCCTCCGTTTTTTTCGGTACAAAAATACCCTATATTTACACTAGCGGCATGTATAACGGCATGCATCAGATTAGCCTCGATCTAGGATATCAAGCCAGCACCCAGCATCCGAATGCAGCTCGCGAGGATATTAACGGCGACCGGATTGTCGTGACCGCGGTCGGTTACAATTTTTCCTATCTGAAAAAGAAGCGTTACAGGGAAATATTCAATCCATGGGGACTCATGCTTTATGGTGTTTACGAAAATGATCAAGCGCAGAAAAATCGCAATTTCTCGTCCTGGATTCACTACGCTGAGGGTACTTTTTATACCCCTGGAGTCTTCACTAATCACGGCATGAAGTTCACCATCAACGATCAACGCCGCGCTTACGGCGCAGATAAATATCAGCGAATTTCCTACGCCGATGCTGTCAATCAATACGTGTTCTCGCGCGGATTTGAATCTTACGTAGCGACCCACTACACCAAAGGTAGTTATGATTATGTGATGCCGCTACTTTATCCAGACGCCAACGCAGATGGCTGGGTATACCTAAAACGAATCTATGCCGATCTATTTTATGATTATACCCAAGTCTGGGATAACGATGATCCACTCGCAGCTGGAGCTCAGCGAGAGATCTTGAAGAGTACCGGGGCCGAGTTTCTCTTCGATCTTAGACTGCTGCGCAAGCTCCCAATGACGTTCGGAATACGCGTCTATGAGCGCCTGCAGGGTCGAAATGAAAAGCTGAGAGCAGAGGGTTTTGTTGCGGCATCGTCAACTTTCTAGGCGCATAGCCAAAACCGACCCAATTCGCACCCACACACCAATCGGCTGAGCAGCATTTGGCGTAGGTGGCCATGTGCTTCGCTAAATCACGAAAAGTCCGCCCTCCAGCCACGGCAACGTTTACCGAGAACGTCGCTTCGTGTAGGGGACAACTAAAAACAGCATTTGATTTATCATCGTGCCTAATCTCTCGACTGAAGACCAGGAACAAGTTTCGATGGTGAATTCTGCTCATTCCATTTATCCACAGTAAAACTCAGGATCTTAAATTGATAGCCGGCAGGATCCGCGGCCAGATCACTAAAGAACTGATAGCCGCTTTCATTTGCATAAATATCTCCGTAGGAAATCACTCCTGTGGATTTCGCACCAAAGAACCCAAAGCCGCCGCCCACCACACAGACGCTGCAAAACGTACCGTAAATTTTCTCGTAACGGCTGCGCACTTCAACAGGCACAACATCGTCACCTTCCATAAATTGGCCCAGTGTCCACCTTTCATCAAACCCATGGAGTAGCCCTCTACTCTCTGCCTGGTAGTACCACCATCCTTCTTCCAAAAAATGACCGATTTTATCCAATCCGATGAGAACTGTCCCTAATCGCACTACAGGAGAGAGGCTGTGATCGGCGGTAAGCCGAGTTTTATGCGATGGAAACTTACCCGAAATGATACCAATCGGATTATCAGTATAGCGGGACTCACTAAATTTAATTGGTAGTATCTCGTTCTTGTTCGCATCCAACATGTGAATGATATCGAATTCGGCTTTTGTTAGTTTGGATATCTCCAGGCTCACATTTCCGAAAGCGAAACCAAGCCCCGTACCGTGCTCGGCAACGGCCGTGCGCTTCGCAAACTCCTGGATAAGTGCAGCAGTCATGGCGTTGTCCCAAGGCAAATTAGTTGGATTCGCAGCGCTTCGAGCATCCGCCAGCTTTTGATTCATATACTCATCAATCTTCGCAGATTCATCAAGGAGAGCAGCAGACCTCTCTGTTTCGCGATCATCCGTCTCCTGGCGCAATTGCGAATTATTGTTGGCTTTGCCTTGTACACAACCCAACAACAATAATGACAGCAGAAGGTACTTTGTTTTCAAGTTTTGCTCCTGACTAAACCGTTGGTCGCCCAGTTCTTCCAATGCAAATGTGGGGCCAGATTTCGCCGCCACCACCAAAGGAAAAGAATAGTTTTATCGGGAGGATATCGGGAATCGAGTCAAAACGATCACTGTGTACAAGTTAGACACAATAAAAGTGACTCTACAGAAACCCAGTGCATCTGATCCCCGAATTATCGATTCACTCAGCACCTCCAAGAGTAGCAGTCCATGAAAAATTGACCCTAACCGGGAGTTCCGATGCCAACATCGCGTAACCATACTAAGGCTTTTTGTATTCACGTAGGTTTTTTCGCAATCCTTGCGGCTTCTTTACTAGTGAACTGCGGATCAACTGTCGTGACTGATCTACGGCGTTCAGTAGCCTTCGAGTCGACCACTGCCGAATTTGATCAACTTTCGCTAACCAGAAATGGCCCGCCCTACCGGGGAGCTTCGCTCGCCGGAGCTGGGTTAGTCGATTAGGATACACCGGCAAAGATTGGGGCGCGTCACTAAACGCACCAAGCCAATTGTTAACTGTCGTTAGCTATTTACTTAAAGGCTTCCGCACCTGGGGAATCCAAAGCACACTTAATTTCCAACGGGGTGGTTACACTGCTTTTAAGGATGGCGTCAGCTACGGTGCAGCCGAGTATCGCAATGCTATAGTCACCATTTACAATAAAATTGCTTCAGACTGGACGTTGGAAATCGACGGGCGCCGTATCGAAATCAATGTCAGAGGCGTCTGAGCTAAACACCACAATACTGATAGGTCATTGGTATGAAAAAACTAATTCTCTGTACCTGTTGCTCAGAGGATCAAAGCTAGCCATCGGCACAGACCAAATAGGTAATAAATGCAATGCCGCTAGTTCTAGCCTCAACTTCCTAAAGGTAGTCTGGGTCCGCTCAGCACTACCTACACCCCCCGCAGCGCCAAGCTCTGCCAAGCGTTTGATTTGTTGTAAAAGGTCCGATCGAGCGGGTACTGTCTTGCACTCAACCATGCGCGCTGTCAACTCCTCAACAAGGAAAGCCACAGTCTGCGATACTTGCTTTTTAGCCGCGCGATCGTCTTTCGGACAAGGCGCGCTTAGACTGATACAGCCACCAGCTCGCCTAGGCGCGATTAACCAGCGTTGCCCCGACCAAGCACCATGAGTGATAAACTTTGCTCGAACTTGCCGATCGTAACGTCGATCTAGCTTAGTCAGAGATTCTGTTATGGACTCAATATCTGTACTAGCCAACTGGCGCAACAGCGCTTCCAATCCGTCTAAGTAAATATTGAGCTCAGTAATAATCATGGCGCGAGCCGACTTAGATAACTTGCTCGCAACGACCAGATTTTCCGTCAACAACCACCGCACCTGTAGGGCATAATAGGCCCGCATCTGCAGCATACGCCGTTGCCGTACACATAATACATGGATCGATGTCAACGCGGCCAAATCTGGTAACACATTGCGAAAAAATCCGGAGAAGTAAGCCTTCAGATCACCCGGCACTTTTTTAGCATGAACCTCAGTCAAAAATGACGGTAGCCCTGGAATTGCGCAGAAGCGCCGGTAGAACTCAGCGAATCCCCCAAACGCCGTCAGTGCGCCATGCATTTCATCCAAATAACGCTGAGATTCTGCGTAAAAATTATAAGCCTGTGCTGCTAGCGACGCAGCAAAATCGCTGGTCCCGCGGGGCTGCCAAAGTCGAGTACGCTGACCACTGAAGCCATTGAGATAAATATCAAGAATCTCGTGCTGGTCTTGAATACCTAGGGCCTGAAAGGCTCGCACGGGGTGGAACCTGGCGTTGCTGGGAGTCTGCCGGTCGAGAGCAAATTCACCATCGGGCAGCCGAACGCGCACAGCACCGCTAACAAAGATGTCGCTAAAGAAATAGCAAAAACCCTCGGCCATCAAAGAGAACTCGCAAAAACTGCGCCGATTGCGCGGTCGCCAGTGACCAGCAAAAAACGGCTCCCACAGCGCCACATGCATCATTTCGTGCGACAAAATCGTGAATTCATCGATGGCAATTTTTAGCGCCGTGATTTCGCCGCCGAACTCATCCGTGACAACAGGAGGTAAACCACTGTGCGGCCGTTGTGAAATCGGATTCCACTCTTCGTCGCTAGTATCAGGCCTGGCTGGCGCAACCGCACTCAAGGACAGAAAGAGGTTCTTTAGCCCAGGCACTTTTTCGAGGAACAGTAATTCCGGTGGATTCGATCTGGAGCGCCGCTGGCCACGACCGATATCGCCCAAAAAATCAAGAATGGCATGATAGGAGTTTAAAGCATCGAGATCCACAATAGCTTTGCCGTGAGGGCTTCGGTCTTGACTCAGTTGTTTGCGCTCCGCCAAGCTGACCTCTCCTACTCTTTTTCAGACTGCAATCTTTGAGTAAATAGCATCAATAGGCAGATATTTCGATGATCTTGTCGGTCGTATGGGAGCTTGCGTAAGAACTAGGCAATCAACGGCAAATGTTCCAGAATCTCGGAACCGGAGCGCTCCACTATTGAACATGCGGGAAAGATTTGCGATAGTGCAATGTTACCGAACCTCTAGAATTAAGGAGCCCAACATGGCTAAGGGGCAAATTACCAAGAAGACTGAGAAGAAACCTCCACTCCTGACGCCTAAGGAGAAAAAAGCAGCAAAGGCGGCAAAAAAGGCCAGCAAGAAATGACTGAACGAGGTGATTCGGGCCGCTTCGCTAAGCCGAAAATCATCTCCAGTGAGCAAAACGAGACCTTTAGGAGCTTGCAAAAGCTCCTCAGTTCTCGTGGCATTCAGGAGCAGGGTCTGGCGCTAATCGCTGGCGACAAGATCGTCCCAGAAGTTGCAGCGCATCACTCCGATCTAATGACGACCTGGATCACGCCCGAAGGTGGCAGTCCACCTCCTACCGACATCCCTTGGCTCATCCTAAGCAAAGGGCTTTTCGATGAAATCAATCAATTTGGCACACGATCACCGCTAATTACTGTCAAGCTGCCGACCTTTTCCGTGTGGACTGATACGGCCTCTTGGCCGAGCGGATGTACCCTCTTCATCGCCCTACAAAATCCAGAAAATGTAGGCGGGATCGTACGATCTGCGGCAGCATTCGGAGTCAGCCGCATCGTACTCCTCAAGGAGTCGGCTCACCCCTTCCACCCGAAGGCCATGCGGGCAGCAGGAACGGCATTACTCTCTGCAACTTTTCAACGCGGACCATCGATCAAAGATCTTCGTGTAACGGGAGCACCGCTCTATGCACTCGATGCAGGCGGCTCCTTGTTGCAAGAGACGAAATTTCCACCTAGCTTCGCTCTGCTTCCTGGCGTCGAAGGACCTGGTCTTCCGGATCACATTGCCAAAGAGCAACGGGTTTCCATTCCCATGAAACCTGGCGTCGAGTCTTTAAACGCTGCAACCGCCACCGCCATTGCGCTATATGAGTGGCGTCGGCTGCGCTGATCGAAAGAGTCTTTAGCAAGCAACCCGCTTGAACCTTGACTTTGCTAGTCACTGAGACATAACTAGCCATACCAGAAAACTTCGGCCTAGTTCCCCATGTGGGATGTGGCTATTTTACTTGATGTCTTGACGGACCTATTTATGCATTTGATTAGTCGATGGCTCACCCATATCTCCGTGACGACATTGCTATCTGCCAGTCATATAGCTTCCGCCTCGCCGTTAACGATTCTACCAACCCTTAAATTACCAGCACTACATGCGGGTGATGTCGTGCTGATCGCACTGCACTGCTACGTCTGCCGTGTGATCAGCGAAACAACAGATAGCCCATATAATCATTCAGGCCTAATTTTAGACACGGACTTGGGCCTCAGTTCTCGCGTAGCCCAGTCTCTACAGTCAACACAAGACCTAAGCCTCTCTGAATTCTTGCACCAAGCCGGCAAAACATCGCCTGTTAAAATTCTGCGGCCAAGGGAATTGGCAAACAGCTTTAAGGCTGATCGCGAGGCATATGAATCCAGCACCGTACTGCTTAATCGCGTTTTCGCACTAGAGATGCGCGGCCGAGCTTTTGATGAAAACTATCTTTGGAATAATGTCGACACTGACGGCAATGAACTGCTCTATTGCTCAGAGATGATCCAAAAGACTTTAAACCATGTCCTTGCCCGACCGCTGACAACCACTGCACTTGACTACTCGCGCCATTGGGACTTCTGGCTAAACTACTTCGATGGTAAGGTGCCTCAAGGTGAGCCAGGCAATTCACCAGCCTCTCTCGCCAACGCAGACCAACTGATGACGATTTTTGAGGGCATCCTCGACACCGCACATTAGGGATCTCGCTACCATGGCCTGCCCTGCACTAATTCAACGACGAAATAAATCCCCAGACGTCCGGAAGTGTAAATTCTGGCCAATGATGGTTGCCATTCCAGCGACAAAATCGCACTGGCAAGTCCTTAGGACACCCGTCCAAGAGTTGGCAGGTATCTAATTTCATGGCCTCTGCGTTCGTAGGCATTTTACAGCCGTTAGCTTGTGCATAAGCGTTTACAGTACTTGGAGCATAGGAATAATAACCAACATTCGGATCCTGAATCCCGTGAATGATCATCGCTGGTATCTTGGTACCTCCGCCACCCCCAGCAACCGAAATAACGCCCCGGATAGCATCCTTCCGTAGTGAAACAAGACCATTGACAAAAAAAGCTCCATTACTAAAACCATGCACAAAGACACGTTTTTTATCGATACAGTACAAGTCGCCTACAGTTTTTACTATCTCATCAAAGAAGCGCACATCCGCACTATAAGGCCCAGCATTCCACTGTCCCCCAAGCGCGTTAGCATAAATGAAGATAGCTTGATCGCCGGCTAGGTCTTCGATAATTGGCCATTTGTGATCGACGCGGGGTGAGGTTCCATCCAACCCGAGGCCGTGATAGCCGATAACCAAAGCATGTTTGATGTTGTGATTATAATTTTTGTTCACAACACGGATGAACGTACGCGGTGTGTTCCCAACCTTAATCGACACATTCATTAATCCAGTGTCATTGTTTTCGAGCTTGCAGCCCAGTGATCCGCCGACAACTGGTTGCTGGGACTGCTGCTGTGTATTTTTTGAATCCCGCGCTGGGTCAAGGCGTTTTTCAAGACGGCCCACGCTTTGACAAGATGCGGTGAAGATAAACAGCAACACAGATAACAAGTTCTTATTTATCATCTTGAATTCTCTCTAGCTTGCTTCACGACAATCATCTACCATCATAGCAAATAAGATCAGGAGAAAGCATGAAATCGATCTATAGTTGCCTGCTCGGGTGCCTGGTCACAATTTTAAACTCCGCTGCCATGGCCGAACCAATTGAAGACAATTCTTTTCTTATGGAAGAGGCTTACAATCAAGATGCGGGCATAGTGCAGTTTATACAGACCTTTCAGAGAGATAAATCTGGAGAGGCCTTTTACTCGTTCACAGCAGAAATACCGGCACCTAACAAGACCCATCAGATTTCATTTTCAGTTCCTTATTCCCGTCTTCAAAGTGAAACGTCCTATGTACAAGGGCTTGGCGACGTAGCGCTGAACTACCGCTATCAATGGATCGCAAACGAGTCAGTCCTCCTGGCACCTCGGTTCACTGTGCTGGCGCCGACCGGGAGTTCCAACCAGGGTCTGGGCACCGGCCTGACCGGTTACCAAACCAACTGGGCAATCACCGTCTTGCCTTCGCCGCATTGGGCCGTGCACATGAACGTCGGCGCTACCTTTTATCCACGCGTGAAAAAAGATCTAGAAAAGCCAACTGACTTATATGGCCACAACTCAGCACTCAGCGTTATCTGGCGACTTCGCGACAACTTTAATTTGCTGACAGAGTTTGTCCAGACTTCCATGCAAGAAGCCGCTGGATCAGAGACTACCATGAGCGATACTGTGCTAATTAATCCTGGGTTTCGTTACGCTATCGACTTTGAAAAGTCCCAGCTTGTATTAGGGGCGAGCATGCCGACTCCAGTGCTGTCGTCTCAGGGACCGGCCAGTTACTTCGCCTATGTCTCATACGAACCAACACTCTGGTAACTGAGCTACTCTGGGTGACCTGAACTCGCGCGTCCTATCTCGGAAAGCGAACCAAAGTCACCCAAAACATTGGCATAATCATCAATATCTTCCAATCAAAAATCCAAGATAAAACAATTATTACGGATACTTAGAGCAACTCTACCTCGACCATACAGCCTATCTTTGGCCAGCCCCCCCTCAACTTCAGCGACCAAACAGCCGACACCCTCATACGCGGTCGACTGCACCGCACTAACCGAAACATTTACGCGGTAAGTTACACCAAAGCGTTAGTAGAGGGAGTTCTCATCGTGAAACGCCTTTCCATCATGGGTAGGTTCATCGTCCTCTTTATTCCACTGACACTCTTAGGCGCTGGTGTCACAGCCGTGGCATTGAAGACGCGGGCAACCCTGACATTAACCATCGAAGAAATCAGAAATGCTATGGCAGTGCAGTCCATGGCGCTCCAGTCACAAAAACACGTTTCTGAAATGGGCAGTGCCCTCAAGGGCATCTTGGTCAATCCAAATGACAACAGCGAATTTGAGCGCAAAATAGCTGCCGATGAGGCCAATGCGAAGATTCTCAAAGAGCTGAGAAAATTTATCAGCGACCGTGAGACCCTAAAATTGCTTGAGGTGCTCGAGGATCAAGATGAAAAGAATTTAAATCCTGCTGAAAATCGGGTTATGGATCTCGTACGGTCAGGAAAAATCGCTGATGCTCGTGATTATTTCATGTCTGCGTATGCCCCCCTTCGGAAATCGTACGACGAAGGATTAGAAGTCTTCGTCGCGCGCAATCTGGATTTTTCAAAATCTCGGATGGATGCGGCAATCATAGAAATCAAGGAGCCAATAGCAGAGCTGATTTTCACCCTGGCTACCGGAATCGTCCTCTTTGGTATGGCCATGCTACTAACAGCACGCGGCCTTGCCAAGTCCCTCGCAAATATCAACGAGATCAGCCAAATGCTTGCCAAGCAGGCGACGCACCTAAGCGATTTCTCAGAGCAAATATCGTCAGCTAGCGCCCGCCTTTCCACCAGCTCGACCGAGCAGGCCAGCGCCTTGCACGAGACTGCGTCTTCAGTCGATGAAATTAACGCAATGGTCTCTAAAAATGCTGACAACGCTTTGCGCTCTCGAGAGGTCGCCATGGGCGGACAGAGGTCTGCTATGCGCGGCAAGGAAACAGTGACAGACATGGTGGGCGCCATAGCGGATATTAATGAAAGCAATACACAGATCATGGACCAAATCGATCAAAACAATCGCCAGATTGCCGAGATCGTTAAACTTATCTCAGAGATTGGCAATAAAACCAAAGTAATCAATGACATTGTCTTTCAAACTAAACTCCTCTCCTTCAACGCTTCCGTCGAGGCAGCACGCGCTGGTGAACACGGCAAAGGCTTTGCAGTCGTTGCTGAAGAGGTCGGAAATCTTGCCCAGATGAGCGGCAATGCCGCAAAAGAAATTTCCCAGATGTTAGATGGCAGCATGAGGAAGGTGGAAGCAATCGCCGTCGACACGAAGACGCGTATTGAAAAATTGCTCATGCTAACCCGAGAAAAACTAAATAGTGGCTCGGCAACAGCCCAACGCTGCGGGACGGTGCTTGACGAAATCGTGACTAATGTCAGTGACCTCTCAACTATGGTTAGCGAAATCGCCACAGCATCCCAAGAGCAAGCAACTGGGGTACACGAGGTCAATAAAGCGATCGGGCAACTCAATATTGTGACAACTCAAAACGCTGACACCTCACAGGACACAGCTGCCTTATCGAACAAATTAGCAAAGCAAGCCATCGACATGCGCCTCATGATCGAAGCTCTAGTCCGCACGGTCGATGGTGGTCGCGGTGACGCGAAAAAACAAAGCCATCCTCTTCAAGACCACGATACTCCGCCGAAAATCGATAGCAAAATCATTCCAATCACGCGCGAAGCAGTGCAAAAACCAATTATTGAAAAATCCAAAATGACAGGGAACGCTCTAAAAATCGCCAGTGGAAGTTCGTATATCCCAAGCGAAGACGATCCGCGCTTCAAAGATATCTAATGACCGGGTACAAGCAACCACGGGACAAACTCAAATGGATGTATTGGACGAATTAAAATCTCTTTTCCTTGAAGACGTGACAGAACTGCTGGCAGATGCCGAACAAGCATTTCTATCACTGGAACAAAAT
>CAIWTN010000077.1 GCA_903915625.1 uncultured Pseudomonadota bacterium | reverse complement strand
TTGAATATCATTGCGCAGGAACTCAAGGGTCTTGTCATAAAAATAATGCATGTAGGCGCGCGGCTCGTATGGAGTCCCGGTGTCATATAGGCGCCAAGGATCCGTAGCCTTCCTATAGGCACCAAAAATACCGAAAAATGGGAATTTTGCTGCTTCTTCAGCATTGCTCGCTAGTACTGTTCCGTTTTGATCGGCGCCACCCCCGATCCCGTACTCAGACAAGTGGAGCTTTTTGCCTGCCGCCAGAAGTTTCTGCACGCTCAGCTCGGGATGAACCAACTTCAACTCGAAATCAAACTGGTAAATCGCATTTTGGACGTCAGATGTATTGAAACCGGGCTTTAACGATGGGTAAGAAGATATCCCAAAATAATCCAACTCGTAGTAAAGGTCCTTGATTCCGGTTAGGTCAAATTCATTCTTTTTTTGATCCCAAAGTGCTGGGTATTTTGCAACAAATTCTGCGGGATCAATGATATCTGCTCCCACACAGCCGCAAATCTTATTAAAATTTGTGTTCACACCAATATGAGTATTCCATGGTTTGGCATTACTGAGCGCCAGCCTTTGTCTGAGATCGGGGATAAGCCGCCGCCAACTTTGCGGATACTTAAATACCGTGGCGCTCATTTCGCCCTGCATGCCAAAGTAAATTTTTGTTTCAGCTTTAACTACCGCCCGGAGTGCCTCGGCCAATGGATATAGCACCACATCCGCATAGCTATAGCCGTTCCTTTTCTCAAGGGGATCAAAAGCGAGGAGATTGCGCCAACGGCCCTCTCCCCTGCCGTCATCAACATGGGGGCTCAGCGCAATGGACACATTACTATCTATAGCTCTTTGGAAACAGCGCTGCATAGCCCAACGGAACCGTTCGATCGCGTCACTGGTCGCTGCGGGACACTGGACGTGCCCGTTATGATCGTAGGTTCGATCGTAGCAGTAATAATCGACAGGACCTTCCCCCGTCTGGACCCAAAACAATGTTGGGACGAACATAAGTTTGGTCTGCTTAAACTTGGTTGCCCGATCGACCATCTGCACGCAGCGATCAGACAAAATATCACTGTCGCCAACCGTGATGATCGAACTACTTAACTCGGTCACCCCTCGCTTGAAGTCATTGGCCTCAGAAACCTCACTGACCCGCCCTTTAGGCCTGCAGGCATTAGGGGACAACATCAACGCGATTAACGCTGCTACCGACGAAAAACGCGCAAATTCTTTGAACATCATTAACACCTAACTCCACAAAGCCTAAACACTGACGAACATTTAATCGGTCAACAATAACATAAATTGATATATATCAGATACTTGCACAAAAAAATCATTGGCATGTCCATTGCACAACCTCAAGTTACTGTCAGGCTCGTTGTCACTGTTACCAATTTTATCGCCCTCAAAAATAGACTGCGTAATCCCCGATCACACCATGGTTTTTTTAGATTTATTTCATTTTACCCTAAAGTTTTTCGGCGCATTTCCGAAAGCACCTTCGGCTCTGTGCGACGGCACCCGAAAGACACCACTTAGAGGCAAACACAACAATGACTGAACAAAAGCATCACACTCTATCGAGAAGGTCATTATTAGGAGATCAACTGGGTCTTATCCTGGCCCTGGTGATAGTGCCGAGCCTAACGGCGGCTTGCGGAACAGCCGAAACCGCGCAGCAAAGTGGCGGCGCTACGACGCCAGCTAAAAGAGCTGCGCGAAGCTCAGGCGACAGCCGATCATCGTCGCGAAGCAGCAAGTCTAACGACACCGATGACTCAGCAAGTTTCAACAGCAAAGACCTTTCAGACAGCGATGCTGAACTTGGCGACGTTAAGCCCTTCGACAGTAGTGGCACCGCTGATGCGCAGGTCGCGCAAAACGGTAAATCGCCATCGCAAGCCTCTTCCAACCAGCAATCGGCCGGCCAGAGGGCTGACTCAAGAGTCACGGGCGCTAAGCCGGACGGTGGATTCTTCAGTCGAGGTGCTCCGCAGCTGAGCCTGGCCCAAATAGAATCAGGACAGCAAATCAGAGCAAAATGTGAAGGTTCTTTTCACGAGCTGGTTATCGAACCGGAACACCTACATGCTCTGGCGCAAGGCCAAAGCGTCACTATTAAAAGCTCAACAAATACTCATTTTGCAAATCCCACTGTGCACAATCATTCCGTCACTTATTCCCCCTTGATGGGCTAATTTCAATAACGGACTCTGTCATCACTGTGCAGCAAGTACAAAAGATATGGGCGATCAGCGCCCTATCTTAGTCCGCACTTGCTGGTGACACTCCAGACATGAAGTAGTCAATCTCAGGTACGGTAGTGTAGCCGCATTGCCGTCTTTTCTCTTAACCGCATCTAAAAGATCTTCTGCTGCCTCGTAGAAGCGGCCGCTTGCTCTATGGTAGCCGCCTGTGCGAATATTTGCCCACGTCGAGGATTTGGCGAGCTCAAGCAAATCTATTAACGCCTTTTCCATCGTGATCCAGTCACCAAGCAACATACCCTCATGCACACTTTGCATATCGTTGAATTTTTGTCGCATCCGAGCTTGCATGGCTCCTTGATCATAAGTCACGGCATTTGCTGCTGGAGCAGTTGCAGAGGCGGCAAGACTGAAATGATTAATGAAAGACATCCAAGCAACACCTGCAACTATCAAATTTCTGAACTTCATGAGCCACCCCGTGCCTATTAGGACTGCAACTTGCGTGAATTAGCCCAGCTAATTGCGAAAATGCAAATCACGGTCCAAGTTCCGGCGCGACCACTAAAGCCGTGCACACCCACAATTCTCCGCGGGGATTAGCGAAGTTGGTAAATGGGCACCGCGACGCTTGCAACAGCCGGCATATCGCCGAGATCTGGCGGCACACGCACAATGGCATGGGGCGTTAAATCGGGAGGCAAAAAACCACGCTGTGGGTCAGCCATCAAGACAGTCACACCATCGGCGCTAAGTCCCTCTAACCAAGGTATTATTCGGCCGACTAGTTCAGGGGAATACGTGACATCCCCGATCAGAACACAATCGATCCCAGTTAAAGGCTGGCCGATTAAATCCCGACTCTCTAGGCTCAACTCACATCCATTTAGCATCGCATTCTCAGCACACGCCCAGAGGGCTAACGAGTCGATGTCGCAAGCAACCGCGTCTACCGCACCTGCCTTCACCGCCGCCAGCGCCACAACGCCGCACCCACTGCCTAAATCAAAGATCCGCTTACCACGTACGGATTCTGGAAAATCAAGCAGATACCGTGCCAATGCCAAGCCCCCTGGCCAACAGAAAGCCCAGTAAGGATCAACGATACCAATCGCCTCTAGATCTTTTGGATCTGCCCGCCACCAATCCTGCTCAAAGGTGACGAGCCTTAATTTTAACTCTGGCAGTACTGTAGGAGTAACGATAACAGTATTTGCTCTGATCGTACCTTCTAGATCCATCAAACTTATGCCGCTCCACCCAGCGCCTGACATTCAGGCAGCATCGCTAACTCATATCGTTAAGTATTATATGTCAGCCTTGGGCGCTGATACACTTTTCTCCGGTGACCAGGATAGGCATAAAATAGTTCATACCCTTCCAGTCAACAAATTTCATATCGCCACGCCATCCAAGAGGCATTTGTTTAACTTTTTCGTTGGGCCGACCAATTTGAGCGTATGCCGACAAGCTACCTCCGAGTAGTTGCCGCATGTCAATGTTGACATTGCCGTTGTAGCAAATTGCAGGCTTCCCTTCAGTAGTAGTGGAAAGACCTACTATGGCATCACCACTCATTCCCGCATCGACGAGAGTAAAAGACCCGTCTACTCCCGCTTTAGCGACTTTTATATCAGGTCCACCCTCTAAACTAACGGTAGCCGCGACATTTGGGCTGATGCCGCCACTTGCCGCTGTTGCCGTCAATTTATAATTTGCTGGCACCGAACCTGAAAGGCGAAATGCCCATGACACATTAAAAGGCACGGGCCCAACGGCAAAATTTAAGCTACCTGGTAGAGTATGGTTGACGCTTAAAAGATTTTTACTATCGCTAAGTAGGGCTGGTTGAATTTCGGCAAAAGCGAACGCATCTTGACCAAAAATTTGTACCCCCAAGTCTATACTCGCTTGTTTACCCATCGCGAGAGCTTGCGCATCAATTTTTGCAAAGAGCAAGGAGCGTTGCGCACCAAATGCTCTTCCGTTTACATCTGCGAAACTATGCAGACCAAGACCCTGCTTAGTATTAAAGAACAAAGAGCCACTCGCCGAGGCTGAAAACTGATCGCTCCCGATGTTATAATTTCTTGCACCACCTACCCAGCCATCTTCCGCCTTAAAGCCAACTCCGGAATCTGCACTCATTTGGCCCAGATTTTTCTCGGAGTTAGCCTTCTGCCGCTCGACGATAGCGCCAAGATCAACTTTCGGGGTGGCAGACTCAACTCGAGTTAACTCCTTCGAGCCTGCATCGGTCCGCACAACGTCTAGAAGGTTTGTGCCCTGAGCGGCCAGCATGGTACCCAGCTCAGCGATCTCTTTTTGAGCTGCTGTCTTAGCTACCACTTTACAGTCACCAGTGATCGCAATCGCAACAGTTTCAGACCAACCTGGCCATGATCTGTCTCCATCGCAAGTAGTCGGCAGACTGCTGACCACCTGATCGGTCATGGTATCTGTCCATACAAAAGACTGACCATTGGGATTGAAGTAATCCTGACTTTTTATTTTGAGATCGAGGGTACTTTTACCCCGGGCCGGTTGCGAGCCAGGAGTGTTACCTGCGTCAGCGCCAACTTCACCGGATGACGCTTCGTTTATTTTAGACTTCGAACTATCCTTGCACCCGCTCACTGCCAAAGTAGTAAGAGAGCTAATCAAGGAATAAGTGATCAGTTGTCCTCTAAACATAAGCCACCTTCCGCCGTCAGTGTGTATTTAGGCATTTGGAACTGCAACACGAACAGCAGCGTTATCGGCATTTTCCATACAAAACTTTAGGGGAATCTGATTTTGTGTTATAAATTGAGATAAATTGAATGCTTACACAATCGGCGGGAATGCGTTCGCGACATGCGGAGGAAAGCTTTCAACAAATCCGGGGCAACTGGTCCCCGCTTAACATCGGCACAGTACGCTTGGTGCCATATTGGCCCGACATCATCACCATCCCGGGATGGTCTGACGTGACCACCCCGATAAGTTGCGCTCGCTCCCCTGAAGCCACCGTGCGCATCACCTTAAGAGCGCTCTGGGCGAAATCCGCAGCAACAATGGCCACTAGACACCCCTCGTTAGCCAAATACACCGGATCAAGGCCTAGGATTTCACAGACGCCACGCACCTGCGTGCTTACAGGAATCTCCTTCTCTACAACGGCCATGCCACAACCGGAGCTTTCCGCCAGTTCCACTAGGGTCGAGGCCAAACCGCCCCGCGTAGCGTCACGCAAACAGTGAATCGGTATTTGTGCCTCAATTAGTGCTTGGACTAGAGCGGTTAAAGGCATCGAATCGCTCTCAATAGGGGGAGTAAAAGTCAGGTCACTACGCGCACTCATCACCGCCACTGCATGGCGACCAATATCACCACTGATGATAATCGCATCACCTGATACGATACGGCTCGGATTGATGGCAATTCCAGGACTCACTGCACCAATACCTGCAGTGTTAATAAATAAATTCCCCCCAGACCCACCATCTATCACTTTGGTATCACCGGTAACAATCTCAACACCAGCTACTCGTGCCGCTTCTGCCATAGAAGCCATCACGCGTTCCAGAGTTGCTACACAAAACCCCTCTTCTATGATCAGGGAACAAGACAGTGCCTTTGCCTGAGCGCCACACATTGCTAAATCATTGACAGTGCCGTTCACAGCGATCTTGCCAATATCTCCACCTGGAAAAAATAGCGGTCGCACGACATAAGAATCGGTGGTAAACGCCAGATTTTGCCACATCCCGACAGGAATAATAGCACCATCATGCCGCACATTTTGGTGCACCGTTCCAGGCAGCAGTGGCAACAAACGAGCGAGTAATTCATGCATAGAGCGCCCACCGCTACCGTGCGCCATTTGAATGACGGATGAAGAACCCACCGGTCTAGGACAAATCTGAGAGCTGACTGGCGCCATCGACCTGTCCTCCACGGTAATTAAAATAAGCAGCGCACGCCCCTTCGCTCGAGACCATTGGCGCACCGAGCGGGCGCATTGGTGTGCACTCTTTAGCGAAGGCCGAACACTGCGGAGGCTTAATATGGCCTGTCAACACAGCGCTGGCTCGGCAGAGTCCGCGCTGATGACTGGACCAAAGCGAGTCTGCAGTGAGTTGAAGCTTTAGTTCTGCATCGTAATCGAGATACCCATCACGCAAACTAAGACCACTTGCTGCTACCCGACCCAAATCGCGCCACCCGGCCTCCGTGGCTGCAAAAACTTCCGCAACGATGCGCTGCGCAATAGTATTACCATGCGCTGAAACCACGCGGGAATATTGATTTTCTACCCTATATTGGTGTGCTTCAAGCTGCTGCACACACATGAAAATGCCTTGCAATATGTCTACTGGCTCAAACCCCGTGATCACAATCGGCAAACGCAATGACTCCGCTAGTCGATGGTACTCTCTTAGACCCATAACGGCACAGACATGGCCCGCAGCAAGAACTCCATCCACACCGTTGTCAGAACCTGCATCCACTCGATCGCACCTGGCGGTGTCGAGTAATGTACGTAATATGGGCGGAACTAAAACTAGTGCACTAATAATCGAAAAATTTCTCAGTCCCTCACTCTTCGCCCTGTACACGGTCATAGCATTTGCCGGGGCTGTGGTCTCAAAACCCACAGCAAAAAAGACCACCTCACGACTGGGATTATCTCGAGCAATGCTTAGTGCTTCGAGTGGTGAGTAAATAGTGCGTACATCTGCACCATGCGCTTTAGCAGTCAATAGATCCTGAGTATTGCCTGGCACGCGCATCATGTCGCCGAAAGTGCACAAAATGGCCCCATGTACGGACGTCGCTTTGATAGCTGCGTCAATTTTTTCGGCCGGCGTCACACAAACAGGGCACCCAGGTCCGTGCACTAGTTCCAGACCATAGGGCAAGAGTTGATCTAAACCATGCTTAACAATAGTATGAGTTTGGCCGCCGCATACTTCCATGATTCGCCATGGCTTGGACATGGTATGTTTAATGGCTAACGCCAATGTAGCGACCAGCTCTTCATTTCGAAAATCATCGATAAATCTCATATTTCAGACCAAACAATCGATCCGCGCAATGTGTCTGGAGTTGCCTCCCTTGCACATGGCAAATCCGAAGTTAATGAAAGAATTCTTCGCACAGTATTCTCAGCAGCCGACCGATCGATAATATTCATCGCAAAGCCAACATGGACTAATACATAATCCCCTGGAACAGCTTCCGGTAAGTAGGCAAAGTTCACGACTTTCACCACAGGACCGAAAGCAACACGTCCGGTTTTCATAAGTGGCTCAGAGCCATCCAGGTCGAGGACTTTACCAGGAACAGCAAGGCACATACTCTCCCTCCTCAGCGACCTGCGACAGCAGAGCATAAAATGCCTGTCCGATAGCTAACCCGCCATCTCCCGCCGGCACTGACTGTTGACTATAAACACTAAATCCGTGGCTACGAAGTCTGGCTTCGAGCATCGAAGTAAGCAGCGCGTTTTGGAATACCCCACCCGATAGAACGATCCGATGCAAACCGACACATCTAGCCAGCGTAACCACAGCATTTACCAAAGCTTCATGAAATCCAAGGGCGATAGCGGCTACTGAAACACAAGCGTCGACATCTGCCAATGTCGCTTCAATCATTGGCTGCCAGTCGAGCACATATTGCCCATTGGCAGCATGTTCTTGCGCAATATGATATGTCCTTCCAGTAACTGCCAATTTAGCGCAGGCCTCAACCGCCACGCCTGCTTGTTCAGAATAAAGCGAGATCTGACACAAATTCAGTATGGATGCCATCGCATCAAACAATCGACCCATGCTTGAAGTTAGCGGTGCATTAAGCTTGCTAGCCATCGCAGCCATCAAGAGACTCAATTCGAAAGGAGAAAATTTTGTAGCATCCAGACTTGGATTCGTGCCAGCTAATTTCCCGTACATGGCAAATAGCAGCCCGAGGAGCGAACGACGTGGCTCACGGATAGCGACGTCTCCACCGGGCAGTGGAAAAGCTCTGAAATGCCCAATTCTTGCGCAATTTATACCCTCAACACGTAGAAACTCGCCACCCCAAACAGTTTGATCGCTACCATAGCCTGTCCCGTCCCAGACAACTGCAAGCGCGGCACCAGATAGATTATGTTCGAACATACAAGCCAGGGCATGAGCATGATGATGCTGGACTGCTAGCGTACGCATTTGCGACCTCACCGCGACCACCGATTGATAGTCAGGATGAAGATCAACGGCTGCTACCGATGGTGCAACACCGAGAAGCTTTGCCAAAGCAGACGACTCACTAATCAACATTTCGCGTGCAGCAGGCCTATCCAAATCGCCTATATGCTGACTCAAGACGATATGTTCCGAAGTCGTCAAAGCGAACGCATTCTTCTCTTGGCCGCCCACCGCAAGCACCGATTGTGTATGTGAAATTTCGTATTTTATGGACATTGGCGCATAGCCTCGACCGACACGAAGCAGCCGTGGCTTATCTGCTATCATGCGCACAATGGAATCATCGCAACGATGCACAATCTCTCGATCATGGGTCAAAAAAACATCCGCGATACCACTAAGCTGACCAAATGCTGCGGTGTCATCTATGCAAATCGGCTCTCCATCCCTGTTACCACTAGTCGCGACGACCGGGCAGTCCATCGCAGCGAGCAACAGGCCATGCAAAGGCGAAGCTGCCAACATCACACCCATCTCTGACGAGTAGGGAGCCACTAGATGGCTGATGCAATCACTGTTTGTTTCCAAGCGCTTTGCCAACAGTACAATCGGTCGCTGCATCGATAACAAAACCTTGGCCTCTTCCTCGCTAACCTCACAATACTGCGATACCGAATCGAGTGAGGGAAACAATACAGCTAATGGCTTACCTGGCCTGTGCTTGCTGATGCGAAGACGATCTATCGCAGAATCATTTGAGGCATCTACCAATAATTGGTATCCGCCGATACCTTTAAACGCCACGACGGCGCCCTTCTTCAAGTGTTCCACTGCTTGATGAATCGAACTAAGACCTGTAGCCAACACCTCCTTCTGAGAACTTTCCAGTCTTACTTGGGGGCCACACTTACCGCAAGAAATAGTCTCGGCATGAAAGCGCCGACTTTGCGGATCCGCATACTCACCTGCACAGTCCGGGCAAGTCGTAAAGGCAGCCATCGACGTCCTTGCACGATCAAAAGGCAGTTCCCGTAATATGCTGAATCGAGGTCCGCATTTAGCACAGGTGATGAACGGATACAGGTAGCGCCGGTTACGAGGGTCTAACATCTCCCCTAAGCATTCACTGCAGGGAGCTAAATCGACTGGAATAAGCGTTGATCCACTGCCACGGACATCGCTACGCAATATATTAAATGCAGATGATCCTTTTTTCGGCAGTGTTTCACTACCAATAGAATTAATAATGGCAGGCAGTGGTATGGCTCTTAGTCTCTCGATGAATGTCACGGTCGCGAATTCAGAACCTTCGATTTCAATGACAACACCGCGACGGGAATTGTATACCGACCCTCCGAGGCCTAACTCAGAGGCGAGCTTTGCCACATAGGGACGAAATCCCACACCTTGAACTCTACCCTCTACCGTTAATTTAAATCGCACGCGCACAGTTAACTCAACTTGGTTTCATAATCAATTCGTCTCAATTTCAATTCCATCCAAAACGATAGCCGTTGCGTTAGGATCGTAAATATCCTGAGATGATTCCATGTGCAGCACTACATCTGACCCAATGCTATGATCAGCTACGGCAATAAAATGCCGGCGAAAATGCTCAGGAGACATTCCTGACAAGGCACCAAATCGAACCTTTACGCCTACGATGCGCCCACCACCTTCTTGATTAGCTAATGCTCTGATCTGATTAATTAAGTTATGAATAATTGAGGATTCATGCATGCTTCCCCGCCCTCCTTGATATTTTCATCGCTGAACCGTTTGAAAAACCGGATTCGGCCACTGCTGGACCAGCACGTCGATTGCTTGATCTACGGATGGGCTAAGCCCATCGCCCATAGCGAAGCTCTCTGCCACAATCGCTATCACCTGTAATTTCTTTGGAAGCACCGCCAGCACGCGAGAGAGTTTTATGGCCTCAATTAGACCAAAGGCATGCGTCGATACACTCAACGGGTCCCATGGCAAATCCTCCCGCAAACCGTCGATGCAGAGAATCTGTCCAGGAGGTCTTGATGCGTCTATTAAGGCATCCACCACCATCACTGTCTCCCAACCCCGCCAAAGATCTATTAAAGAAAATGATGAACCATCGGATTCACGAACCTCAAATTCAAAATCAGCGTGCTCTTCAGCATTAAATCGTGACAGCAAGCGACGAGCGAACATGGGACCCGCTCCATCGTCACCACGAAAAACATTTCCCATACCGATTAATAGCACTGTCATAAGTCTCCCATGCCGTCATTTGCGACCGAGTCGAACTCAAGCCTCAGAAAATGTGTGGCGCAGGAAATGCACGGATCATGGTTCCGAATGGCTTGCTCACACAAATGTGTCATCTGAGATTTAGGCAGACCAATAAAACTTGGCAGCAACCTGCGCAAATCATCTTCAATCGACTTTTGATTCTGAGACGTTGGCGGCACTATCTTGGCATCAGAAATAATGCCATCCGCATCGAATGTATAGCGGTGATAAAGTAGCCCTCGCGGAGCCTCTGTCGCTGCACATCCCTGTCCGGCACGCAGCCTAACGCCGACACTCGCTATAGCTGTATCCTCGTATAATTCAATAATCCTGATAGCCTCCTCGATGGCATGAACAATTTCGATGCCACGAACAACGATGCTTTTGAACGGGTTGGTGACGACGGACCCTAAATTCAGAGACCGCGTCAATTCCCCGGCCCGACCATGTAGCCACTGCCGATTGATTGCATAACGTGCCAACGGACCAGTCAAATATGCCCCGCCACCTTTTTCTGTTTTGACAACGGAATGTAGTGCAGTGGTATAGGGGACGTGAATTTCCTCGAAAAAATTGTCAAATTCTTTGGCGGGAAGATCAAACCCGTGGTTAGACACAATACGACCACGGGCCATCGGATATTCATCAGTCGAACGCAACGCGACTAACACCACACTGCGATCAAAGTCCGGAAAGTCGAAACCAGAAACCCAGATTGTACTAGCAATTGCTATTTCCAGAGCGCTACTGAGCTGATCCTTTAACAGGTTGAGCTCACGCCTACTTGGAAGTCCGTAAAAACCGCCAACTTTCACATTGATAGGATGAATCTCACGACCACCGACTAAGGATACGATTGCATTGCCTGATTTTTTAATTGCAAGACCGTGCTCAACTCTCTGCGCATGATCCTTCGCCATTGCAACCGCATCTGGATACCCAAGAAAATCTGGTGCATGCAGCATAAACAAATGTAGTGCATGACTTTCGATCCACTCGCCGCAGTAGAGTAGGCGCCTAAGATCATGAATCGGCGGGGGTACCATCACGTCCAGGCCTTGCTCCACCGCGTAAACTGCACTCATTTGATACGCAATGGGACAAATACCACAGATCCGAGCGGTAATATCGGGGGCTTCCATCACACTACGGCCGCGCAAAAGCGCTTCGAAAAATCGCGGCGGCTCAAATATTTTTAGCTGCACATCCTCAACGTCCTGACCACGCAGGCGCACCAACAGGGCACCCTCTCCCTCAACTCGAGCCAGATAGTTAACCTTGATGGTTTTTGTTTTGATTGCACTCTTAGTCACAAAGATCCTTCCTGATAGGTCCCACACCAGGACTGCAACCTGCACTGCGAAAGGGCTCGGCCCACGCATTAAATGTATGCAGTAGCCTGCGTGCTTGATCCTCTGACACGCTTTTATTAAGGCGCCAATCCGCGACTAGTGCATCGACATTGGCTTTTTCCTTGGGCCCAAAACAGCCATAGCAGCCCCGGCCATAGGCTGGGCAAATAGCACCGCAGCCTGCTTGAGTCACAGGTCCCATACAGGGAACCCCTTGCGCGACAGCAATACAAGTGGTGCGACGCTCCTTGCACTCGACACAAACACTTTCAGCCGGAATATTTGGCCGCCTCCCCACTAGAAAGGCAACAATCACTTCGAGAAGTTGGCGTTTGTTGACAGGGCATCCGCGCAATTCATAGTCAACGTGGACATGATTGGCAATACCCGTCGACTGGGTTAGAGTCTCAATATATTCAGGTCTTGCGTAAACTATAGAAATGAATTCTTTGACATCAGCAAAATTGCGGAGCGCTTGAATCCCTCCGGCAGTTGCACAAGCACCTACCGTTACGAGGAACTTTGACCGCCGCCTAACTTCTAAGATACGCTCAACATCCCTCGGTGTTGTGATAGAGCCTTCCACGATCGATAGATCGTAGGGTCCGCGCAATAACGCACTACTCGCCTCCATAAAATGGGCGAACTGAATACGCCCAGCCAAGTGCAAAAGTTCATCTTCGCAGTCGAGTAGACTAAGCTGACAGCCGTCGCATGAGGCAAATTTCCAGACTGCCAATTTTTTTTGAGCTCGACGGCGCGTCATAGATCCTTCACATTCAGCAATGATTCAACTTTTTCAAACGAAAAGATTGGACCATCGCGACAAACAAAGTACCTATTGAGCTGACAATGCCCACACAGCCCGAAGGCACACTTCATATTTCGCTCTAAAGACAGATAGATATCGCAATGGCTTAGACCAAGTCGCACTAAGTCACTCGCTGCATGTCGCATCATTACTTCCGGTCCACATATCAGCGCTAAACTGCACTCTGGTGCAGTCAAAGACCGTGGTAAAAGTGAAGTCACTACCCCAACCTCGCCACGCCAGTCGCGATCAGCCCGGTCGACAATCAACCGAACGTCGAAGAGCCCAGCATCGTATTTCAAACGTTGCCAACTAAGAATTTCTCTTAAAAATGGTACATCCTGTGGTGTCCGAGCACCGATACAGATGGTAATATCAGCAAAATCGCTACGGCAACGCACCACGTGCCGAATCAGCATAAGCAATGGGGCTAAACCAAGGCCTCCGGCCAAAATAATTAGCGACCGTTGTCTCATTCTTGCGACAGGCCAACCCACGCCATAAGCACCTCTGACACCGATAACGGTGCCAACTTTGGAATCGCAAAGGGCCACAGATACAGCACCAACGCGGCGGATTGTATGTAGCAGCGCACCGTCTGGCTCAATTCCACAAACTGACACCGGAATCTCCCCAACCCCGAACACATACAGCATATTAAACTGACCTGGCCTGGGGCGTGGGCAAACAGAAGATCTAGAGTCTTTTGGTTTAAGAGTCAGAGTTACAGTATCAGCAGTCTCCCGCTTCCTAGATGTAACAGAATATGCCACTGGCAAATACTGATCGCCGGCGCCTGCAACTACACCTTTGAGCTGTACCTCAGCTTGGCTGAGATTAACTTCTTTTGCGATCGTTACCATAAAGATCCAAGAGCCTGAGCCGAGTGTCTCTCAGTCGTTCACTCATAATCCCAGCAAAGCGTTTCAAAACCGCATACCCAAGGGCCGGATCAGCCTCACATTTACCTCTCAGGCATAGACCATTGATTTCTATAAAAGATGCAGCCTCGCGGGCTACTACATCAAATGCCCATTTATATGGGGGAAAAATCCAAGACCAGCCGGCAATGTCGCCAATGCCAAGAGTTTCTAACACCACTGGACCACGTCCAGGGACATTCGTTTCTACTGATATTTTCCCGCGACGAATCAAGAAAAAAGCATTCGCCTCCTCTCCCTCGTGGGCCAGATAATCACCCTCTTCGACGTACCGGTTGCGACCACAGCCAGCGATAAAGGTTACAAAGTCTGAGCCCAATCCAGCAAAAAAAGGATGATCTGCAATTAGATTGTCTATAGTTCGTAAAGTAACCACAAATCGCCTTTCATCGCGTCGCTTGCGAAAGATATTTAACCTCTGCAGTCAAATCGATGCCGACTGGACACCAAGCTATACAGCGCCCACATCCAACACAACCCGAGCTACCAAATTGCTCATGCCAAGTGCCCAGTTTGTGTGTCAACCACTGGCGGTACCTGGAGCGTGTTGAGGACCTCAAGCTACCGCCGTGAATGAAACTGAAGTCCAAATTAAAACAGGAATCCCAGCGCGACCAACGTTCGGCCACCGCGTTTTGCACGTCACTAGTATCTTCGACTGTTGAACAAAAACATGTTGGACAAACTAGGGTGCAATTGGCACAGCTCAAACATCTAGCTGCTACATCGTCCCAGTGAGAGTGCTCCAGACGACGGCTAAAAAAATCCACTGGATTGGATATATTAAGCTGCCGCGATTGTGAGTCAGACACCTGAGCCACTTGGCGATCTATGTGCGCTAGATCATCTGCAATAGATGTTTGCAATTCAAATTGCGAGGAAATTCTTGCGCCCCGTTTTGTCAGAATCTGAATTAGAAAATAGTGATCGTCATCATTGAGAACCTCAGTAAGTACCAAGTCACAGCCGCTAGCGAAAGCTGGACCCGTATGCACCGAGGCGCAAAAACAAGTTGCGGCTGCCTGAGAGCAATTTAATCCAACTAAAAAAGGCTCTTCCGGGGCTTCTACCGACACCTCCGCACTTAATGCAGATGAATTTGTATCAGTCGAGTTTGATTGTAACCGGGAGACTTCGCGAACACGTAATTGGATTTTAATTGCAGCCAATTCACATGCCCGCACACCGATGAAGGCCATCCTGCGGACCTGCGTGTGCGCCTGTTCTACCTCCCAGGATTCACCTTCACGCTTTGCACGCCAAAGCAGCTTGCGATTCGGATCCAACCACTTTTTCCACGAATCAGCGCCAAGATTAAAACCAAAATAAGCTGCGTCGGAGCGCCTTACCAGTCGATATGTGCCCGCGTCCTGTTGGTCACCCCAGCCTCGTGGCAGATCTTCGGCACTATCTAAGACCTCTAGCTGAATAGACTCACCAACTTTACGTGGACCTATCGCAATGTATCCGTCGTCTCTGAGTGTTCTGATCAATAATCCAAGCACATCAGAACTGACTCGAAAACACCTACCAACAAGATCAGATACACTGGACATGTAAGGTTGCCTCCGGTCCTAGTCTAACGGTCTTGGCCAGTCTCCTCTAATTGTGCAATCATCCTTGCGGTACGTACATAACTGTCCGGACTTAGCGAAATACTGTCGATACCAAACCGTACCAACATATTGGCAAACTCTGGATAGTCGCTTGGAGCCTGGCCACAAATCCCAACCTTACGGCCTTTGGCATGTGCCTTCTCTATGACATTTTCAATCATAAGTGTCACAGCTTTGTTGCGCTCATCGAAGAGTGAGGCCACAATCTCGGAATCGCGGTCAACTCCCAAGATCAGTTGGGTTAAATCATTCGATCCAATAGAGAAACCATCAAATATCTCCGAAAACTCGTCAGCAAGAATCACATTACTGGGTATTTCACACATAACGTAAATTTCGAGCCCAGCCTCACCTCGCTTGAGACCATTTTGTGCCATCTCAGCGATCACCTTGCGACCCTCAGCAATCGTACGGCAGAATGGAATCATAACCTTGACGTTTGTGAGACCGAAATCGTCTCGCACGCGTCGAATGGCAGCACACTCAAGCGCAAATCCAAGTCGATATCGGTCATGGTAATAACGCGAGGCTCCGCGGAATCCAAGCATTGGGTTCTCTTCGACCGGTTCAAAGAATTTACCGCCGAGAAGTCCAGCATATTCGTTCGTTTTAAAATCACTAAAGCGAATGATTACTTCACGTGGGTAAAATCCCGCAGCTATCATCCCAACGCCTTCAGCCAGCTTATCGACAAAGTAATCTGTGCGACGCTGATATCCCTTAGTGATTTTGTCGATTTCACGCTTTTCTTCACACTCTGGAAAATCATCAAATTTTACCAAAGCCATCGGATGAACTTTAATCGCATGGCTGATAATAAACTCCATCCGCGCTAGGCCGACACCGTCGCTGGGCAGTAGTCCAAGACGCAGCGCTTCGTCCGGATTTGCCACATTAAGCATGATGTTTGTGAAGGTCGGCCTGAGTGTCGAAGCATCTACCGCTCGACGTGTAAACGGAAGTAGACCTTCGAAAATTGTCCCAGTATCTCCTTCTGCGCAGGAGACAGTTACATGCTGGCCTGTCTTGAGTAACGAGGTGGCATACTCACAACCCACAACTGCAGGAATACCCAGCTCGCGACTAACTATGGCGGCATGGCAAGTGCGCCCACCACGGTCGGTAATGATGGCTGCAGCGCGCTTCATAGCCGGTTCCCAATCAGGATCAGTTTTTTGGGCGACTAAAACCTCTCCCTGCTGCAGCAGGTCTAAATGATGAGGATCATCTATGACACGCACTGCACCCACACCGATACGGTCCCCAACGGCCCGCCCCCGCAAAATAATTTTCGCTTTTTCACGAACACCAACGTCTAGAGAATAAACATCGATCTTCAGCGCTTCTCGCTGCGAATGTACCGTTTCGGGGCGAGCCTGCAGTATATACAGCTTACCCGTTAAACCATCCTTGGCCCACTCTATGTCCATCGGGGTAGGCACTCCAAGCTTGTCGCTGTAATGCTTTTCAATTCGGCAAGCCCATTGCGACAGCTGTAGAATGTCCTCATCGGATAACGACATACGCTCGCGGTCTACCACCGCCACAGATTCTATACGCGTTCGTCTTCCAGCGCCGGCGTCGTACACTAGTTTGAACTCTTTACTACCAGAGCGCTTATGCAGGATAGCCTTCTTACCTTGCAGCAGCGTGGGCTTAAATACATAAAATTCATCGGGATTTACTGAACCCTGGACCACAGTCTCACCGAGTCCGTAGGATGAGTTGATCAGCACTACGTCTCTAGCACCCGTCTCTGTGTCGAGGGTGAACATAACGCCAGCCGCTGCAAGGTCGGACCTCACCATACGCTGAATGCCGACCGAAAGACCTACCTTAAGGTGATCGAATTTTTGATCTATTCGGTACGATATAGCTCGATCGGTAAACAACGATGCGAAGCACTGGCGCAGCGTTTCAAGTAGAGCATTTTGACCTTGAACATGGAGAAATGTTTCCTGCTGACCGGCGAAACTCGCAGTTGGTAAATCCTCGGCAGTGGCGCTGCTACGAACGGCTACATCCGCCAGCTCTCCACAACGCTCACACAGCTCTTCATAGGCCTGAGTGACGCTACGGACAATATCAGTGGGAAGTGGCGACTCAAGGATTAGGTGGCGTAAATCCCCAGCGATTTTTGGTAAGTCATCTGGACGCTTGGATAGAGATGTCAACAGCTCCTCAATCTTACCGCGAAGCTTATTGCCATCAATATGACGCCAGTATGCGTCCACAGTTACAGCAAAGCCGGGCGGAACTGTAATACCATCCTGACCTAGCTCACGGTACATCTCACCAAGAGAGGCGTTTTTGCCACCTACCCTAGCTACATCGTTGTAACAGATATCTTCAAACCACTGGATGTACGACTGCTGACTTCTGGCTGCCATAGCATGCCATCCTTTCCAAAGGGAAGTTGGGCTTGATCAATGTGCGGGTACCGATTTAACTCGACGACCATGCATCCGTCCTCGCCCAGCTGTCCATGTGGGTCGACCATCTTCATCGCGCAAGATCAACTTTTGTCCACCTTTTTCTATGGTAAATGCCACAATGAATTTTTCACCATTGGCCTCGTACAATGCGCCATGTACCTGAATATCATCGCCCAAAGCGAAGCGAAATTTGCGGTCATCGACAACATTGGTGGGACCTAAATGAACGTTATAGGTAGTGTCACCGCTCCGCACTTTTAGATGTAGCCCATGATGCTCACCCATACAAAACTCTTGCACATTCACGTCCTCAATCCGCCCCTCAATAGTCTCTCTCTTAAGCTCCCTAAGCCACTGAGCACCCATCATCTGTCCGTTGCCCATTGCCGGGCATGGCCAATCATGACTGGCAGGTGCATTCGCGGTGTCTGCCGCCGAAGCTACACCTGCACCTACGCCCGCCCATAAAGCTGATCCTAAAAAAAGGATTCGAATTGTATTTTTTCTCATGTTCGGACTCCCACGATCTACACGATCTAAATGAAATGATGGCTAACATTAAGACTCCTTGGCTAAAGCAAAAGTCATGCCGATCCTGCTAAAACAAAACTGAATGCTGCGAGTGGCATATCGCACTGCTAGATTCATTTCACCTGCTTCAGTTCTTGGTATGAAAATTGCTCAGATACCATTGACGGAGGATTATTATATGCATGAAAGATGCGGTATTTGGGTAAGCCATAAAGAAGCCGTGATAGTTAAACTCAGCAGTGATAGCTATTCGATCGATCGAATCGAGTCTCAAGCGGAACGGCGTCATAAATCTACGGGCGGTGTACGCGGGAAATTCCCATATGCACACAGATCAGCAATGTCGGGTGCTAGGGATGAGGAGAATCGGCGTAATGATTGGAAGCGACATTACCAGAGTATCTTAAAAGCGCTACCTCAGGACGCCGAGATCTTGGTAATGGGACCTGGACCCGCGAAATCAGGGTTTGTTGCATACCTTAAGGAGCACGCCGGTCCAGCCCTGGAAGTAGTTGGAGTGCAGCCTGCGGCGCATATGACACAGGGCCAGTTAGTTGAGCGAGTGAAAACTGCGTTTGGCCAAGAAACACGCGCTCACTAGTTTACAAATACTAATAGGACAGGGGATAAATCGCATGGAAGACATCATTACGGTAAGCGACCTAATGACCGGTAACCCTGAGACAGTCTTTCCCGATGACGAACTCGGAGAAGTCTACGCATTGATGAGTGAAAGGATGATTCGTCACGTCCCAGTCATTGATAGCGAGGGAAACATAGAGGGGGTGATCTCGCACCGAGATTTGATAAGAACCGCTCTTTATGAATTTGACGATTTAACGTACCTCGATCAGCGAGATGCATTAAAAGGCATGCTTGTACGGGATGTTATGACCACAGATCCCGATACTATCGGACCGGAGATGCCATTGGCAGATGCAGGGAGGCTACTTTTGGAGAACAAAATTGGCTGCCTGCCAGTGGTCGAAGGTAATCGCCTTGTCGGAATTTTGACAGAATCCGACTTCATCAAGCACCTGGTAACGGAATCCGAGCTTGCGCAAGCTGAACTTGCTGCTAGACCGGCAGTTCCGCACTAGGAATATTCTTCGTGGAGATAACTTCACTACGCGAGCTTTCAACCGGCTTAGGCAACGTCTTGGCTGATTGTAAAAGCTCACGAACCTCCTCATCACTGGTTTGTTCAAATTCGTCATACCACAACCCAACACTTAGGAAGTTTTCGGGTGTGTGTAGGCATACTAATTCATCAACATCGCGACGTAATTGTTGGCAAGTTGACGCTGGTGCCACAGGCACAGCAACTATTAATAATTTCGGCTGATCATTTCGTAACGTCCGGACCGCAGCACGCATAGTAGATCCTGTTGCAAGTCCATCGTCCACCAATATAACAACCTTTCCCCGCACGTTAATCCTCGGTTTACCATCCCGGTAAAGTGAGTTACGCCTAAAGATCTCGCGTTCTTCTTGCAGAGCGACTTGTTCGATTTCTTTTTCAGAAATTGACAATGAATCAACCACATCTCGATTTAATACCTGAATACCGCCGCTGGCTATGGCGCCCATAGCCAACTCTTCGTGACCAGGCACACCCAGCTTGCGCACTATAAGCACATCAAGACCGGTACCGATTTTTTGTGCCACTTCATACGCCACTGGCACACCACCGCGTGGCAGTCCAATCACCTGAATATCTGTCACGTCTTGCAGAGCTGGCAGAGTCCGCAAGCTCCGGCCTAGCAGTTCACCCGCCTGACGCCGATTCTTAAACAGAGACATACAAACCTCCGAGTAGTAGGCGATATAGGATTCTGCATGCAATAACCATGCTGTCTGTATCTCACGTCCACATGTAGCCGATGACTCATGGAGCGTTTATACAGTGGCACAGAACCTGCAACCAATCAGCCGTTAGCTGTGCGATGTTCATATTCGCGAGTTAAATACTTGATTAATGTGCCAATTGCCACTGGAGGATTATTATGAAATCGGATACCGAGATGCGCCAAGATGTCCTCGACGAACTCAGCTTTGATCCAAGTGTCTCATCGGAAAATATCGCTGTCTCGGTCGCGGATGGTGTTGTTACATTAAGCGGGTTCGTGCCGAGCTTTGCTGATAAATATGCGGCTGAAAAGGCGGCATTCCGGGTAGCTGGCGTCAAAGCAGTCGCTGAGGAAATAGAAGTGAAATTACCCGGCACAAGTATGCGCAGCGATCAGGAAATCGCCAAGGCAGCTGCTGATGCTATACGCTGGAATGTCAGCTTGCCTTCAACGATTCAAATTTCAGTGGAAGACGGCGATGTCATTTTACGTGGTGACGTAGATTGGCAATATCAACGTGATGCCGCAACATCCGCCGTAAGATACATAACAGGAGTGCGTCAGGTAAAAAATCACCTAGCTATCCACCAGCGGCCACAGCCTACAGATATTAAAAACCGAATCGAGCAGGCACTGGTCCGAAGTGCTGAAGCTGACGCGAAGCGAATCAGGGTCGCCACGGTCAATGGAAAAGTAACACTGACCGGCAAAGTAAGGTCCCAGGCAGAATTACAGGATGCAAAATGGGCAGCCTGGGCAGCTCCCGGTGTGACAGCGGTTGAAACAAATCTATCGATCGAATAAGATAAGGTTAGTAGCCAAGAAATAAATCGAGTAGGGCTGCTGTTGCTTCGGGCTCAAACTAAGAAGCCGAAGTAAAGCAGCCCTTGTAAATACCAGGGTCGAAGTGTCAGCAACTTACCTGCTACAGGCATACAACCTTTACCACTCGATCGCGATCAAGCCGGTCCGTGCCGTTCTTAACGGACGCATCATAGACAGCAGCCCTTCCGAGCTACAAATTCAGTATGGGGATGATAGTTATCTTTTCGTCTATCGATTCGGGGCCCTAGTCTTCTTTAATATGTCGCAAGAACAAATTGATGAAGAAATGGGAAAGATAAAATCCGTACTTGGACCAACTGTAGTTAACACCACTACTGAGACGTTTCAGATCCAGATCGGTACCCAGGATCGTTTCGATTTTGACTTTGTGGAATTGAGGAAATTGACCCCGCAAAGTCTGAGCATGGTCGCATTGACTGTGGGCCAGTCTGCAGCTCTCGAAACTTACGAAATCAATTCCGACAGTATGTTGCGGGACTCGGCTGACTTTATGCAGAGGCTGGAAAAGATTGGATCTGTGCCGCTTAGCGCGAAGGTTCTACTGAAATTTATTGGTTCTGCAGCCAGTACTAGGCAAAGCATCGTGTCCAATCTAGCGATACTTGATCCCCCAGAAGAAACTTGGCGCAGTCATGACATGCAGAAGTTATTTAAAGAAGCACAACAATGCTTTGATATTGACGTTCGCTTTCGCGCCCTAGATAGAAAATTGACATTAGTTCAAGACAATATCGAAATTTTAGCGAACCTAGTGTCCAGCCGCCGGGCCAATATCCTAGAAGTGCTGATCACCGCCCTAATTGCGCTAGAGCTGATCTTAGCACTCATTAAAAAGTCTTAATCTTCTAAAGCCAGAAAATATTGAGCGCGCTTCAAATACTGAAGCTAAAAAATTACACTGTTCTGAATTTGCGACAATTTTTTGCCTGTTTAGCGGCAAATGCCACAGGCTGCACATAACCACGCTTCGGCTCACTCTTTGCAAAGATCAAAACAGGCGATTGGGGCTGCCGCACTTGCGGCGCTCAATAAATTCCTGGGAGGTTCTTCATGCAAAGTCCGCTACAAATTGAATTTGATGGAATCACCCCGTCAGATGCGATTTCGGCGCGCATAAAGCGTCGGGTTGATCACCTCGAGAAACTTTTTCCTCGCATCATAGACGGGCGAGTTGTAGTTGAGCTGTCTAATCATCGGCGGCGCAAAGGAAATATATTCCGTATTCGGATAGAATTAAATGTTCCTGGAGATAGACTGGTAGTTAGCAATGACGCTGCCGAAAACCACGCACATTCTGACGTCTACGTAGCTATGCGCGACGCCTTTGACGCCATGGAACGGATTCTGCAGGATTATGTCAGAAAATTACGCGGTGAAGTTAAACATCATGAGCCAGCTCTAGCGGACGGTAAAATTGAACGAATTTTTCCATACGAGGGTTATGGATTCATATTGACTGATGACAATCGTGAAATCTATTTTGACGCAAATTCTGTGCTCGATAAGCCGTTCGAGAATCTGGAAGTCGGGCGAAAAGTAAGATTTTTTGAAGAGCGCGGTGAAAAAGGTCCACAGGCTAGCACTGTTCATGCATAAAATATAATTCTAGCCAAAGCAGCCAAATAAAAAGAGTCCACGGATACTAGTTCCGGGGACTCTATTTTAAGCTTAGTGCTTGATTGGGATTTTCTTGACTTCTCTGCGTGCTTCTGGGGTTTTCGGCACTTCAACAGTCAAAACGCCATGTTCGAACTTAGCAGAAATTTTATCCTTATCTACTGATGCCGGCAGGCGGATCGTGCGTTCAAACGCACCGTAGCGACGTTCGCTAAAACTACGCCCTACCCCTTTTGTTTCTTTCTCTTCTTTTTTCTCGCCCCTTACCGTAAGTGCCTCTTTATCTATCGATACTTCGACATCTTTATCGCTAAGTCCAGGTAACTCAGCGGACAAGACGATCTTATCATCGTACTCTTGCAGTTCCATCCGTGGTGCAAATGCCGCACCAACGTCAGCAGCGTCAATTTGGCTGAGAAATGCGGGCTCATCCTCAAAGAAGTCGCGCATCAGCTTATTCACACTTCGCTGAAAATCAGCCAACTCATCACGACGGCGCCACGGTGCAAGAGCCCTAAAACCACTTGGAACTAGATCCGTTAACATGATTTGTCTCCCAATATTTATTTTCACACACCAAGATAAGGTCGGACATTTTCAAAATCCATACAACCTTATGCATTCCCGTTACTCACAAGCAAACGACGTGCCATAAATCTGCGCGTTATCGCACTCCAGATAATTTATGGCACAGCATTTGCTTTAGGTAGCCCACTTGATTGATTGGTATTGAATGCAATCTACGATTTATTTCAACTCAGGGAGATTCTTTTATGGCCCTCAAGGATGTGTGTAAAAGCTCAGTAGTGTGTACAACATCGGACGTTTCAGCTGCTGAGGCTGCACGCTTGATGAGAGACAAACACGTCGGAGAACTTGTTGTCGTAAAACCACAAGACAAAAAAGCAATTGGCATCATCACCGATCGTGATTTGGTCACCAAAGTAATGGCTAACAACATGGATCCTAGAATGATTCAGATAAATGAGATCATGGTCCGAAACCCGACAGTTGCGAAGGAAAGCGACGGACTTTTTGAGACAGCTCGTAAGCTTGAGCAGACTGGTATTCGGCGCTTGCCAGTGATTGACGATCAGGGTCATCTGACCGGAATTGTATCAATTGATGATCTGTACGAACTCTTTGCCACTGAGTTGACTACACTTTCAAAGGTAAGTGCACGACAAATCGCGAACGAACGAGTGGTATCTGCTCTGACCCCTCATTGATCAAGACTTGTTTTCCATTGCGCTTCTGGGGCTCGCCATCTCTGGCACTCCCAGGGGAACAACCGTTGATACTACCTCTGACGCCTTCATGAAAGCGGCGTCAGATTTTTGCTTAGCGAAAACTACCTGGCGTAATGCCTCACAAATCATCCGCAACTGACCCTGAGTTGTCCCTTTCGACGTGTCTATTCGGATCGATGCGACTCCCGGTAATATCCCTTCGTCTTCTCGGTTTTGCTGAGCAAAATGCTCGGGCTTAGCGTCGGACAAGCAGGATGGGTCGCGCGAACGAGCAATAATGCGCCCAACGGCAATATCACTAGGACATTCACAGTTTATGATTACTAATGATACCCCTAGGGCTTCGGTCAAAAAACGCACACTTTGCTGGAGATCTTGAGTCAAGAAGCATGCATCCAAAATCACCGAAATCCTTTCTGACAACCTTGAAGAGGCCAACTCAAATATAAGCTCGTAAACTTCTCGCCGTCTTTCCGCCTGATAAATCCCAACACCATACGAACCTGGCGGCGGGACTTCGAGCACGATTTGACGCCGCAAGGCATCCGTTTGCAGTAGATCCATTCCCAAGATTTCAGCCAGCCCCTTAGCGATAGTGGACTTTCCGGTGCCGACAATACCTCGCGTAATCACACACAAGGGAGCACTCGCCCAACCAAAACTTTGATCAGCCATTTCTAGGTATTTGAGAGCGAGATTTTTTGCATGGTCGCGAATCGCACCTACCGACTGCAGTGCTCTCAGCACAGCTACCTTTGCCCGCACACATGCTCGATATGATTTATAAAACGCGATGAGTCGCTGGGGCGCGAAATCACCGCTGGTTTCTGCATAATAATTAATGACAGTGTCACCGTACTCGGGAAAACCAAGCCGCTCACATTCCATCGCAAGAAAACAAAGTTCATCGATGGTATCAACTTGCCGCAGCTCATCACTAAACTCAACACAATCAAAGATCACCGGATCTGCCTCAAGACAAATATGCTCGGGACGCAGATCACCATGACCGTCCACAATGTGTCCGTCTTGCACCCTTTTCGCAAACAGAGGTGTCTCAAAAGCAATAAACTGCAATTGCCGCCCATGAATTCTCTTGATCAGCGCTTCAGGAAGTCCATGTTCGGTGCGTAGTAGCTCGTGACGATTACTCTGCACGTGCTCACCGAGGTGACGGACATAGGTCTCAGCGTTGATGTTGAGGGATGGTGCCCGCTGATAAAAATTTGTTAGGGTCGCTGCTAGCCTTCTCATATCAAGGCCGAACTTGTGCGGCCCTTCTAAGATGTGGTCCAAAATAAGCTCTTGTGGCAGGCGGCGCATTTTAACCAACCACTCTACGGGTTCGCCTTCACCATCGATGCTAAGGGCACCACCTTCACTCACCGTCACTGGCAGCACACTTAAATATACATTTGCGGCGAGACGACGGTTGAGTTGCACTTCTTGCTCACAGGCATATTTACGAGCCCGTAGCGTTGAATAATCGAGGAAATCAAAGCGAACTGGTTTCTTCAACTTGTAGACATAGTTCTTGGTAAGGAAAATGAGTGAGATGTGCGTCTCAATCAACTCTGGTGCGCCGCACCCAACAAAGGCATCCGGAGTTTTGAGAAAATCAGCGACCATGTGCCAATTTTGATTTTGCTCCCCGAACGCATTGTTAGTTTTTTCATTCATGTAACGTCACCTCACTTAACCCTGATGATCCCGATGCAAATCCGGAACCAAAGACCGATTATGAGCGTTGTGGTTAGGTTCCATTAGATATGTGGCTTATGACGCGCTTTAAATCGCAGCGGCTTTTCCGCACCGAGGGTGATAGCCGCACTCCGGAGGTCGCCCCGCGCTGGAAGCTAATACACCAATAATTCTAGGGTCTTAAAAACAATCGCCGGTACGGCGCTAGATCATAGGATGATCCTTTGCTAGGCTCATGTTCAAGATTCATTTCAGCGCAGGAGATCTCATGGACAAGCGGTTCATCAGCTTATGTACAATCATTTGCCTCGCGCTGTATGGGTGCCGGACGACCGGATCGGCGCCGCTTTCAAGCCCCGACAATGCCGACTTAGACCGCGTAGCCAGTGCTTTAGCAGGCATCGATGAGGCCAAAGATGTCCACCTATTCGGCGACCATTGGCTGGTTCCAACCCCCGATGAGCTCCAGTTTACTAAAGATAAACTCCGGATGCTCGGTTCGATACGCCATTTAAGAGTGGCGAATTTAGGCGACGATGTGCGCTACGACTTGACTGTTACCATTAGTGAATCCGTCACTGGGCGTATCTCGTTCGGCAGCGACGCAACCACGGCCTGGGTAGACATCAGTACGCTCCCAGAGGGTAAAGCCACTGATTGGCGAGGGCACGCGGCTTCGCTCCTGAGACAGGGTGGCGTACGCGCCATACGTTCGATCACGTCGAGTGATCAGCAGATCTGCGATAGGGCTGCCAATGATCAAGGCGAATTCGCCAAGACAGCCCTTATTTTGCAAAAGTCCACGCAAACTCGTAACTGTATTGACATGCTAAAGCGTCTAGCCAGCATGTCCGATCTGGCACTTCCAGGACAGGGCCTTGTAGATTTGACGCTACTGACCCGAGCCACCAGACTGGAAACGCTTGATTTATCTGACAACGGACTTACCGACCTTGCGCCACTTTTCCAACTCAAGAACCTGACCTCATTAGTCGCTGCCAACAATAAACTGACGAAACTGCCCGCTAGCACGGACTGGGCGCAGTTAACGATACTCAACGTGTCTGGCAATGGTCTGACTAACTTAGGCGGAGTGGAAAAACTGACCGCTCTCGAAGAGCTTGACGTTTCCGGTAACCAAATTAAAACCGTTGATTCGGTGGCCACAGCCAAGACACTGGTCAGATTCTACGCTAACGATAATAAACTCGATGATCTGGCCCCATTGGCCGGACTAACCAATCTTGAAGTGCTGCACATCGCGAACAACCAAGTTGCCGACCTGAGGCCCTTGGCACAAAATAGTTCACTTCGATATGTCAAGTATCTCGACTTTAGTAATAACCCGCTCTCCCGCGGGAAATGTCCTATCATCGGCGATAGCGAAGGGATCAACACCTTCTGCCGCAATACATTTATCGACAAAAACTAATCAGATTGAATGCTGGGATGCGCGCTCAGAGCCCCGTCCCAGCTTAGCTAATATGAATGGCCCGAAAGTTGCTGGTTGAGTAGTGGGTAAGCAGGCTAAGGAAATTAGCGCGATTTCACACGCGCAGATCTTAGGTTGAGTAGCTCATGCGCCAATCTCGTACCGGGGCCGGTGACAAGCCAGCACCAGATCATACAAACTTACCGCCCCATGATCGTGACAACAAAGAAATCGCTGAGCTTTTCGACGAAGCCGCCGATTTACTTGCATTACATAATGAGAACCCGTTTCGAATCAGAGCCTATCGAAACGCTGCGCGCAGCCTGCGTGATCTAGATCAACCGCTAAGCTCGCTTACCTCGGACCCCACTTACAAACTGACCGACATACCAGGAATTGGCAAAGACCTCGCCGGTAAGATCACAGAAATCCTGAGTACTGGTGAATTCAAATTACTTTATAAGCTCCGCCGACAAATACCAACTGGCACCCGCGACCTGCTACTAGTCCCTGGAATCGGGCCCAAAAAGGCACGTCAGCTCGAGAGAGTGCTTGGTATCCATTCACTAGAAGGGCTCCGCGCAGCGACCGAAGCCCATCAATTGGCAGGCGTGAAAGGATTCGGTGCCAAGACCGAGGCCAATATTCTAACCTCCTTGACGCAGGCGGAAGCGGCCTCGGGGCGCATGCTTCTCGATGAGGCTAGCGACCTTGCGAATCGCTTGACTAGTTACCTAGCACCTACTACGGGCAACAATAAGTTTGAGGTTGCTGGCAGTTACCGTCGCTCGCGAGAGACAGTCGGTGACCTTGATCTGGTTGCGGACTGTGACGATGCCGCAGCGCTCATGGACCGGCTTCAAAACTTCGACACGGCGGCAACGGTACTCGGCCGTGGGGCGACAAAAATGTCCCTACGACTCGCCAGCGGCCGGCAAGTGGATCTGCGTGTAGTTCCGAGGGAATCTTTTGGCGCAGCACTCCTCTACTTTACTGGCTCAAAATCTCACAACATTGAGTTGCGGAAGATGGCGCAGAATCTCGGCCTCAAGCTCAATGAGTACGGCTTATTTGAAGGCGACATTGCGCGTGCCGGCAGAACTGAGGAGGACGTCTATAGAACACTAGGACTAACTTGGATCCCCCCCGAACTGCGCGAGGGCCACGGCGAAATTGAACTAGCAGCTACCGGTCGACTCCCTCAACTCGTCGAGACCCAAGATATCCGCGGCGATCTGCATGTTCATACCGATGCGACTGATGGACGCCATTCCATGCTAGAGATGATCGAGGCGGCACAACGGCATCATTATGAGTATTTAGCTATAACCGATCACTCCCAGCGAGTGACTGTGGCTAAGGGATTAGATGAATTTCAACTGCAAGAACAGTGGTCAAATATCAATAAAATTCAGGGCTCATTTCCTGACATCCGAATCCTAAAAGGCGTTGAACTCGATATTCTCGAGGACGGAGCCTTGGATATGCCTAAGGAGACACTGAAGGAGGCGGACTGGGTGATAGCAGCCATCCATTATGGGCTCAAGCAATCACCTCAGGTCATTACCAAGCGCCTCATCAAAGCAATCCAGAGTGGCCTTGTCCATGCCATTGCTCACCCTACGGGACGACTCATAGGTAAAAGGCCTGCCTATGACTTCGAATGGACCGAGGTTTGCAAAGCCGCCGTCGATTACGGTTGTGCACTGGAAATAAACGGCCAACCGTCGCGCCTAGATCTAAATGAGCAGGCATTAAGTAGAGCTATGAATTATCCGGTACATTTCGTCGTAAGTTCGGACGCTCACTCCATGAACGAATTGAACTTTATGAAATTCGCTGTGTATCAAGCACGTCGAGGCGGTTTGGCAGCACCAAACATTCTAAATACACGCGATCTCCGCCTTCTAAAATCAAAGGCCACAACATCGTAAAGGTCCCGTACTCTTTGAGGAATGAGTCTTAAATTCGCCGAGGCTGCCTTGTGGATTCAGAGTCCAAACCGTACTTATGCTTTCGACGCCAACTTAAACCCAAAAACCCACGCAGTAGCCAGAGGTCTCCCACGAGCATGCAAATAAACCCGGCAGCAAACAGCAGACCCAAAATCCTTGGCTGAGCGAAATCTGACTTTAAATAGGCAAGTGATGCCGTGGCTGCAAGAAAGGCCATCTGCACCGAACCAACACCTTTGCTACGCATACCCTCGGCTATACTACCATGACGGCTAGCGAACAAAAATTGAATACCACTGTCACCCGCGAGACCGACTAATACGGCTGCAAATACGCAGGTGACAAAATTGACTCCCCCAAACACAAGTGGCGTCAGGCCGAGAAGAACGAACGGCCCCCACATCGAAGAGGCGATCAGAGGCAACGCGGCACGCACCTTGAGAGCTCTGGATAGTCCAAAGAGGAGCGCTGCAACCAGAACAAGACTTAGCAAAAAGCTGCCTATCAGAGTGGTGATCACATGATCGGAAAAATCAGCATAGGCGGCAAGATCGCCCGTCAAGAAACACAAGTCCCTACCACAGAGTTCTTCAACTCGCGCTCTGATCGGCCGCAAAGTAGCCAGGTCGGAACCGGAGGTAAAAATGGTCGCCCTGACCAAAGGATTTTTAGTCGAAAACCATCGTGCGTATTGCGGGGACAGTGCAAATTCTCGACGCTGTAGCTCCCGCCGACTTGTTGATAAATCCTTGCCAGTGAAATCGAGCAGTTCATAAGGATCTTCGACCTTAACTACCCCTGGGACCTGCGATATCTTGTTTAAAATAGAGCGGTGATCCGCAATACGACTAGGGTCACGCAGGACCAAGTCGAGAGCACCGTTCCAGCCAAAACTCTCCTGCAGTTGCCGCATGCTCAGATTAAATGAGTGCTGCGAATCCCACATCCGTTCAAGGGAATCCTGAACCTCAAGGCGCGTAAAACCGAAAGAGGCCACACCAAATATAACGATAAGTGCGCGAAAAAAAGGCATCGGAAGACGCATATCACTTAATACTGACAGACGGCGGGTCAAGCTAGTGGGGTGCTGCTTCGTCCACCGCTGCATCTTCGGAGATATTTGCAGAAAGGCCGGAAGCATCAAAAAAACAATAAAAAATTCTAGCGCAGCACCCACCGCCGCCCAAAGCCCGAGGCGGCGGATCGGCGTGATATCAGACAAACAGAGTGAGGCGAAGCCAATCACAGTACTGAGGGATGTATAAAAAGACGGTAGAATCAATTTTCGAAATGGCTCGCGCCAACTCGATCCGGGCGGCTGACTCTGCTGCGCCTGCGAAAGGTACAAAAAGTCTTCCGCAGAAGCCAACGCAACGATAGTGAATAGACTATTTGTGAGGATATCGATGGGAGTACCATAGAAACCCATACCGGCAAAAAGCATGATTGTGCAGGTAATTAACGATCCAGCCAGTATCAGAGCACCGCGCCAAGATCCAAAAAGTGCGCGAAAACCAAAACAAAAGACAACTAGCACCAGCAAATTTACACTCTGGTCTTGCATCAAGCTTTTGACAAAATACCACTTAAAAGCGGCACTACTGCTAATACTTGTCTGGATCTTATCCGTCTGAGGAAACGCAGAGGCCAAACTCGCCTGAATCTCGCTGACAGGTGCTGGGTCAAACGCACCATAGCGGCTACCACCTAAAGTATTTCGCAAGAATAAGTCCACAAGAACAGTATCTTGACGCACTCCCACGAAGATCCGCTCTAGTGGCGAGTCAAGCACTGGCCCGAGCCTTGTATTATTTGGACTTGAGACCGCATCGCAATCCAACGGCATAAGCAGCGGATATTGCAATGCGCGCGTCGCCTCCTGGCCTATACGCACGTGGAAGGGCGAATTGATAAATTGCAGTTCTTGATTAGTAAAATCAAGCTGCCGGGTCCAAGTACGGATGCGGCATAATTCCCCCTGATCTAGGCTGTGACCATCACGCCGCTGAAAAAGCACGCTTAGTTCTTGATCACCGGGAAATGCGCTTTTTGCCAGCACATTGGCCTGTCGAGACGGAGCATCTGAGTCCAACATATCGACTACAGATAATAATATTTTCAGACTACCTAAACCTGGCAGTAGCAAAGCTATGGCAAGTGCAAACACTGCTAACACACTCTTGGGGCGCCGGAAGGCCGCACGCAACATGCGCTGCAGCGGCACCCCCGGAATCACCAAAAATATACGCCGCCAATTAAATGCGTTCATTCATGCTCGCAATTATCGCAAAGTCACATTGCAATGGTCATAGCCACAGTCGGAACACTGGCAAACCACCCGCCCCATACTTGTCCTAAGATCCGAATGTCACGCGCCACGTCTGTTGAACTATTAACACCAGGCATATAAGGCTTAAAGGCATTGATGTCCCACTGCTCCGCCTCACCGTAGTGATAATTACGCGTTGTTTGCCCTGCTACTACGATATTTTGGTCTCCCGACTTGAAGGCAACGGGCAAAAAAGCCTGCATATTCTGCGGCGGATTGGTGTAAAAAGCGGGTATATTCATCGTTACTGTTTCTCCAGTGACTGCGCTACGCACAGGCTGACCATTCAACAGAGCTTTGATATTACTCAAAGACACATCGTTGATCCGCTGCCACGGCAAGATCTTTGCGGGACTGAGCAGTTGGAAATCGTTTGAGCTGTTGTTGCCCTGAGCTTTAGTTGCGCGCCATGCCTCGCCTACTGCTTCGACTGAAGCCTTCAGATGCGCATATGCAGCAGGCATGTATTCAGCAGCAGTTGGAAGTGCTGTGAACAGAGCTGGAAAGCTCCGAATAATTTTTGCTCTATCTCGAGCCGAAACTCCATCTGGTTGACCAGGCAAAACAACATCTAACCCAACCAGCCTACCAACTTTATCCATAGCCTTGATGGAATCGTCATAGTTATAAGACAAAAAGACTAATGTGTTGTGGTATATAGAGTGTAGACCAGCAATGGCCACATTCTTCTCAGAGTCTGTTAGGGTTACAAAGCGGTCTTGACTATCCGCGAAGCCACTTGCACCGTATACCAAACGGTTGTCCCAGACCACTGGGGTATTTACCGTGATATTCAACTCAGAAATCCTGGAAATCGCGATATCAAGGGCTTTATTAGCAACCAGATTCGTATGAATAAAAGCCTGCAGATCTCGTACACTTCTAAACTTCTCAGAAACACCTGCAAAAGGCAAAGTCAGATAGTCGAAAATCGCCGACCATGCTGCTGTCCCAGAGCCCCCGTTGGTTGGCGGTGGCGAAAATAGATTTATTCCACTCGCAGTCACCATCAGACCAGTCACTGCTAGACTGTCCGTTACCTTGCTCTGAACAGCGAGGTTATGTACTAAATATCCAAGGCCCCGCAGACCAGATAGAGGTATGAGTTGCGCTGCAACAAACTTCAGGTCGACGGGATAAGTATTGTAATCTCTTTGAAGTTTACCAAGAATAGCGGCAAAATCATCGGCATTTTTGATGGCCACAAATTCGCTAACAAACGCTTTGTACGCTGGTGATTCCTGTTCTTCACTCGCATTACCTACCCGGCTTTTAACCGTCGATTCCTTAGCTTTGCTCTCTGAATTAGCCGAGTTTTTGCAACCGATGTGAGAAATCAGAGCTAAACTGCCTAGGGATAGGGCTACCAATTTACGTTTCATAACGCCTCCAAATGCGGGATAAGTTTAAATATAAATCGTGTAGAAAAATAAAATATCAAATCTCTCGTCATCTCAATGGGTTCGAATCAAACATCACGTGCTAGCAGGAAGTAGTGACGCATGATAGGTTCCATCCACTTCTGCCAGCGCACTAGCAGATTGCTAGTGGCATCATCACGCATCATAGCTGCCACTCCTCCCCTAACTTTAAGTTCCATGCCACGCTGAATAGCCCTGTGCAATAAAGTGGCTGAAGCAGCCCATTTACGAGCTTTTTCGCGAGCGAAATCTGGCAGAACGTAAATGGTCTTAACCACCAAGTAATCATTTTCTATGAACGCAAAAATGAACCCGAGTTCCTTCTTGTCTGGTCCACAGATAAAAAATGACGTGTCTTTGGCACCAGCCCTAATAATATGTCCAAACGAACGTTCATAGAGTGGGAAATTGAGCGGTTCAAATAATGCAGTGCCTTGAAAACAGGCATGGGAAAATTGATGGGTTAGTCGAAGATCGCGGTCCAAATCACCATCGCTAGCAAAATTACGAAAGGTGTAGCCCTCTGCCTCGGCGCGCCGTACATGCGGACCTAATACACTTAGCGCAGGGGAAAGATCTGGCGTGTCAAATACAGCAGTTTTGAAATGAATTGCCTTGGAGAATCCAGATTCCTGGAGAATCTCTTGCCAAAGTTGCTGTACCCCTGGCTCCCAAGAGAAGCGAGGCGGATGACGAAAGTCAACCTCTGCTAGGCGAAATCTGAACCAAGTATTGATATCAATGGGTGCGAATGTTTGATCCACGCCGAGTTTGGCCAGCCAGTCTAGTGACGCTTGAATTAATAACTGCCCGATCTCGCGCCGCCTTGAATGATGTTCATCAAGCGCTAAAAGTCCAAGGCCGCCCCGGCTCGGATCCACTGCCGATCTACTACCGGCTAGCCTCCCCACCACTGACCCCTCGAAGCGCGCAACCCACATGTTTCCTGATGCAATATAAAGCGGCAAGAGAGTTTCGAAGTAGTGCTGCGACGCACCCACTACTTCGGGTCCAAAGTTTCTGAACGCCTGGATAAATTCAGCCTTATCTGCGGCGTCAGCATATGATTCTAGACTTAGTGACATTTGACCCCGCGGCAAGGCGTACTACCGGATTTCCTAACTTAACCTGTATACAAAAACATCGGAGCTGAGAATTTCCCCTATCGTATCATGCGACCAATACTGAAACAAATCACAGATATTTGTTTTGAACACAGTGCTTGGGTTAGAATGCGAACATAAGCACCTGAATACTAATAGAAGGATCTGAGCGTGACGAACTCCCTTGGACGTATCGTTTTATGCCGTGACCGCGCTCCGACCAAACTAGCTACGTGGGATCAGACGAGCGGAGAGGTCACGTACGAGCAGCTGCTGACATTGGCGGCAACTATGCAAACCTGCTTGAGGAGCCTAAGTTTTGAGCCTGGCGACACGCTGTTGCTCGCTTTAAGACCCAGCCCGGAAACCTACGCCCTATATTGCGCGGTACTCGGGCTAGGGGGGCGCCTGATGTTTTTAGAGCCATGGCTTGATGTTCATTCTATTGAATACGCAGTGCAAATGGCGCGGCCAAAGTTCCTTGTCACGTCCCCCCTCCTTCGGCGCCTGATGAGCCGCATACCCGCCTTGAGCAAGATTGAAATACAACCAACCTTGAGCCAACTTCTGTCCCGACGGTCTGGTGATTTTATTTTAGAGGATACTCCAGGCGACTCCGGGGCGACCATTACCTTCAGTTCGGGGACACAGGGACGCCCGAAGGGCATTATCCGCACTCATAAATACACAGTAGATTTAGTCGACATCTTGACCGAGGGTGGCTGTCGCGATCCCTACGAAGAGCCCGACCTTACGCTATTCCCCGCCATCGGAGCCCTGCACTTATTCAGCGGCAGAGGCACGATGATTGTCGACCACCGCTGGAACAATAGTGCACTTAACAAGCTCGCACGAGCCGCCAAGACACTAAAGCCCAAGACTCTAACGACCAGCCCAGCCTTTCTCGAGCGACTACTCCAAGTTCACGGTTTCGAAAGTCTAAGACACATCTATATTGGCGGCGCCTCGACTGACTGCCGACTTATCGAATCAGCAACTAAACGGTGGCCGAAATCGGAGATAACTCATGTATACGGCTGCAGCGAAGCAGAACCCATAGCGCTTGTTGACGCCCGAGTGGCACTGAGCAAGGCAAGGGCCAATGGTGAGAGTCAGATTCGCTATATCGGGGAGCCACTTCCCTTCCTAACGACAGAGGTACGCCCCGAAGGGCTTTGGGTATCGGGACCTAATGTATGCTCTGAAGCATTTCTCGATTCGAGTCGGGCTATTGTTCCAACCCCCGCTATTAACACTGGGTATCCTTGGCACTTAACTGGTGACCGCATGGAAATCAGGTCTGATGGCTGGTACTATGCGGGCCGATCACACCTACCTTCTGACGACTTCCAGCTGGAGCAAAAACTGTTCCCACTGCTGAAACACACGAATGCATTCATCGCACGCTCACCGGCAGGCTCGCGCTTTCTGGTCACTAACCGCCTTCCCCAAAAAACAGTCGATATTCTCCGGCGCTTTCCCGAGATCACATCAATTGCCAAGCTCCCGATAGCACGTGATCCCCGGCATCGGACCCGCATCGACCGCGCTACAACTTTGCGACCGAAATCAAAGGTCAAACGCTGGCTGATGTTCTTCCACGAGCGTGCCGCCTTGCCCGGGCTCGCACTTGTGGCTTCTGGACCAACTTTTGGCGGCATGGACACAAACGGCCCGAGTTCAAATTGGCTGCTTGCAGCACTTAGCTTTATCTTTGTCATAGCAGCTCTCGTACTAGCTCGGCTAATGGATGAATGTAAGGACTATCAAAAAGACTGTGTCGTCAATCCGGGACGACCACTCCCTCGCGGCTTGCTAAAAATCAGTGAAGCGCGCTCTGCAATACACGCAATGACTGCTTGCATGGCAGCGATGGCCTTCGGCCTAGCTTACTTGCAAGCCACATGGGCAGCCATCATGGGCCTTACGACCACTCTTTATCTCCTTTTGATGGAACGAGAGTTCTTTGTTGGCGAGCGCTTAGCAAAGTCTCCGTTACTCTACGCCATAACTCACCAACTACTTGTCATACCTCTTTACTTGCTACCGGTATTGGCAGTGCCACGCCGCCCTGATCTCGACCTGCGAATCTTATTTGGTTTCATTCTTGCGAATCTTGCTGGCTCGATGGCATACGAGGTGTCGCGTAAGTTAGACCCCAAAGCTCCACCGGGACGGGAGACCTATTTACAGGCATACGGGCCGAAACTGACCGGATACCTCCTAATGATCTGCGGCTTAATGTCTGCAGTGGGCGGGGCATCCATGCGCACTATCATATGGACATGGCCGACCTTTTTATTGTTTTTTGTCGCAATCCAATACTGGCGTCGCCGGCCCGATCGCTATCAACTTGTCGAGGTAAGTAGCCTATTAGTGGGCTTCAGCCAGCTATGGGCTTTAGCAATGCTGAAATGACGCGCCGCCAATAGCTCAGCGGCACCAAGGTGTGCCGCTAGCCCCAATAAAAGCCTGCTCTCATCTCGTTTGGATTCAATAAATCTCTGTGCTAGAGTAAGCCTAACTTAGACTAATTTAGACATGTTTATATAATATTTCCAAACGGCACGCAGTCGCGCCTTGTCGCGCTCTGTTGCTTTGGGGCCAAAATCATTGGAATACTTCTCAGTCCTGAATTACAGCCTTGCCAATGAAGACACAGCGGTGGAACTAAGTATCCTGCCACGGGATGCTAACTGCGTCGTCTGCGTAGCCGGCAGTGGGGCGAGAGTACTACCTTTATTTGCAAAAGCACCAAAGTCTCTAGTGTGCGTGGACGTTTCACCACAGCAACTCCATCTGACAGAACTTAGGATCGAGGCCGCGAAAACCTTAAGCCTAGAGGATTACCGCAGGTTTTTTGGCTACGGTTCTCGGTCTTTTAGCTCTGAGGAACGCCAAGAGGTATTTGGTCGCCTCAATCTATCAACCGAAACCAAAATTAACTTAACGGAGTTATTCAGTCGTTCCAATTGGGGCCCCATTATTTACTTAGGGCGCTGGGAGAAGGCATTCGGCAAATTAGCACGATTTGCGACGCGAGTCATCGGGCCACGTGGACTGGCTATTTTCCACTGCCGCACCATGGATGAGCAGAGACAATATCTCGCAGACAAATTTCCACGCTGGCGCTGGCGACTGGCAGTAGCCATGATCGGTCAATCATATGTATTTAATCGCCTCATTTACGGCAATCAATTGCCACAATTAAATCTCGCGAAAAGTGATTATCGCTACTTTAACGACAGGCTTGCCTCAACGCTGAGAGTGAGCTTAGCCCGAGAGAACTTTTTTTTGAAAATCTTGCTGCGTGGCCAGCTTGAAAACGATGAGGCTCTCCCACTCGAGTGCTCTAATTTGCATTATTCCGAGATTCAACAGGGCATCAAATCCTGCGCCATTAGCTATGTACAGTCCGATCTTTACGAGTTCCTCGAAAAAAACCCCAGTATTGCCAACTTTGTGTCACTTTCCGACACCCCCTCTTACTCTGGGTCAACTACGACCACGCCGAACATCATGCAAAAGCTTGCGGTGGGCATGGCCACAGGCGGCCTTGCAGTAGCACGCTACTTTCGTTTCTGTCCCCCCACTACTAAGTTAGAAAAGTTAGAAGATGTCACAATAAAATACGAAAAGATTATCAGCAGCGAGATCACCTGCATTTACAAAATCGGCGTCTTTCAGAAGATTGAAGGACGGACTAATAGTCACTACCCATATTGACGCTGGCGCTATTTCTATCTCTTGAGACTAGGACAACTTAATGAAATCGACCGTATTAAAGAGTAGTCGCGATATTTTGCTAGCAGGCCAAAATGCAGGCGGAAAAGCTTTAGGCCTAGCCAGACTCACTGATTTAGGCTTCAAGATCCCTCGCTTTATCTGCCTTGCCGCTGAATGGCGTGACAACTTTCTCGTTGCTAATGGCGTGAGTCCTAGCTCGGATACGAATGTCATTCTTGACACACTTCGTAGTGGTCAATGGCCTGAGTCACTAAAATCTCAGATAGCTTCAGCGTTAACAGTTACTGGTCTGATCAACAAAGATCTCGCCATCCGCTCAAGCGCTATTGGCGAAGATCATAGAGATCATAGCTTTGCCGGACTCTTCGAGTCACAACTTTATGTCAGTGGCATGGATGCTATTACCTCAGCAATTCAAGCTGTCTGGATCTCTGCATACAGCGCCAGGGTAAATACTTACCTGCAGCTCAAAAAGCTCGTAAATATTGACTGTCGCATGGCAATCATTATTCAAGAGATGATTGATCCCGATGTATCCGGAGTGGCTTTTAGCCGCAGCCCTCTACCTGGAAAAACTCATGATTGGTTACTTATTGATGCAGTGCTAGGTGTTGGTGAAGGTCTGGTGAACGGTGACTTAGAACCGGATCACTTCGAAGTACATCGCCACGATTTTACTGTGATGAGTAAAGTATCAAAAAAAACGTCCAGCTACCGCAGAGGCATCGGGGGCGGCACCCAAAAGGTTGAAGTCCCGAAGACAAAGGCAACTGCCGCAACACTTAGCCATACGCAAGTGCAGGAGATTGCCCGTGCATCTTTGACGATCGAGCAGTCCTTGGGCCACCCGCTAGACCTTGAGTGGTGCGTCGCGGACGGATCATTGTTACTACTTCAAGCCAGACCCATTGCAAATCTACCAAGTAATTCGGCATTCTCCGCGAAAATTGCCGGCGACGAACGAATTATCTGGGACAATGCCAATATTGTAGAGAGTTTTTCTGGTACAGTGATGCCGCTAACATTTAGCCATGCGACACGGTCATATAAACAAGTTTATATTGATTTTTGCCGGATTATGGGAGTACCCGAGACCACAATCCAAGCGAATGATAGATTATTCGGCAACATGCTGGGCCTAGTCCGCGGCCGCGTCTATTACAATTTACTAAACTGGTACAAGCTACTCTATCTACTACCCAATGCCAAATCTAGTTCCAGCTTTATGGAAACAATGATGGGGGTAAAGGAGAGCCTCGGCGATCAAGCAGACAAGTTTTTTGACTCCACGGGTCCCGGCTATAAACCAAGTTTGACGCGTAAAATCCTCCTGATCGGTACCGCAATCTACCGCTTGGCAACTCTGCAAAAATGCATTGAGGACTTCCGTCAACGGGTCGTGAAAGTTTGCGACGCTGCCATGGAATCCGACTATTCGAAAATGAGTTTAAGGGATCAACTACAGGCGTATCAGCTCGCCTACAACGAGCTTGTCCTGCATTGGCAGGCTCCGATACTAAATGACACGCGATGCATGCTGTTTTTTGGCATTCTGAAAAAGACAACAGAGGCTTGGTTACCGAACGACAAGCAAATTTTTAACGATCTACTTGGTCAAGAAGCTGAGCTCGTATCAGCTGCACCAGCCCGTATTCTAATGCAACTAGCCCAGCGAATACGGGAAGGATCTTTGCCCGGCCGCGACTGGTTACTGCAGGTCCAACCAGAAGAGGCCATCAGCAAATTACGCGAATCCTACGAACTGCGCGCACTGAGCAAAGAGGTTGACGAATATCTGCGCGAGTATGGCTGCAGATGCGCCGACGAGGCAAAACTTGAGACCGATGATTTGACCTACGACGCCAGTCCTATTTTTGTTTTGCTAAAAACTTATCTAAGTGCACCCCTTCAAACCACGGCAACTCGCCGCGACGACAAAACCGACCGCCGCAAGGAGGCGGAACAATTGATCAGCACCATGAGCGGCATGCGACGCTGGATTATGCGTTGGCTCGTCAAACAGTGCAGTGCCGCAATAGCGGACAGGGAAAGCCTCCGCTTGCTCCGCTCTCGCACCTACGGAGTACCACGGCGAATATTTAGAGCCATGGGGCAGCATCTGACCAAACTCAATCTAATCTCCAGTCCGAAAGATATCTTCTGGCTGACTGTGGACGAACTTGAAAATTTAGTTCACGGCAAAGCTGTAAGCCTCGATCTGAAGGGCACGATTCATCTAAGAAGCACCGAATATACGACCTACGATCAGACTCCGGCACCGGCAGAACGCATAGTCAGCAGGGGCGTCCCAGGTCTAACGAGTATTTACTCCGCGCTCCACCAACAACCTCAAACCCATGGCGTCATAGGCAGCAACATCCTTGTGGGCACCTCCTGTTACCCCGGCCGGGTCGAGGGAAAAGCCCTCGTAGCGCGTACTTTTACCGAAGCAAAAGTAGTCAACCGCGAGATACTTGTGGCAGAGCGCACTGATCCAGGCTGGGTTACCCTCTATCCCGTTTGTTCCGCCTTGGTTGTGGAAAGGGGCAGCCTGCTATCCCACTCCGCTGTCGTGGCGCGGGAGCTTGGATTACCGACGATTATTGGCGTCTCGGGCCTCACATCAAGCATCCGCTCCGGACAACACCTGATCGTTGATGCGGGTGCCGGTGAAGTGCGTATAGTATCGGAGGCTATAGAGCCGACATCCTCACTTAGCTAACGTCTTTTGACGATAGGATAAACTGTGACTGACGATCTTGCGAACCTAGGCCGTTTCACTGCCCTCAGTAAACTACTTAAGTTCGCTAAACCGGAACGGCGGCGCCTAATTTGGGGCACCGTTTGTTTGGCTATCTCATCATCACTCACCTTAATTTTTCCGCAAGCAGTACGAGAGGCCTTAGACCAAGCTCTAAATCACGGTGATGTTGCAAGTATAGATCGCATCGGTCTCGCGATGATGGCTATCCTTATCACCACTGCGATTACCTCGGCGGCACGCTATTACCTGTTCACCTATTCTGGCGAACGCACAGTGCGCGCTATCAAGGCCCAGTTATTTCAGTCGCTACTACGCCAGGAGGTCGGTTTTTTTGACAGTCAGATGACTGGCGACCTTCTTAGTCGCCTAACGACAGATGCTAGTGTTTTGCAAAATGCACTGAGCGTCAACATTTCGATGCTACTGCGAAATCTCGCCTCCACCATTGGTGGTCTAGTATTGATGGTGATTACAGCACCCAAGCTGACGCTGGTGCTTTTGGCAGCACTACCACCAGCAGCAGTGGTTGTCGCCAGATTCGGTGGACAAATTCGCGGCACCTCGCGGCAAGTCCAGGAGGCACTTGGCGTTGCCAGTGCCGTCGCTGACGAAACCCTGACCAACATTCGCACCGTCCGCTCCTTTGCCGCGGAACAAACAGAAAACCAAAGATTTTCCCTAGCATTAGATCATGCTTTGGAATTGGCACGCGGACGGATCAGAAAAATCGGTAAGTTCATGGGACTCATCTCTCTTTGGGGCCTGACTGCCATAGCCGCTGTCCTATGGTACGGAGCTAGGCAGGTTGTAGTTGGAGAGCTAACTATTGGAACGATGTCGGCGTACATTCTATACACGGTGACCGTCGCTGTAAGCGCCGGCACCTTAGGCAGTCTATGGACTGATTTTATGAGTGCGGCAGGCGCGGCGGGGCGCATTTTTCAAATTCTCGACCGCGTGCCTAGTTTGCCAAACGAAGACGGGCAGACGCTGACTCAGGTCGATGGCGATATTCAATTCAAACATGTTAGCTTCGCCTACCCTACTCGCTCTGACGTACCAGTCCTGCAAGATATCGATCTGGATATCCGTCCGGGAAAAGTAGTCGCCCTAGTTGGGGCTTCCGGTAGCGGAAAATCGACGATTGCAGGCTTACTCCAGCGCTTTTATGACCCATTGAGTGGCACCGTCACCCTAGACAGCCAAAATCTAACAACACTGTCTGGCTCAAGCCTGCGGCGCTCTATCGGCACCGTGGCTCAGGAGCCAATATTAATGTCGACCAGCATCCGCGACAACATCGCTTATGGGCGTCCAGATGCATCGTTCGAAGATATCAAGTCGGCAGCTTTATCGGCACACGCAGAGGAGTTCATTCAGCGGTTTCCTAACGGCTATGACACCCTCGTTGGAGAAAGGGGCGTGCAACTTTCTGGAGGGCAGCGCCAGCGCATTGCGATTGCACGAGCGATGTTAAAAGATCCAAAGATTCTGATCCTAGACGAGGCTACTAGTGCACTTGATGCTGAGAGTGAGTCTTTAGTACAGGAGGCCTTGCAACGCTTGATGCGCGGGCGTACTGTGCTCGTGATCGCGCACCGCCTATCGACGGTAAGGTACGCAGATCAAGTAGTCGTGCTCGCCCATGGACGCATCGTGCAAAAAGGGACTCACGATGACCTCATCCAGAATAAGCAAGGGGTTTACTTTCACCTAGTCGAGAAGCAAATGGCCCGCTGAACCTCGGAGCCACAGCACGATAGACGCGCGGTATCAGCATTAAAACGAAAGGCGATTCCCAAATGGCTACACGCGAGACGCTACCCAAAGACAAAATCAGCCCTGAGGCAGGTGCAGCGATAGCGGCGTTTTATCCAGATGCCGTTGCCGAGGTAAGCAAGGCCGTCCAGGAACATATGGTCGTCGTCGTAGGCATGGCATCCAATCCTTTTGTACGCAAGGTTCGCGCCGCGCTGACGAAGGCAAACGTTTCCTTTCACTACATTGAATACGGAGGGTATACCTCACAGTGGAAGAAACGCTTGGCCATTAAATTGTGGAGCGGTTGGCCAACCTTCCCGCAAGTCTTTGTGAACGGCGTACTTATTGGTGGCTACCAAGACACCGAGAACCGCCTAGCAGCGGGCAACCTTTTAACTAAATAGTTTTTATCAGCGAGTTATACCCGTGTTTCATTCCGTCACAGATGTTACCCATGCCATGCAGACTGCCGTCGCTCCGGTTTTTTTGATCATGGGAGCAGGCACTCTCCTCGCCTCAATGTCAGTACGGTTCGGACGAGTCATTGACCGGGCCCGCGTCCTTATGGACCGTGGACAACTAGATTGGTCTGAATTGCGCGTGCTGCACCGCAGGGCACGACTACTCCGTTTAACCATTATCCTCAACTCGGCGAGTATCTTCTGCGTCGCTCTAACCATCTTCGTGATCTTTGGGAGCCTGCTATTTAGCTTGGATCTTCCCGTAGTCGTACCGACGCTGTTTTCTCTTAGCGTAGCACTGATGATTGCGGCGCTTGGCTTCTTTATCAAAGATTTTGCGATTTCCCTGCGCGTTTTTGAAGCCCAATTGGCTGCATGTAAATCGACATCATCGCCGACAGAGCAGCTAAGTTAAGTTACTTAGGCTCAATTGACATCGCGTATGCAAGGTTACCAGCTAAATTTGACCTGACCTGCGGTACCGGCAGTGGGTTTAATCTTTGTCGCACAACTGGAACAAGCGGCGTCACCACCAGTGCCTCCGGTACCATAGATGGCAGGTCCCCCCCTTGGGGCGTAATTAATAAATAAAGTACCGTTTCCGCCATTATTACCCGTCAGATTTTGCTCCGTGCCACCGCTCGCTGCACCACCGGCACCGCCACCTACCATTTGGGTGTCGCCATCTGCGCCCGGGAGTCCGCCTTCCGCAGTTATGGTGGCTGGACCGCTAACTTTACTCTGGCCACCAGCTTTTGCTTGCGGTCCAGCGCTACCGCCTTCTCCCACTGAATAGCTGAATTCAGTGTCGGGCGCGGTCGTGATGACCGCCTTTGCATAGCCACCACCACCGCCACCGCCACCGCCACCATCGTTGCTATTCCCACCGCCACCACCACCGCCCCAGATTTCAATCGTCACCGAGGTGATACCTTTCGGGACCTTCCACGTACCGCTACCAGTTGTGAACACGTCCGATCCGGGTGGAGTGGCCGGATCCGGGCTGGGAGCAGGCGGCTTCTTCGAAGTAGTTGGCTTTTTACTCTTGTTGGCAGGTGTGTCTGTATCCTCTTCATCCGAGGCATCGTCTTTCGAACCGACGTTAGAAGGAGTTGTGACCGGAGGAGTGCTACACCCCAAAGCAAAGCTGATCAGGACTACCGCAGTAGAGGCGGCAAAGTAGTTACCCGTGATAGATCTCATCGGTTTCATAGTTTGAACTCGCGTAGCGTTTAGTGCACATCGGGCCTCCCTTAATGCTCAGGGGGGGCAGCCTCTAGTCCCGCTTGGTTCTTTCGACATATCGGCAACATCATCAGTCTTATTAAGCGATTTCTTTGAGATTTTTATAACAATTGATAATTATTGCTATTTATCACCCATCAGAGCTATGGGAGGGAATGCAAATTCAGCTTTAAACGAATCTTCTGCGATATGCATGACAGGCAGATTTTTATAGAATTTTTATCCTTTCCGGTGCCCTTTTTACGCCATTTTTAGATCAAATCGGAGATCTTAAAAACGTAGCAACTAGGTGGTCAACGCCGCGATCAGGATTAAGAATTCAGAATGCTCTCCACCAAACCTTTAATTACAACTTTGTTCTTTTCAACGATGGCGATGTTATGGTGTGCGTCGTCTCAGGCGGACCCCCAGCAAGAGCCCATGACCACTGCTGAGAGCTTGGCTGCAACCATGCAAGGAGCACTGGATGACCCGCTGCTTATCTGGCTGGTACGCACCGCCATTGGCATTTTCGTACTATTTGGCGGACACTTTGCACTTCGCTGGGCAAGCAGGAAAGAGCCCCAAGCTCACCGTTCAAACTCCCATCACAGATATCTCAGACACCATCATTAAGCACTGAGTCGTACGCTAGATCGTCAAGTATACTTGCTAGGTTGGAAACTTCGAACTTTGTGCAGCTTCCACCAGGGAGCAAAGCACCAACGCATTTCCCAAATTGATTGCAGACTGTTCCTATATGGCAGACAATAGTGGCACAAATTCAGCATAATGAATGATGAGCTTCAAGGCACATGAGCTACACGCAAATTATCGACATCTCGCCGCCGATCACCAACCAAACTGCCGTCTGGCCTGGAGACGTTGGGTTCAGTCGAGATGTACAACTAGATATGGCGACCGGCGCTAATCTGACCCTCTCCAGCCTTAAAACCACGGTACATATCGGAGCTCACACCGACGCACCAAGTCATTACTCAGCCTCAGGGGCCTCAATCGAACAAGTCGATCTAGATCCCTATATTGGTCCGTGCACGGTCGTTAGCTGCCAGATAGTCCCTGGTGCCTTGATTCAAACCGCACACTGTATTCAAGCTATTAAGCGCGGAGCTACACGAATTTTGTTTCGTACACTGAGCGCGCCGGATTACAAATTTTTTAATACAGACTTTGTGGCGTTTAGCCCGGAAGCCGTCGCTGCTATGGGCGAGGCGAAGGTCAAATTAATTGGGATCGACACACCGTCAGTCGACCCCTTTGACTCTAAGACTCTGCCGGCACATAACATGCTTCTTCGCTACGGCATCCGCAATATCGAGGGACTCCACCTGATTGACGTGGCTGATGGCGACTACGAACTAGTAGCACTGCCGCTCAAACTAGTTGGTTTTGACGCCAGCCCAGTGCGCGCCATACTCCGTCGCTGAGCGCGCGGCACTGATTCTAGTTTACGATTCATTTAACTTAAAATTGCTAAATCACTTGGTTTAAAACCATGCAGATCAGCCAGTCGGCCAGTCTTTACTTTTTCGACCCAATCCGCATCTGAAAGTAATGCACGCCCGACTGCAACTAGGTCAAAATCACCGCGATCAAATCTCTCCAAGAGATTATCAAAGGCCTGCGCTGTCGAGCTTTCGCCTTGAAAGCCTCTGATGAAATCCCCGGACAATCCGACCGACCCGACGGTGATCGTGGCCTTGCCGGTCAATTTCTTCGCCCATCCAGCAAAGTTTAAATCAGATCCTGCGAATTCAGGATCCTCGAAACGGCGCTGAGAGCAATGGAAGATGTCGACACCTGCATCGGCAAGCGGCACTAACCAGGCAGCCATTTCCTCCGGTGTCTTAGCCAGGCGGTAATCATAGGCCCCTTGCTTCCACTGCGAGAGGCGCAGAATAATCGGAAAATCCGGGCCTACGGCTTGGCGCACGGCTTTGACTAGGTCCACTGCGAAACGACTGCGCTCGGCCAGGGTTTTGCCACCGTACTCGTCCGTGCGGCGATTGGTTTGGTCCCAAAAGAATTGGTCCACTAAATACCCATGTGCACCGTGGATTTCAACAGTATCAAAGCCTAGGCGCTTTGCATCGGCTGCAGCTTGAGCAAATGCAGCAATCGTATTTTGGATGTCAGTAAGGCTCATCGCTACCCCGCCGACTTGACCATCTTTGTCTAAACCTGAGGGTCCTTCAAAGGGCACCGGTGGCAACCATCCGGACTTATGCGGGGCCATCACGCCCATGTGCCAAATTTGAGGCGCCATGGCTCCCCCGGCAGCATGGACTTGACTGATGACGCGGCGCCACCCAGCTAAGGCATCCTCGCCATAGAAATGGGGAATATTTGCATCGTTCGACGACGCCTGGCGAGCCACTACAGTCCCTTCGGACAGGATCAAACCGGTCCCACCAGCAGCTCGACGAAGGTAATATGCTGCGACGGCATCGGTCGGAACACCGCCCGGTGAAAACGACCGCGTCATGGGCGCCATAACAAAGCGGTTCTTCAGCGCTAAACTTTTAAGTTGGAACGGCTTAAACAGCGTTTCGATGCTCATGGGTAAATCCTCGACTAGGCCACAAGCAACGCGGCCGAGGGCGAAAATAACAATCTGACTCTACGCCGTCAAACCGCGTTCATTTACCCTGTAACTGGAACATGGACCCAATCGCCACGAGATCCGTACCGGTCAACCTACCGCTGCGCCAGTTAGGATTGCAGTAGTTCATGACAGAGTCTTCCCCGATCACCACATCAGACTGCACTTCCTGAGTCGCAAGCTGCACACCGCTGCACGTCGCTGAATCTCCACCCATAGGAATAGCGGCATCAGGAAGGCCTAACACGTGACCAAACTCATGCACAGCGATGCCTTCAATACATTCTCGCCGCTGCGCCTTACAAGAGCGACCCCAGTGCATAAACGTAAAATTAAATACGACACCGTGCTCTAGTTGATCTAGTTGAGGACCGATCCCGCGCGTATGGGGGCCTTGATCCATAATCGTGATCCGGATGTTGGCATCGGGCATGGCGTCACATTCGCCCCACTCCACCACATTTAGTAACTGTCGGCTGCCGTACTCACGTTCAATAGCATTGGCAACCCACTGCTTTTCTTCTTTAAAATCAGGAATCTCCCAGCAAACCCGGAGATGCTCCCGGCGTTCCTGCGGCCAACTGTCAGCCATAGCACTGCCGCTCTGAAGAATGACCATAAGAACGAATACGCAGGCGACCAAATCAATAAAATCCCTAATCTTATTGGGCATTTATCATCTCGCCATGGTTCATGCGCGTTTAAAATAAATCAACAATCTTTATAATTATTAACTACACTATTAAAAAAATGTTTACAAGTATAATTTATTTTAATATAACTATGAATGTGTAGAGCTCGCAGCTCCGCACACCCGGCCCTCCTGCTCCGATCTCCTATGACTCCACTGATTCTCCATGCTCCAACGGAAAGGACAATTTGCATGCCCCATGGTCCGATGCTTCGCCGTCCGCTATGGTCATCACTTCTAATTTCAGCGTGTGTACCCACGCAAGCGTCCCAAAGAGAACTGCGCCGAGGAGACGATTTAGCAACGCTCACCATTCCCGGCATACAAGAGATCCAAGCCATGGATCTTGGCATCGATCGAGTCTCGCTCTCATTAATGCGCAGTTCGGATACAAAAAAAACCTACGACAAAGAGAGCAAGAAGGTCAGCGATTCGATTGCAGTGAGCGCCCCTCCCGGTGAGTATCAACTCAGCCTAAACTATTTCGCTGGTGGAGAGGCTGTCCTCAGCACCGCCAACTGCGTGAGTAAAGCCCTCAAATTTAATCTGACTCGTAATAAACCGGGCGACGTGAATGGTTTTCCCGTGACCCTCTGCTTTAAGGACCAACGTCCCTGGGAGCCTGTTACCAATGACTCCCCCGATCCCAATATCCAATTAGCCAATCAAAAGCGACTACGCGACAATTTCAGCACAGGAATAAACCTGGCTTGGGTTGATTTCGCCAGAGATGTCGGTACAGGCGCACCGAATTTAGCAGAAATCAAACGTCAGCTAAGCCAAGTAGCCGCAGCCGGCGGCACGGTCGCTCGGATCTGGTTACATACAGATGGATCACTGACGCCAGAATACGAAGGCGCACGCGTTCTAGGGCCAGGCGCCTACACGATCAAAGATTTAACAAAAATTCTCGATGTAGCCGCCACTCAAAAAGTCCAGCTCATGCTGACTCTGTGGTCCTTTGATATGCTGAGGTCGGAGCTGAAGAAAAAGGATTCCGGCCGAGTCGCCGCAAATCGCCTATTACTAACTGATGCCAAGCACATGCGAGATTATCTCGACAGGGCACTCACTCCGATGGTTTACGCGGTTCGCAGTCACCCCGCACTTCACTCCTGGGACGTTATTAATGAACCAGAGGGTATGACTACGGCAGAAAACTGGGGCAATGTCGAAGCTACAGACCGAGTTGACTTAGCGGCTGTGCAAACCTTCGTCAATAAAATTGCCGGTAGAATTCACCACATCGCCCCGTCCAATTTAGTCACGGTAGGCGCAGTGTCCATGAAGTATCTGAATAAAAACCTGAGCACAGGCAATATCTATTCCGACGAGGCTTTAGTCAAAGCCGGTAAAGACCCGATGGGATATCTCGATTTCTATCAAGTCCATTACTATGCCAATAAAGGAAAAGAGAACAGCCCATTCCAGAATGCGGCAAGTTCCTTTGGCTTTGATAAGCCAATTTATGTGGGCGAGTTCGACATGAAAGAGTATCTCGAGTTTGAACTCACGTCACCCCGCCTGACTTACGACAAACTAAAACAGCTCGGTTACCATGGAGTGCTAGGCTGGAAGGATGCCTCCATCCAAGCCATGCCACTGATGCTAAACGCGATGACCTACCTACAAAATCCAGCACCGACCATTAACGATCCTGATTTGTGCACAAACTTCGGAGGGGGCCACGGTAAGCCCTTCTTCGTCAGCGAGACCCTTTATCGCAAGAAATCTCCCACCTCAGGAAGCGCTGTCGAAGACTGGTGCATTGTTGAGTAAAAAATCAGCCTTCACTCAACTTTGACCGCCAAATAAGACTCCTCATCAGCCACCTTCAAATAACCAGCATAAGCGTCGTCCCGCTGTCCATCAGCGCGCACGACGCGAAGGAAGTCATAATCAGGCAAGCGTTTGCCGAGGAGCCAGCTTTCCCGCACCCAGTGACCATCATCGACGTAACGCATCGCAAATTTCACGAACAGCTTGGGCACTGAGACTCGGTGACCGAGAAAGTCGAGCACGGGAGTGATCGTTGCGTAGTGGTCATCATCCGTAAACTTCACTTCATAGGTAAAGTGAGTTGCCAGGAGAGGATAATAGGCTGAGGCACCCGTTTCATTTGCGTGAAAACTAAAATTGCCGGCGCCATAAACCGGTACCGTCGCTGTTCTAGTGCTAGCATCCCAGGTCGCATTGCCGAACGTGCAAAGAATATCGCCAGGTAAATTTAGGCTGATCCACCATATTCCCTGAGCGGTTTCCGGAATACCGTTCACCTCGGTGCGGCCGATGGGCATATAGGCTTCAATGCCGTCCGAGGGGAATTTCTTCAGCACCAGTTTATCAGACGAGCCGCGTGCCTGGACCATCTCGGCCCAGGTACACTTACCCGTCTCACACGAGCGAGTTAACGAAGCGACTTCGGCAGAGGCCTGTACAGACAAGAGACTTAGCGTGACCGCAAGCAGCAACTTCTTCATTGGATCTACCCCCAATAGTGGTAATGGGTCGTCGTTTTGTGGTCAACAAAACTAAACCTGTAGTCCCTGAGGAATACACTGGGGATTTCGAAATTGTGAAGAGCTATTATATTACAGTGTGACTTAGACCACCTGATTCGTCTTCTCTAAGTAGTAGTCATAGCTACCGTCATAGCTACGCATCTCGCCGTCCCGTATCTCAAAGACCCGGTTCACAATCTGGCGGAGGAAGTGCCTATCATGGCTCACCAGCATGACCGTGCCATCGAATTCCTGCACCGCACGAAGTAGCACCTCGCGCGACTCGATATCTAAGTGGTTAGTCGGTTCGTCAAGAATCAAGAAATTGACTGGGCTCGCCAGAATGAGAGCAAGCGCCACACGGCTCTTTTCCCCACCGGATAGTACGCCGATCTTCTTCTCGATATCGTCTCCACTAAACAGAAACGCACCCAGCAGGTTGCGAACGTAACCAATGCTGGCATCCGGCAGGCGCTGCGATACGCAGTCAAATACCGTCTGATTTGGATTCAGGACATCCAACGCATGCTGGCTGAAATAACCAACGTTGACGCTTGCTCCAAGGGCCAGGGTACCGCCTGTAGGCTCAGTTTGGCCGATGATTGTCTTAAGGAGCGTAGATTTACCGGCACCGTTGACACCGGTCACCGCGATTTTGTCCAAGCGCCGGACGGTGCCACTCACTCCAGAGAATACGCGCTTAGTTTTGCCATCATCACGCTCCCACACCTTCTCCAGATCGTTCAACCGCACCACATCGTTACCGCTGCGTGGGGGTGTCGCAAATTGGAAGTAGATCGTTTTGGCTTCCGGCGGAATCTCGATGCGCTCGATCTTATCGAGCTTTTTCACCCGCGACTGCACCTGCGCTGCGTGCGATGCACGTGCGGCAAACTTAGCGATGAAGTCTTCTTCTTTTGCTAGCATATCAGCCTGGCGCTTATGAGCTGCCAACAGTTGCTCTCTACGAACTTCGCGCTCACGCAGGTAGAAGTCGTAATTACCGCTGTACATCGTGATCGCTTTATTAGCGATCTCGACCACGCGGGACACCAGGCGGTTCATAAATTCGCGGTCGTGACTCGTCATGAGGATGGCGCCTTTGAACGCAGCCAGCCACTGTTCCAACCACACGATGGATTCGATATCCAAGTGGTTAGTCGGTTCATCCATCAGCAAGACATCGGGATTAAGGGTAAGAATACGCGCCAAGGCGATCCGCATCTTCCAACCACCGCTGAAGTCCTCGACCGCTCGATGATGATCATCGGGGCCAATCCCAAGGCCTGTCAGTACCGCCTTCGCTCTCGCGTCCAGGTCGTAGCCACCGCGTTGCTGAAATTCCAGCTGTGCATCGCCGTAGCGCTCCATCAGAGTGGTCATCTCGTCATCGCTAAGCGGATTTTCCTCTGACTCGGCAAGCCGCTGCTCTGCTGCGGCTATGATACTACCAAGCTCGTACACCCGGCCCGCACCGGCCTTGACCTCCTCAAGTGCCGTCCTGCCACGCATGTCACCAACATCCTGGGAGAAGTAGCCAACCACAGCGTTGGGATTGATCGAAATGGTCCCGACATCAGCCTGATCCTCGCCAGTGATCAAGCGAAAAATCGTCGTCTTACCTGCCCCGTTGGGTCCAACTAGGCCGATTCTGTCCCCCGGACGGATGTGGAAGTTGGCATTTTCGTAAAGGGTACGGACACCCTGACGTTTGGTCAGATTAGACAGATGAATCATCTAGCGGAGCTTTCTAAGCATGAGAATCACAACAGATTTGCGGGCACAGTCGGTGCCCGCAGATTAATCGCCAGTGATCTTATACTGGGAACTATCCACATCGCTACGACCATCCCACTTCTTACCATTGACCATTACGACCAGGTCTTCTCTTGTCGTACGGGTACTGATAGCACCTGCGGACCCTCCGGTCACCGGGTTTATTCTTGCCGACTGCGGCTCACTGCAACCATAAGCAATTGTTAATACCGTTAAAACAGCCATCGCAAGAGAGCGCCGTGGGTTCGATTCAGCGCTAATGGTCAGTTTTGGGGCGTTTTTCATTTTTTTGCCTTCCCAACCTTCCCGCCCCTCTCGCTGAGCATGAACCGTCGTGAACTCAGTAGGGTCCCGTCTTTGTCATAGGCCAAGGCGGACCACGGCTGCAGCAGATAGTTAGCCTGATCTGCACGGAAGTATTTCGTCAAAAAGAAACTGCGGCCACCGATGATTTTAGTTCTTGGAACGGTCAATAAGGCGTCCGCAGCCGATAGAGCGCTCTTGGCTTTGCAGGCTGATTCCGAGTCGAAACAGACCAAAACCTGGTCCGCATCAGCGTCCGAAGCAAACATCATCCCGGTGTCCGTCGAGCCATCTGCGGAATCCTCTAAGGCGAGACGAATGCTTTCGTTACTGCCCTCAGCACTGCCCTTAAAACTACTCTGGGCGGCGGCTGATGGTTTAAAAACGCTAGGATCTGCATTCTTGACTAGTTTATCCAACCATTCGCCGCTAGCCTCACCAGCGCCCCGCGGCTGCCCAGCACTGTCAGCGGCTTTTGACGCACCGGATGTCTGCGAATCTTGCTGGCCACCTTGACCACCACTGGGGTTGTTTACCACAGCTGCCGTGGGGGCTGGTGGCGATGCCCAGCGGGCCGGTGTCAATACGGCGTTCAAAAATTTAAACGTCCTCGGTAAATTATCGCGGATAAAATTCTGAGTCTTGGGGGAGCAGTAATAGTTAGCATAAGACTCAGCCCATGCTTCTCCAGGACTGGACTTCGCATACCCTCGAATCAGTCCACCTTTGCTGTTGAGTTCGTTCACGACATCGCGCATCGCCGCATCAAAATTTGAATATTCTGTCTTTTGCGCTGCTTCACGCGCTACGATTTCGACTGCGTGACCAACCTCATGCTGAAGGGCAAAACCACCTTGGTTAGCTCCTGTCGTGATACTGATAGCTTGCATGCCGCGGAACCCATCTTTAGTGCTTCCTGACGACAAAGTGGTCAATCCTGCAACACCGAAGAGTGCAAATCCCGGCTTTATGCCGCTTAGCTTTCGATTTGAAAATGACCACAGTAAATGGTCCAAGTCACGGTCAGGAATCCCTGCGATGCGATTGACGACAACCTCCATCTGGTTGCCTTGATAACCGGTGATGAAACCCGACGGCAGTTTACGAATGTAATCCATCCTGGCCGTGTCGTAGGATGCGCACTGCTCGTCGCTTTCGGTAAGATATTTTAGGTGATTATCCGCACGTGACTTAAAGTCGCAGCCAGCCAAATTGACCGGTATGCTGGCCAATAAGATCACAGAAATTTTTCTTGCTACGAGTTCTATTTTCACTAATACCCTCGTAAGTCTCTTGCCCCTAATCGACGCCAGCACTGCACGTTGCTTATCGGCACAGTGCTCAGTTTTCTTTAGTGCAACGCTCAAAAACCCATCTATAATCAAATCTTTCCATCACTTACAATTGTCAGCAGGAGCCTTTTAGGCAACCGACTTGGGCTATAATGAAATCGCACCTTCAGGCCACCTTTGCCGACAGCGAGCCTTGATTCGGGAAAAAGACAATGGGACAAGAATTGAAAATTTCTCGCGAGATCGTAACTTCCAAGCAACGCTGGCGAGGCGCAGGTTTAATAGTCGTAATAGCTCTTCTTCTTTTCGGCGTAAGTATCCGCTTCGGCTTTCTCGAGCATGATGACGACCGAAATATCTACGAAAACCCGCGCATGCTAGCGATGACCAGCGAGACTCTGTCGAGCTACTGGCAAGAGCCCTACCTTGGTCTCTACATACCAGCCACCTATCTATACTGGTCTGCTGGGACTGCGCTTTCCCATGCTCTAAGTAGTGGCGAGGCACTCCCGACAATTAAGCCATGGATATTTCACCTTGGTAATGTCGTGCTTCACGCAGCTAACGGGGCGCTAGTGTGGATGCTGCTGCTTGAATTCGGTGCTAGCGTTGCCGCAGCCTTAATCGCGGCGCTATTTTTTGTCGCTCATCCGATTCAGGTCGAAGCGGTTGCCTGGGCATCAGGAGCAAAAGACGTACTGTCATCGTTTTTTGGGCTAGCCTCGTTGCTGTTTTACGCAAAATTTTTACAGCCGAGATCTACCGTATCGCCACGTTCTGCATCCGCATCATCACGGAGGGCTCAGCAGTCTCAGCGGATCCTGAACTTATTCTACGCCATCTCTTTTGTTTGCTTCATACTGGCTATTTTAGCTAAGCCCTCGCAGCTGGTCCTACCCGCGCTTTATTTGCTTATGTCCATTTACACAAACGGCAAATTGATGCTTAGGTCCCTGACGCAGCTCATCCCGCATGCGCTAGCATTTTGCGCCTATTTTTCAGTAGCCAACGCAACACAAGGGGCAGAAGGCACTTTTCAACCGGTGCCGTGGCTGGCGCGACCCTTGATTGCCGGTGATGCAATCATTTTTTACCTGCAAAAGATCATGATACCCATCGACTTCGCTCTGGACTATGGACGTCATCCCAAGTTGGTCATGGGAAATGTCTGGCTCCTAATTCGCTCGCTAGTGCCGTATTGCGGTGCAGCACTGGGCATTTGGATTTGGTTTAGAAGACCAATGCTGGGTTACAGACTGCCGCTAATCGCCGCCTTGGTATTTATACTTGGGCTACTACCTTCCCTTGGATTTTTGCCATTCGGCTATCAATTCTTTTCCACTGTTTGTGACCGCTATGCTTACCTCGCCGTGCTTGGTCCCTCTATATTGGTGTGCGGTCTGGTGAATCATGTTCACTCCCAGCGCACCGGCACTTTGATAACAAGTTTGGTAATTTTAGCCCTACTTGCCACCCAGACTTTGCGGCAGGTGGACTTCTGGTCGAGTGAGCGCAAATTATTCGACCACAGTTTAGCAGTGCAGCCGGATGGTGCTGTCGCACTTATCGGCATATCGAACGATTTAGCCAATCAAGGCAACTGGGCGGCAACCCTGCCACTCCTGGAACGTGCAAGGAATGCTCTTCCAGATTGGGCTAGACCACACAACAACTTAGGTACAACCTACGTCAATCTAAATAGACTTCAAGATGCGGCCGATGCTCTTGCTGAAGCCATACGCATTCGGCCTTTGTATCCACTCGCACTTTCAAACCGCTGCTCCGTTCTTACAGATTTACATCGCTATTCAGAGGCCGTCACTCAGTGCCGCGAGGCTGTGTCTCAGGCACCTGAGTTTGCACCGGCCTATTTAAATCTAGCGCTGGCGCTGGTGCGAACAAACCAATGGGATGCTGCCAGGGCTAGCTTCATTAAAGCCCTCGCCATCAATCCAACCAACTTCGACGCTCGCCTCTATTGGGCACTAGCGCTAAAAGATCACAGCGATCTTAAAGAGGCGGTCGTCCAACTCCAAATTCTCAAGCAGCAATACCCAAGCAATGCAGAGGCAGCGCAGTATCTCGACAGCATACTCTCGGCGGAGAAAAGCGTCGCAACCAAAACGCAACTACCTTAGTCACAAGTAACGAGTCACAAGGGCAAGCTCAGACCGCGACTAAAGATTGCAATCAAATCGCGAACGACCGTTGCCCGTTGTTGCTGATCTGCCAGGCTTTTGCCCTGTAGCTCGCGGCGATATCGATCAAGGCGAACCTGCTGGACCATCGCTCCATGCAGTGCGATGGCAGCAGTGGTTGGATCGAGTTCGGGATCAACCCACCCTTGATCTTGTCCATTTTGTAGAAACGAAGCTAAATCGGCAAATTCTTGCACACACTCGGTGCACCATAGCTCCCAGCAGTATAATCTTTCGACAGCAGTGAGATTGCCTTGGTTAGAACCCTATCTTTCTTGACAAAAATCATGGCGGCGTCTTGATGATTTGGGACCGAATGTTTGGTACCTACCAGGCGGAACTTAGCGATGCGCCAGTCGTATATGGTTTGACCAAGCCCCTCAAATCATACAACCCTTTTGTGATCAACTTTCACGATTTCTGGACATTATTCCGTGACATCCGCAGAGCACCGTCCCTGCGAGTAGCGCTGCAGTATGCCTTGAAGCATCCAGGCTGGCATCCTTTGGATACGAATAAAAGATGCTAAGTCGGTCACTCTTTTTCACTGTAATACTAGAAAAAAGTACGACGCAAAAGCCCCAAACTCCGCACCGGACCTAGCACACGACTTGCCGTGATCACACCGGCAAGCAGAGCTCCGGCGATACCGCACGTGGCAATGTCCTGACCGGTTAGATAGAGGTTTTTGATCGGTGTCTCTGCTCGCAACCACGACTGCTTAAAGCGCTCGGGATCGTGCTTGAGTCCGTAAATCTCACCGCTGCTATAGTTCGAGAAGTGCCTCGTAGATAAGGGGGTCGACAACTCGCTGTAGGCAACGTGCTCTCGCAAAATTGGACACTTGGAAAATAAAATTTCCAGCAAGTGTCCGGTAGCTTCTGCCTTTAATTGCTCGTAATCAGCACCGCGCTTATGCCACTTGCTCTCTTGCCACAATGAAAAGCGCTGCATTGAAGCTGGCATGACAATTTCGACGGTGCCGAGATTCGGGCGAGTGAGCTCCCATTCGGGATCTTTTAGCGAAGGAAAAGATATAAAAACCACAGGAATATCCTCACCAAGTAGCTTGGATAATTCCTTCATGTGCACGTCTTGGACACTGTCCCTATGCAACCAAAGATTAGAGTCACTCAGACCAAGGGTACGCAGATCGCAATTAATGCCGATATAAAGACATACATGCGCCATCGATTGTTGATCCCGACTCAAATACCTGCGCACTTGATCGGGAATCAGGGCAGGATCCTGAATTAACCTCTCATAGGTATTTTTCACGCCCACCGAGCTAATTATGTTGTTGGCTTTGACCTCACGACCATCGCTTAGACGGACTCCCGTCGCTACACCTTGGGAGGTGTGAATCTGCGAAACTTCAGCACTGGTTACAATCTGGCCGCCGCGACTTTTTATCACTGGTTCGATATGCGCAGCGATGGCACCGGCACCGCCCACGGGATAACTTGCGCCGCCAAGATAGTGCCCGGCAACCATCGCATGCATGGCAAAACTTGATGACCCTGGCGGCAGACCATAGTCGCCCCACTGGCCAGTCAGCACTTTGATCAAAGTCTGGTCCCTAGTTAGATCCGCAAGAACGGCCTCAGTCGTGGCGTTGGAAAGCGTCAGGAATGGCCGACTAAGCTTGTCGTACAGCAGCCTCCCCATCCAAGCCGGCAACGCGCGTTGCACAAAAAATGACTGGGCACTACGGCCAACCTCCCCGATAAGGTCCAGGTATCTGTCGATCGCCGATGCCTCGTTCGGAAAGTAGTCATACATGCGCGCCCGAAAACGTTCACGGCCAGCAACCAACTCGTAGGATTTACCGTCCACCTCAATCACATCATAGACATCGTCCATGCTGTTCCAGAGTAATTTGCCATCAGTGATGTAGTCGAAGATACGTCTAACACTGGCATCTGGGCGCCGAACCTCACCGATATAATGGACCCCGACATCCCAAATATACTTCTTACGCTCGAAAGTGTGCGTAAAGCCACCTGGCGTGTAATGACGCTCGAGAACTAGTACCTTTTGCCCACCCTTGGCCAAACAAGCTGCGGTAGTTAGCCCACCGATACCAGACCCTATCACCACAGTGTCATAATTGTATTCAACAGCAGCACGACCTAGGTGATTCCCGATGCTCATCTCGCACCTCGCCTTCCTAAAAAGACTGCCGTGCATTTTTCGCGCCAAAAATACTTAAGGTCACACTTAGAATCAAAGTGGAGCGATCATGAGTTTCACTTTACGGCGTAAGCTGTGATGAAATGCGCATGTCGCACGTCAAACCGTCCAAACTTAGCACCAAAAGGAAAGTATCCAGATCCAAGTATTTTTTGGTTTTTAAAGCCATGGCAGCCTAAAAACTCCATCAATCCCAAGTAGCTAAAAATAGTTTTGTGAGTCCAAGATCCCCATTTCAGATTTTGATGACGCAAAATGGCGAAGGGATTGCCGATGCCAAGCATCTTGTCTGACAAGTTCGTCAGCGAGAACATTTGCCAACCCAATATGATGGCAAACACATTATGCCAACTGCTCGCGTTCTCTGTCGAGATCACAGCATATCCACCTGGCTTTAAAGTCCGGTAGATTTCGGACGCAAACAAATCAACCGACCCAACATGCTCGATCACTTGATTTGCATGAATCACATCAAAATGATTGTCAGGAAATGGCAGTGCCTGATTTAAATCATGCTCTACAACATCGATTCCGTTATTCCGTGCAATTAGCGCTTGATCTTTGACAATCTCGACACCGAAAAGATGTCCGCTGCGAATTTTGCGACCAAGCTGGCAAGTCCATTCCCCGTCATCACAGCCAAGATCGAGAATTTTAGCCTCGGAGTTTTCTGTACAGAGTGAAAGTATATTATCCCGATTTAGCTGATAGGCTGAGCTAAAAAGATATCTCATATAGCGCTTCAACATCGTGCGCTCCAATATCCACAAGTTTAATCACATGACTGAAACGGCCTAAACTTGAGGACTTTTTTTAATTCAATGCCAATTGTCCTTGAGCATGATCTTACCATATAATGCTTAGAAATATAAAACTTGAGTCACATAATATCGCGCGATGAAATACTTCCGAGGTCCAGTCACATGATAAATATTATAAATGAATTTCCAGCTGCGGACCTGCATGGTGGTCAATTATATGCCATCAATAATTTCCTTGACCCAAAGGATCTTACTGGAAAAGATGTTCTCGACATCGGATGCGGATTCGGCTGGTTCGAACGGCACGCAATAAAACAAGATATAAAAAAAATTATCGCTATGGATCACACAGACGAGGATCTCAAGACCATTCGTAAGTTTATCTTAGATCCAAGAGTTGATTTCAGCGTCGGCAGTGCGATCGCACTTCCGTTTCCTGACAACTCTTTTGATACGGTAGTAACTTGGGAAGTTTTAGAACATATTCCAAAGCGGACCGAAGTCCAGATGTTCCGTGAAATGAAGCGTGTTCTCCGCCCTGAAGGGCGTATTTATCTGTCTACTCCTCACCACAGTTTTATCACGAATTTACTAGATCCAGCTTACCTGCTTACTGGACACAGGCACTATAAGCCGCGAATGATCGAAAAATTTGCCGAAGAGGCCCAGTTGACTGTTGAGAATATGACGGTTAAGGGTGGTTTCCTGGACTCAATTTTTGTACTCAATCTATACATTGCCAAATGGATATTTCGGCGTCGTCCTTTTTTCGAAAACTTCTTCAATAAAAGCGCTGACCGCAGATATACCAGCTCAAAAAATGGGAAATTCCAATTATTCGCTGCCTTGCGCTTAACGAAAAAAGTATAGCTACCACCGCCTCTGGGTTCGTGTTAGCAATTCCAGCAGGAGACCCATCTCCTCCCATTAGGGAAGCAGTAAGGAGGATGTTTCATGAAGACCATTATCATGCCGCTCGCTGAAGGGTTTGAAGAGATCGAGGCGATCACCATTACCGATGTGTTAAGGCGCGCCGATCTTGACGTGCGCACTTGTTATCTGAAAGAGCCGTTAGTGGGCGGAGCTCACAAGATTAATGTGCAAGCAGATGTGTCCATCGATGCAGTCGATGCGGATAGCTGCGCCATGATCTGTCTACCCGGTGGCATGCCGGGCAGCACCAATCTCCTTGAAGACCATCGTGTGATCGATTTAGTGCAAAAGATCAATAAGGCCGGCGGCTATGTCGCTGCCATTTGCGCTGCGCCTATAGTTCTAGCCAAGGCCGGCGTACTGAATGGCAAGCACGTTACCTGCTATCCAGGATTCGAGGGCAAGCTTAAAGGCGCGAAAGTCAGCGATGAAGGCGTCGTCGTCGATGGCAAGACAATTACAGGTAATGGCCCTGGCAGTTCAGTACCCTTTGCTTTAAAATTGGTGGAACTGCTGCGCAGCAAAGAACTTGCCCAGGAATTAGCGCAGGGTTTACTGTATAGGTTCTAATGAAAATAGCCTTGAATCATTGCATCCTGGTCACCATCGATAAAAACGACCGAGTGATCCGTGACGGTTGTATCGTTTTTGACCAGGGTGAAATTCAGTCGGTCGGCCCCGCCGATCAAGTGACATTGTCGCCGGACACCAAGATTATCGATGGAGGCGGGCGTTTAGCGGTCCTACCGGGATTCGTCGATGTTCATAGCCACTCGAGTCTGCTTAAGGGCTATTCCGAGAACCTAAACCTCCTTGATTGGCTGCCGGTTTACCAACGCGAACATCAAGTGCTCACCGAACGAGATGCTTATTGGGCAGCAATGCTGAGCTATCTCGAGGCCCTCAAAGGCGGCACCACCACGGTGCTGGACATGTACCGCCACCCGCAACGCTGCGCTGAGGCTGCTACCGCGCTTGGACTGAGAGCGCATATAGCGCCTTACGTCGCCGATCGGTCCGACAAGACCTTTTTTGAAACTCTGGACAGCAATGAAGCCTTCATCAAGGCCTGTCACAACAGCGACCACGGACGAATAAAAGCGCTGGTCGGACTCGAACACCTATTTTACTGCACTCCTGAGGCCTACCGCCGGGCACAGGCTATGGCTCGGCATTATGACGTACAGGTACACACTCACACTAGCGAACTCAACTCAGAGGTCGAAGCAGTCGAGAAACAGTTCGGCCGCCGTCCTATCGAGCTGTTAGACGATTATGGCATGATAGGCCCACGCACGATTCTCGCACACTGTGTATGGCTAAATGAACATGAGGAACGCCTTTTAGTCGACGGCGGTATAGCCGGAATAGCCCTCTGTCCTACTAGCAATGCCAAGCTGGCTGGTGGAGTCCCGCCTTACTACCGCTACAAAAATAGTGGCATCACCATGGGACTGGGAACAGACGGCAGCATTTCGAATAATTCATTGAGCATGTGGGAGCTGATGAAGTTCGCGTCTCTGACTCAGAAGAATCTCCTCGGCAATGCCGCCGCCCTGCCGGCGCCCGAGGTACTCAGACTCGCCACCATAGACGGCGCTAAGTTGCTTAAGCAGGACCACTTGATTGGATCTTTAGAGGTCGGTAAAAGAGCCGACATCATCACGGTCGACCTATGGCAGCCGCACCTAATGCCGTTCATTGACGACGGGGACCACGACCCTCTTATTTGGAATCTGGTTTACGCTGCTCGCGCCAGTGATGTTCGCGATGTCTGGGTGGACGGACGACCGGTGATCCAAGGTGGCAGAAGTGTTCGTGTTGATGAAGCACAAGCCCTTGCCGATGCTCTCGCGCAAACTATAGATTTGCTAGAGCGCAGGCGAACCACTGGGGCCGTGGCTATGGTGAAATAAGTCAAAAACTTAAAGGACAATGATGAAAGTCAAAGCAGCAGTCGCTTGGGGCCCAGGGCAACCACTTAGTATTGAGACGGTCGACCTAGATGGCCCGAAAAGGGGCGAGGTCCTGGTCAAAATTGTTGCCAGCGGCGTCTGTCACACCGATGCCTACACTCTGTCTGGGGTCGACCCTGAGGGTCTTTTTCCGGTGATATTAGGTCACGAGGGAGCAGGAATAGTCGAGGCTGTAGGCGAGGGTGTTACGTCGCTAAAAAAAGGCGACCATGTGATCCCTCTGTATACCCCCGAGTGCCGCACTTGCAAATTTTGTCTGTCCGGAAAGACCAATCTTTGCCAACGCATAAGGGCAACGCAGGGCCGAGGCCTGATGCCCGATGGCACCTCACGCTTTTCCAAAAACGGTAAACTCATTCATCACTACATGGGCACCTCCACGTTTGCCGAGTACACGGTAGTTCCTGAAATATCTTTGGCCAAAATCAATCCCAAGGCCCCACTCGATAAAGTCTGTTTGCTAGGTTGTGGCGTCACGACTGGCATCGGTGCCGTGCTAAACACAGCCAAGGTGGAGGCCGGCGCAACGGTCGCAGTTTTTGGATTGGGCGGCATTGGCCTGTCGGTGATTCAGGGCGCGAAGATGGTTGGCGCCTCGCGCATCATTGCCGTCGATATCAACGCCTCAAAGTTCGAATTAGCACGACAATTTGGTGCCACTGACTGCCTGAACCCAGCTGACATCGGCGATAAAAATCTCGTCCAGGCGATCATTGATCTAACCGATGGCGGGGTCGATTACTCGTTTGAATGCGTGGGCTCCGTATCACTCATGCGGCAGGCACTAGAGTGCTGCCACAAGGGATGGGGACAATCGATCATCATCGGGGTCGCCGGAGCGGGTGAAGAAATTGCAACTCGCCCATTCCAATTAGTTACTGGTCGGGTCTGGAAGGGCTCTGCTTTTGGCGGAGTTAAGGGCCGCACAGAACTGCCAAGCTACGTTGATAAATATATGTCTGGCGCTATCAACATTGATGATCTTGTCACTTTTGATATGCCGATTGAAAAAATCAACGACGCCTTCACCATGATGAAGGAAGGCAAGAGTATTCGTACCGTCGTTCATTTCTAATTATAGGTCACAAGTTAATGGCCACAAGGTCCAGATGGAGAGCCCCATGCAACTCGTCAAGGCACATAAAACATTTGGCGGAATGACCTCCTTTTGGACGCACGACTCAACGGAAACACGCACACCGATGCGGTTCTCCACATTTCAACCTGCTGGCGGCAAGATTAAACGCTGCATTGTGTGGCTATCTGGCCTGACCTGTACTGAAGAAAACTTCATGGCAAAGGCTGGCGCGCAAAGCCTGTTGGCCAACACGCAAACTATGGTCATCGCACCTGACACCTCGCCGCGGGGACTAAACCTTCCGGCTGAACATGACAGTTACGATTTTGGTTCAGGCGCCGGATTTTATGTCGACGCTACAGTCGGTAACTATGCGCGCCACTACCGGATGTTTAGCTACGTCATTAATGAAATCTGCCCAATTGCGAGAGATAAATTCGGTGCCACTGAACTCATGATCATGGGCCACTCAATGGGCGGGCACGGCGCTTTAGTCATGGGACTCCGTCATCCGGAATTATTTAGCCGAATTGTAGCATTCGCACCCATAGTTAATCCGTGCTCTGTACCTTGGGGAGTCAAAGCTTTCTGCGGTTATTTAGGCGAGGCAGATAGGAGGGATAGCAGTGAGATTGAGGCCAAATGGCAATCCTACGATGCCTGTAAACTTCTGCAAAGTGGTCACCGGCACCCCGCCCCCATATTGATCTACCAGGGAACCAGCGACGAATTTCTCGGCCCCCAACTACAACCCGATGAGTTTAGCCGCGTAGCACGAGATGTCGGACAAGAGCACGAGATAAAGTGGTGTGAGGGCTACGATCACAGCTACTATTTTGTGCAGTCATTTCTACATGCAGCGATGCTGTAACACCACAAATCAAAGCCATAAAAACCTAATTATATTGAAGTTTATTGATCTAATATAGATTTCAACTAAAGCTTTGACCACGATCTGACGATAAGAGGGCCGTTAAAGACAAATACTGGTCAGATTCGGAGCAACTAGGTAGGCACAAGGCCAACGAGATGCAAGTTTTGGAGACCAAATGACACCACGTACACAAACTTCTCTGCTAATAGTACTAGCCATTTGTGGCTGTAAACCTGTAAACGGCTCGGAAAGTCTCCAGAGCGCTGCCGCTGCCATTCAAGCATCGAGTGACGACATAGCAGGCAGCCTGACCAAAATCCAAACCCTGCCAAATTTCACTGAGAAATTTAATAAGGCCTTAGACGTCGACATAAATAGCCACCTACTGAAAGCAGCGAGGCAGATCAGCGGCAAGAGCCTAGTCATCGATGGCGTACGGGTGAAAATTCCAGCGGACTACGCTAAACAAGTACAACTCGGACTTACCACCGGAAGTGGCGCGCAAAACAATGTTGGAAAAATCTTGGCTGCATCCCGAATTGATATAAGTAAACTTTCGAACGCGGAGCTGAAATCAATTATTTCTCAAAGCGTGAAGCAATGGAATCACTCTGAAAATCAGCTAGGCTTGCTCGGAGTTAACTGCAAAGCTGCCAAGGGAGCCGCGAAAGGCGGAGCCTTGGGTATGGCGGGTTCCGGAACAGCATTAGGGCTTGGCGTTGCGCTATCGCTGACGCCATTTGCCCCCATTGGATGGTGGTTGACAGCCTTTGGTGCCGGAGGACTTGCCGCAAGTACCACCACCGCAACAGTTGCCGGAGGAGTTCACTACGGCGCAGAATGCGGAGATACGGCCGAGGCACTCAACCCAGGAAATTTCGGAAAATCCGCTGCTAACAACGCAAAAATTGGCGCCAGTGTCGGCAATAAAGATAATAACAACGAGGCTCCAGCATCCGAGAACAGCAGCGGCACTTAAGGGGTCAGGCCCTCACGTTAACTACTTAACTACCCGCCATCACGGCAGTACTTATTTCGATCACAATTTGATCATGCGCGCTGACAATCCGTCAGACGTGCCTATTTGTTCGCAGCGTCCCGAACAAATCGCCCAGATTCACTGAGTTCTTGCACGGTCCATGAGCCGGTCGGCCTCGCGCCGGGAGTTAAAGCCGAGGACGATTCGTTCTTGTCAGACAAGTTCCAGTTCACCCAGCTAATCTGACGCTTGGCTAAAAAATCTAGCCAGCGATTTGCCTCTTCGGTGAATACTCCGCCGCCACCTGATGCATCGCTGACTCCCCACTCCGTGACAAATAAAGGTAGGCCCTTTGCGAGAGCTTGGTCCGCTTTGGTGCGCAAATCTTGCTTATGGGTCCCCGCGTAAAAATGCAATGCGTACATAATATTCGTCCCTGTGAGCGGAGACTCTGCGACGATGTCGACATCTTGGCTCCAGGTGGGCGTGCCGACGATGATGATGTTTTTGGGCGCGTACTGGCGAATGACTGCGATCAACTCTTGAGCATAAGGCTTTATATCCCTCTGCCACGTCACGTCACCGTTTGGTTCGTTACAAATTTCAAAGATCACATTCGGTGTATTGCCGTAGCGCTTAGCCATGTCAGTGAAAAAAGCTATGGCCTCCGTCTTATAGGTGTTCGGATTGTTGTCGCTCAGAATGTGCCAGTCGATCATGGCATACATGCCGAGTTCTATAGCGGAATCCACTAGCTTCGTGACGGTGTCGGCAAGCCCCTTATTGGCGATGTAGCCGTTGTCATTTGGTGCTGTCATCATAGCTGCCCGGATCAAAGACATTTGCCAATCATCACGGATCCACTTGACTGCCGAGGGATTGGCAAACTGACCAAACCATTGCAGTCCGTGCGTGCTCATACCTCGCAACACGACAGGAGCACCCCCGTCTTCTAGCAACTTTACTCCGCTAACTGTCAGCCATGTTACCTTTGCCCGACCTTTTTGCTGCTGAACGGCATCAGCGCCGATGACGCTGACCGGTTGATTTTTCGCGTCACAGATCGCAACACTAAGAACGTACGTAGACGTATTAATTTTTCGGAGCGTCTGCCGGTCGCTATCACAGCTTCGATAAATAACCGCATTACCCTTGTCGAAAAACTCGAGATTGATCCAATAGTCACCGTAAGGAATTGACTGTAACTCTAGGCCATTGGCACCGTTAATATCCGTCGGAAAGTCCACCAGACCATGAGATTTTTTCAGGACAACTTGTCTGGACTGCTGAGCGCTAAACGTCACGCTCATGGATGTCCAAGCAGGGCGATTCGGGCCTGGAATAAGTTTGGGGACAGTAACCGTGGCTACATTGCCAGTGCGATCCGCACGTTTGATACTGGGATGAACACACGACACGACGCTTAAGAGCACTAGGAAACAAAACTTCGCCAGAGTCCTCACGTGGGATACTCCGATTCTCATTGTCTGGTTAATCCGTGCATTACATATAATACCTGATTATTTCAGATCTATTGCTTGCACACCAGCCTGACAATGGATTTAGAGCGCAGTAAGTTAACTCGCCGCCTGCTTTGCGACCTTAGCTCCGACAACGTTTACCTTGATCATATTATCCAAGGCAGTAGTCCAGCTCACTAGCATTGCTTTTTCGTCTATTTGACTTGGATGAAAAGACGGCAAAAATGCGAGGAAGAAGCTTGGTAACAGGCTTGTAACCAGACCCCGACGCCCGTACATCATCGCTATAAATTCAAATCCGGCCTTGAACCTTGTCAACTGTTTATCTCGCCACAGCATTGAAATCATCAGCTGGGCAACGGCAAATTGAAGGACTACCGCAGCTATCGCAAGCCAGAGCACTCGACGGAAGTAGCCACCTCCTGCCGCCACATAAACATCAAAGGCAACAGACTTGTGTTCGATCTCCTCAATTGCATGCCACACCAGTATCGGAGCAACTGATGGGTGCATTTTATCTACAAAATTTCGCTGAGATAAATACGAATTGGCAATTATTGATGTCAAATGCTCCAGCGCTACTGTAAATGCCAAAGCCGACTTTGGTGATTTTTCCAGGAGAACATCAGCGCTCTTACGAATGCGCTCATCGGTTCTGGTGATTAGGTCCCGCACTTCTATCGCTTCTTCTGTCACCCAGTTGTTGAAGGCCTCGTGTGTATCGCCATGCATCATTTCCTGACCGATAAAAGCGGCAATATCACGCTTTAGCGCTGGGTCTTTAACTAGCTTTTGAAAATGCTTTACTGATCTAACAAACATCCTTTCGCCCTCGGGAAACACTAAGGAAAGTGAGTTCACAAAATGGCTTAAGTAGGGATTGTTTCCAAACCAGTGACGAGGCGTCGAGCTAAAATCGGTTTCGATTTTGCGCACCACGATCCCATTTGGCAACTTATTTGGCTGCTGGCCCATTCGCTACCCCCCAGTTACCCTCTCGGCCGGCTGTCTGACCAAGTCGTGACAGCGCTTTGCCTATTGCGGATATGTGGGTATCGGTATTTCCAGCGAAAAACTTTAGTTAAATCAATTCTTGTTGTGTATTTGTCAAATATTCTTCATTGCTTGCATAGCTACTGCGCAGCAAGTCCAAGGGTCTTAAAATACTGCTGCCACATGGCATCTGCTTGAGGACCAAAGAGCAGGGAGCATGCAATCCTAAGACCGGGGCTGCGCAGTAGTTCTTCACGAGGCACCACCAAACTTAGGCGGGTTCGCCGGCGCAGAAAATCCTCAAGGTTGACCACCATCTCATGGTTAGCCATAAACGCCGCCTCAGCCAAAAGCACAGGATGGCCGAGTACGACTGGATCACGCAGCTCCGGCTGGGCCTCAATGAGACCTATCACGACCAGAGAATCCTCACCGTAAAGTCGCCATAGACGTTCAGACATCCGCCCTTCGCCCAGCCATGCTTCATTGCTAAGACTAGCGGCCTCGACACGTGACTGCAGCTGTTCTTTTAACTCAGCTTGCCCCTCACCATACCACGCCTGCTGCCTCCGAGGCATGAGACCAAGTCGCCGGACATGATCGAGCAGCTCTCGTCCGATATTCAAGCAGTCCGTTAACTTGCCACCAAATATACTGACTTGTGATTTAGCTACGTCGCATTCGATGATGTGTTTACGGGACAGATTGATCCATTCAACTTGGTCAAAATCACCCGCATTGCCTTTAATAACTAGAGGCCGCACGCCACAGCGCTCCGCGATCACATCACCAGTCTCAAGGAGCTTTTTAAGCCGCAGCCTCTTATTGATATTATCCAAAATAAACTTCCGATCAGCATCGGAAACAACTGCGGGCAACTCCGTTACTCTGGTATCCGTGGTACCGATACAGGAACAGGAACCCATAGGGATCACAAAGAACAAACGACCATCGTCGGCAAAGAAGGTTAACACTCGTTCGCTTTGGTTTATACGCGGAACGATCAGGTGCACGCCTTTAGAGAAAATGTGCTTATGTTTGGTTTTTATCTCGCTTGAGCGATTGAACGCATCAACGTAAGGACCACCCGCATTAACTAGAACTTTGGCGCGCAAAGTAAAAGTTTCACCGGAGCATTCATCTAGCACCTTCACCAGCCACAGCTTATCCACCTGCTGAGTCGCCTCAGCTGCCTTCGCATAATTAAGCACAGAGGCACCAGCACGAACGGCACGGCGCACGAAGTGAAAGACAAAACGAGCATCGTTGTCTTTTAAGAAGCAGTCCGAATACTCCAGTCCACCCTGACTTTTGTCCGTCACAACTAACGGCTCATCACGATTTATAGTGGCTAAATTCAGCAGCCTGGGAGCTCTGGTACGAAAGCGCCCCATGAGCCAATAGAGGACACTACCGAGAAAAACTAAAATTCGGGGCTTGCGAAATCCGCGATCGAGATTGGTGAAGAAGCGAAGCTCTTCCACTTCACTTGGGTAACGTCGCATCAGTTCATTACGCGATCGACATAGATCCCAAACTAAACCAAATTCGTAGCTTTCCAGATATTTAATACCACCCCAAACTAAGTTCGATGATTCTTGGGACGTGCCCGAGGCAAAATCTTTTTGCTCGATAAGAGCGACATTAAGTCCACTAGCACTGCATGCCGCCGCGGCCACCGCACCGTTTATGCCACCGCCGATGATTGCGACATCAAACACTTCGGTTTGCAAACGCTCACGGATAGTGTGTCTTTGCTTTTCGTCCATTAGCTGTGGTTCGTTCCTATGATGAGCTTACTCGAGCAAGCGCAATATATTGTTATTCCCACGATATCAGGACGTTAGGTAAATTGCATGGGTGATATTAAGAAAACCACAGCTAAGCCGCTAACCGGGCCCAAAAACGACCCCCAAAATCATTGATATTGATAAGTATAATCAGTATCTTGGGTCTCATAATATAGAACCTAACGACTCCTTGCTTTGGGTCGCCAAAGTGGCTAGCGTTGCCTTGGTTTGACGGGCGTTATAGAGGCCACATGTTCAGGAGTCAGAATCATGAGAGTCATGCTTCGTTCTTATTTCATAAAAGCGTCTTTAGTACTTTCTGCTTTCAGTTTTGGCACTGCCCAGCTAACAGCAGCACCGACTGAGTCGACAGTCCTTGAATTCGCCGCCAACAAACTCCCAGACGAGTTAGTTGATGCTTTCAATGCGCAAATCAAGCACGAACTCGACGGTGCTCATTTCTACCTATCCGTGGCTAATCATTTTTATTTGACAAATCTTGACGGCTTCGCCCATTGGTATAGCCAGCAATATTTTGAAGAACTAAATCATGCGCGCATCATGATGGACTTCCTCAAACGCAAAAACGCCAAAGTCATCCTGACTTCTGTGGATGCTCCAGATGCATTAACATCGGAGGAGCCAGCAGCTATTTTTGACCAGTCTTTAAAGCTGGAAGAGACCCAGACCAATCGTATTCATGACCTCCAAGCCAAATCAGCCGCATTGAACTCGCGCGATGCTACAAGTTTCTTGCAATGGTTTATCGATGAGCAAGTTCAGGAGGAAGACCGCTTTCAAAATATCCTCGATCGAATCCTCCTCGTTAAGAGCTCCCTCGAGGGAATTTTACTGATCGACAAAGAATTAGCGGTGAGACCAGCTGCTGTGATCTGGATTCCAGGTCAGCCATTGCCGCCGCACTAACTAGCATTTCGGGGCGCAATTGGCACAAATTGTGCCCTTTTTCTGGGAAATCAGGTATAGTGCGGTCCGCCTCACTAAGGAACCTCGATGACTCAATCCGCAGCTCCAAAGACCAAGACCCCGGTGATCTTGGCATCCGTACAACTACCCGGAATCTCAGACATAGAGCACCAGGCCTCGCTCGATGAACTGGAGCGTCTGTGTTCGACCTTAGGCTTAGCCACCCTCGGCCGGGTGTCGCAAAAGCGCAAAGCTATAGTCACTGGCACGATTTTGGGCGAGGGAAAACTCAAGGAACTAGCCACTTGGACAGGCGGAACCGGCATCGTCCACGGCTTCCGTAAGGGTGGCGACCGGAACGATGATGAGGCAGAATTTGACGAGCTACCCTCATTTATAGAGGAAGATGACTCAGCCAGCGACCTGACCACAAAAGCCGAGATCGTGGTCTTCGACTGCGAAATGACCCCAACCCAGCTACGCAATCTAGAAGAGGCCACGGGAGTCGAGGTCCTAGACCGCAGCGGCGTCATTCTAGAGATCTTTAGTCGTCACGCCCGCAGCCGCGAAGCACGACTGCAGGTAGAAATTGCCAAACTGGCTTACTTAGCTCCGCGCCTGCGCGAGTCGCACGTAGGTGGCGACCGCCAAGGTGGCGGCATCGGCGCCAAAGGAGCCGGCGAAAGTGCACATGAGCTGGACCGTCGCCGCATAAGGGACCGCATAGCCGAACTACGTCAGCAGCTTGAATCTATTCGCCATGAGCAAATCACGAGGAGAGCGAATCGCCAGGAATCCCCATGTGTGGCTCTGGTGGGTTATACCAACGCTGGTAAATCTTCGCTCATGCGCGCCTTAACGGGCAGCGCCGTGCTTGTAGAAAATAAATTATTCGCCACTCTCGATACCACCGTGCGCGCGCTACAGCCTGAGTCGGTACCGCGCATCTTAATTTCAGACACAGTAGGTTTCATAAAAAAATTACCGCATGATTTAGTGGCATCGTTTCGCTCGACTTTAGATGAGGCGCTGTCAGCGTCGCTACTGCTGTTTACTGTTGATGCTTCGGATGCAAATTTCAGATCCCAGATCGAAGTCACCAAGCAGGTACTGGCAGAAATTGGTGCTAACCAAACATCTAGCCGTTTGGTTTTAAACAAATGTGACCAAGTAAGCACGGAAGAGCAAGCTGCTCTAGCCGAAGAATTTCCGGAAGCTATTTTCATCTCCACGCGCAACCCTGACGATGTCGGTCGTATCCGTGACATCATTCTTGGCTTCTTCGAAAAAGACATGCTCGATCACGAGATATTGATCCCCTACGCCAAAGGTAAAGTCCTGGGCATGATCCGCGAACGTGCTCGCATCATGCAAGAATCCCATGAAAACGAAGGCACCAGGGTCATTGTTCGCACCGACAGCAGTGTCTTTGCATGGATCGAAAAGCAGCTAAAAGACAGATAACGGCTTACGCGGTCGTAAGAAAAGTAATCAAAGCCCCTGAAATAAATGGCATTTAACCGCCGAATTCAGGGATAAAGATTTATTGATAAAATGAATTTTGACCTAAAGTTAATCGGGTAATCTGCCGATAAGAATTCATAGGTGAGATCCCCTAACCTACCATGCCTAGTGATCAGCACTGGAGCCATCATGAGACTATTTGTCCTAAGTCCGATGATGTTAATTCATTTAGTTCTAGTAGCTTGCATAGTTAGAGAACCACACACCACTCCGACTACTGAAAGAACATCAAAACAGGAGCCAAAGACAGCCGACGCTCAAAACTCTGAACGCAAATCCGCGATTCCGGGAAGTCAGGCAGCAGCCTGTCTTTATATTACGAATGGCCTTGTGGCTAATGCGGCAAAGTTCCCTGCCGTCGTACCAGTAGAGTCCGACCTTGGTCATTGTACTGGCACATTTATTGGTCCAAACAGCGTTTTAACCGCCGCACACTGCTTGGCTGATGCTCAGACTAATGGCGGACCAGCGTTGGCGAACTTGGAAATACTGATTGGTGGATTTAATGGGGAAAGGATTCCTGTAAAGGCTGTGTATTTCCCCAAATGGGCGGGAGCAAATCAACCTTACGATAATGACTTAGCAGTCTTGGTACTCGAAGGTTCCGTTGCGCCTGCAATCATGCCTGTTGCAACAGCGAGGCCAAAAGCAGGGGATGCTTTTACGCTCGCCGGATATGGGAGACTTTTGGCTAACGACTCGTCCATCAATCTTAATCCTAATCATCTACTCTATTATGGCCAAAATAAAATAGTCGCGGCTGACGACGAGCTACTTTATTTCCTGGGCGAATCAGGCACAGATATTCAATCTGCACCCGGACAATTCTCCGGCACCGGCCATGGTGATTCTGGTGGTCCGATGATGATTGGCCAAGCGGTTGCCGGCGTGACAAATTTAATTACTAATCTGTCGATAGAGTACTTGGACGAGTCAATCCACGCGAAGATGGCGACCATCCCCACCGGAGATTCTTTACAGCAGGATATAGCGGCTGTGTTTGCAAAAAATTTAAATAGCCCGCAGCTACGGGCGGATATTCAGTCAGGGCGAAACATAGCCGGTTTTATCAACCTTAACCTAACTGCGCCCCAATACCAGTCGTGGCTCAAGTCTTTGATTAGACATGGGGTGGATATTAGGTTTGATACGCCAACGCAGACTAGCTGTCAGTGACTTGGTTGTGTCATCACCAAAATCCTTCGGCCTCTGTTTAACGGCATGATTGACAGGTCACTGGATTCCATCCCCAGCCGTTGCTGTTCGCAGCGTTGGAGAAGTCGCAGTAGCCTTGGTCATGCGCCGGTGGACACGACGAATTGGTCACAGGATTCCACCCCCATCCGCCATTGTTGGAGGCATTGCTATAATCGCAGTAGCCAGGATAATTGCCACCTTGGTGCCTGGCATTCCTAGCACCCGCAAGGATAGCCCCATAAGGCACACCCGCAGCACTGGCGGCACTGCCAAAGATCATCACTCCGCATGCTAGTGTAAGAATTCTTTTGATTATCATGGATTTACATTCCTATCATGTTTCCAAACTAAATCGCGCAGCCACTCCCAACCCACCATTGCCTGTACATAAACCTTTCGGTGATCAAAGCCAAGGCAATCGAGAGCAAATCGGCAGCGTTTACCGCGTTGCGACCTCTAGAGTTTTTGCGTAGTCGCTGCCTCCACACTTTAGGATTATTTCAGAAACCACACTTTCAACGGCGTTAATTGCGCCTCGATATCCTCGTCAAATCAAATACTTAAATTTATTTCTCAAGATCTAGAATTCAGCTTCCGATCAGTTATTATTCACAACGAGGTCGCTATGCTTCACGTTACTCTAATTGCAAGTCTAGCTCTTACACTCAGCCTGACAGGTTGCTCAAGCGAGCCAGGCCCAGGGAGACCGATATTAAAGAACAGTGGCGCGGCTAGAGATAAACTACCCGGCCTCCGATCGACACAAATAAGAAACGCAACTAACAACACCCAGCCCGCGGGTGATGATGGATCAGACGAAGTAGTTCAAGGACCCGTCGATACCTCTGCTGATGACGCAGCAATAGCAGCCTTAATCAGCGACTGCGGCTTTCCAGATGGTAAGTTGCCTGAGCCATCGGCAACCGTGTTTCAAAAGTCTATGCGCTCCCTACCCGTTTCGATTAGCGGAAAAAAGTCGATAGCGAACTACACAGCGGTCGTTAGAGCAACTGTTGACGTATCAGCATCTATGTCCGGGGCTAAACAAAATATCAACATTGGACTCGAGTCATTTAGCAGCAATGTAGCCGGATTTATCCCACTTGGTACCACTGGGCGCGCCGATGCCGAGAAACAAGTCCAAGCAAACAATTCAAAATCTGAGTCTACGGGACCAACAGATGACGAGCGCTCCGCATTGCTGGACCAAGCTGGGCCGTGGAAGGATATTTACTGTACCCTTAGCCAAACTAAAACACTTACTACTCAGAAAAATGGCAATACTAAGACCGTAAGCTTTGACCCTCCAATACCAGGTGCAATTTGGGCTAAAGCCTCCTCTAGTCGTTTTAAAACGGAAATCGGTACTGGCAAGACCTTTGCTAATGTGACTGCTACTGTCACAAACTCATCGGACGGCGCATTACCCGCCGGAACTAAAGTCACAGGTACCGTTACCGTGACACCGATATCAGGCAACGTTTCTCAACTCAACCTAGCTACAGACACCGCCTATGCGATCCGTTTTGATTTTGGATCACGAACCGCCGACTTAGGTTTGACACTAAGCCAGTCTTTTTACGTTAATTCGACGGAAAAAGACCTAAAAGCAATCGTGATCGAGACTGGTGTTGCCGACCTACCAAAGCTCGTCATTGCAAGCGGGCTGTAATTCAGGCCATCCCGAAAAAGGCAAATCACATCTGTTGGAACAAAATAGTCCCAACAGTTGCTCGCCTAATAAAAGATTTTAAAAACTCGGCGCGTATTAGTACCTAATACAGCTTCTGCTTCGCTGTGAGTAAAGCCAAGCTTTTCCATGTTACTCAGCGTGGACATTAGATACTTCTTTGTCCCTCCAGGAACTGATGGGCCGTCTGAGCCGTACAGAGTCCGCGAAATCAAACCGCCAGATTTGATGGCCTTAAGCATCTCATACATCTCCACACCTTTTGGATCGTGTAGAGCGTCGCCAAAGGCTGAAATCTCCAGGTAGACGTTTGGGTAACGCTGCGCTAACTCAAAAACTTTACCACTAAAACTATAGCCCTCATCATTAAAGTCATAACCCATATGACCCATGATAAATATTACATCGGGGAATTTCCTGATCGCACGTTCAAGCCCTGCTGGGTCATAGCTTTGCAAATACTGAAGCTGAGCTGCTCTGTCGGGAAAATCTTTGAGCCGACGTAAGGGCGACGAACCGATGTGATGGTACACGGGAACACCACGCTCCTGGGCAACTTGATAAATGCTATCGTATTTAGGATCGTTCATGGGAATCGAGTTATGAATAAATGCTAACTTGATCCCCTTCATATTCGGATGTTTCAAGGCCTGCCGCAACTGCTCCAGAGCTTGCTCCTCTTTTGCCGGCCAATCCTGCAATCGGAGGCTCGCTAAACCGAAGAAAAATGGCCTCCCCCTGTAGTCATGATTACGTGGATCATCTAGGTAGGAAATGACAGACTCATTACTCGTCACACCCCACGTATCAGGCGCATAAACAGCAAATAGTCCGACTCGACTGAGTCCAGCCTGTTCCGATTCAGTCTTAATGCCAATAAAGTTCCCGTACGGATTCAGCAGATAACTTGCAGCCACGGACAGGGTCCGGTCCTTCAAGGACACGGGCAAGGCATTAGGTAAAGAGGCACGGAGAAAATCTCGACCTATTAGCCCCAAGTCCTCATAACGACCGGGATGCATATGAAGATCGACAACATCTATGACATCACCCAGATACTTAGCACCACCTATCCGCACCGTACTACCCGCCCCCTCCTTATCGCCACGGACTTCGGGAGCAGGGGCAGGTCCGTCCCCAAACTTTACCTCGCTACCATCAAGTTCTGCAGCGTGACGGCACCCTAAAACTGACAATGCCAACAGCAAGCAGCCCCACAAAGGCTCAAATCGTATCGCACGCACCATAAAGGGCTCCTGCAGTCTGATATCCAGGGTGATGGGAAATTCATGTTCGGACGATTATAAAACGACAACAGCATTTGTGACAGGAGCAAATATCGGCTATTTAACGGTTCAGTTCCACGTGGCTTGGAGGGGAATTATGCGGGCTCTTTGTGTATTTTGTGGATCGGCAGATGGCAAGAGGGCTGAATACCGCGCGACAGCAACGCAACTCGGCACCCTAATGGCGACAAAGGGCATTGATCTTGTGTACGGTGGTGCACGCATCGGGCTGATGGGAGCCGTAGCGGATGCAGCGTTAGCTGCTGGCGGCAAGGTGATCGGTGTCATCCCAACAGATTTAGTTGAGAAAGAGGTCGCGCACAGCGGGCTGACAAAACTGCACGTTGTATCGTCCATGCACGAGCGAAAGGCCTTAATGGCAGAGTTAGTAGATGGTTTTATTGCAATGCCTGGCGGCTTTGGCACGTGTGAAGAACTTATAGAAGTATTGACCTGGGCGCAACTTGGCCTGCACACAAAACCATGCGGCCTACTGAACGTAGCCGGCTACTACGACCCACTGCTGAATTTCTTTGCCCATAGTCAGCACGAGGGCTTCATCACTTCTGTTCACGCGGATCTGCTATTGGCTGAGAAAAATCCACAGGAACTTATAATAAAAATGGCCGAGTTCAAAAGCCCGACCACCAAAGAACTATTTGAGCATCTTCGCGACAAGATCTAAATCTTGCTCTTAGCAGCGGCCTGCAGCGCACGCAGACCCTTAGAGTCCTTGCCTGTCAATCCTGGGACGAATGCATTGTAGCGCGTCTTAATCGGCTTATCTGCGCCCAGGTCCTCCGCCTTAAACACACCATCAGCCGCTCCCTCTGTCATCGGAAAGGCTGTAATCAAACGACTGCCGCGCACCGCTGAGTCTCTGATTGAATAAATCAACAGGTGAGTCAAAGTGCTTGCCTGCTGGCTGCCAGAGACGGTGCTGTTATTTGCGCTGCTTGCCGCAACCTTAGGCAGACGCACCACATCGGTTCGAAGCTCAACACTGCGACTTTTGCTGCCTGAAACGGCACTCAAATTTACCGTTTCCACTAAGCGTCGAACGTTAAGAGTAGCCACATCTAAGTTACGGACATCAGGCGAAGCACTAGCAGTTGCCGCGGTTAACTCACGTAGCATATCGCTTTCGCCACGGTAGGCGATGGTGCCTATCATAGCCGTCAGGTTAATTAACAAAGTACCGTGCTCCGGTGCTGGCGAAATAGAACCGCTGTGCAAGACAAATCCGTCATCAATTGTAGGCGTCGTCCAACGCTCGCGCTTAAAGCCATATGGTGTCACCAAATTACTCAAAAGATAACCGTAGGTGTGCATGAGTCCAGCATGAACATGACGCCCTTCCATTGGATGGCCCGCAGCTTGACCGATAGCCGTCACGATTTCAGGTCGCACAATACCGGCCTTGGCACCTTCGTCGAAATTGATACTGGTACCCCAAAACTCAAAGAGTGCTGGATTTTTTGCGTCCTCACGGACCATCGCCACCAGTTGAGGCGCCTTAGTAGCCAGCTCCTTATTCATATCGAGTCCTGATGCAGCCGCCTGGTCCAATTCAGCCGTCAGTTTCTGCCAGTAGGATGCCTTGCTATATTCAGAAGTCCCAGAATCCTTAGTACCAAAAACGGATTGCAGCGTTTGACAGGAAGATGTCGCAACCATCACTTGACCAAACAGAAGGATGGTGAAGAGCGAGCGTCTAATTGACCTATGCATGCATTTAGCCTTTTTGCGTATTAGCCGCTAAACCATGATTGGCAGCGGCAATGTTGCTGGGTAGTGGACCAAGCACCACACCATACGTCAGGGCAGTTACTTCATCACTAGCTATTGGCAACACTTTTTAAATTTTTACACCATAATTCGGAAATCTGTACCAGACGACGAATTACGATTTCTTTAGCATTTTATATAAAGACCTATTTCTTTTGAAGAAAATCGACCTATTTTTGGCACCGAAAAATTGCACTCAAGTTATTAGCACCGAAGTCCGAGCGTGGCCGCTGTGTTCGGGAAGGGGGCTAAACTGACCCTGATATCTAAAGTCCCGAATCGTTATAGAAGCCATTTAGAGGAGGCATTGATTACCATGAGACACATCATCTGTGCTGCTACCCTCACTTTATTCAGCTGCGGCCCCGAGGGCAACTTTACCCAAGAAACCAATCAACTCCCGGCCCCAACAGCTACTGCGTCAGAGCAGAGCGCTGACGGCGTTGGCAAACGGCCTGAATCAACCTCCACAAGTTACGGTGCCGAAACAATTTCACCGAGTAGCATAGAAAACGATGCGCCAGTTAAAACGACTGCGGCCTTAAACTCGACAGAACCCACCGCAACAACCACTAGTACGACTACGATTGCGCCTGCGCCTGCGCCAACCCCATTAGCCTGTAGCTCTACGACAACAATTTTAGGCGCAAACCAATCCACAGAACTAACCTGGTCGGGCACTGGGCCAGCCACCTTCACACTGAGCGCGTCAAGTCTCACTCCACCAGTGAACCTCGGCAGCATAAAAGTCAGCACAGATGGGAGCCTTCACGTTACCTACACCGCACCTATCAGCGCCCAGTTGGCGTTCGACATCCAAGTCATCGCTCGATCCAGCAGTGGGTCAGAGGCTGCTTGTGAGGTCAAGATCAAGGCTGATGGCGATTTGGGCGTCGCGGATGACGGCAGTACCCAGGGGATCGTCGGATCGGTTTATGAAATCCCCCATGCCAGCCGCGTTAACAGCGCGAAGCTGACATCATCGTGGTTTAGTGGCACGCCACTAGCTAATATACTGATGCCAAGACTCGACGTACCCAACACTCCCTACGAAAATGGATTTCCTGGATATCCCAATCTAACTGCATGGTATGCGATTCGCTTTACCTCTAGACTGGTTGTCCCCGTGACTGGATCATACACGTTTCAAACCAAGTCCGACGATGGCTCGAACCTTTATATTGATGGCAAACTTATAGTGGCAAACGATCGCGTCCAAGCTATCACCACTGCCACAAGTGCGACGGTGCAGCTAACTGCGGGATTGCACAACTTGCAAATGGACTATTTTCAGGGGCCACCGATATACATCGCAATGATGATGCTGTGGCGCATTCCCGGCGCAAGCACTTTCACTGTCATCCCAAGCACCAATTTATTACGACCGGTCCAGCAATAACTGATCACTATTAACTCTTCACTGGCGCGAAATAAACTTTCGCGCCAGCAGCAACTTTAGCTGAGCCGCTTACGGCTTAGACCCCTACTAAATTGACTTCAACGCGACGTCCATCGGTGAGTAACGCTTGATCCTGAGCAATCTTATTATAAATAGTCGCTATGGAATTTCTGTAATCACCTGCGCCATAGCTGACACCATCGTTAAAAGCGTTGCGACCACCGCGCTGAAAGTTAAGAGTACGCTCGATACCCCAAGTACGAAATGCCTTGAGCAAATAAGAAACCGCCTCACTCAGACGCTCGTCGCTGTTTAGATATGCGCCACCATCGCCGCGGCTATAGCCTAACATCTGAACCATATCGATATTCATATTCAAAATGCTGATGTTAGCTGATGGTGTGCCATCCTTGCTCCCATCGCGTTCACTGCCCCTCATATAGGTAGTTTCTTGCATAGCAATCGCAATGATTAGAGCTTTTTCCTGCATATTCGCACCGGCACTATCTGCTGCAGAAGCAAGCCGAGCCTTATTTCCTTGCAGACTTCCGCCGTAGTTTGACACTTGGTTGCGCGCATTTCCGGCAGCATTTACCTGTAGCGGAGCTGGTATGCCGCTCACAGACGGCGCTGAAGGCATCGAGTTCTGATTTTGAGCTGGAGCTGGATTTGCTGCTGTATTCTGATTTTGCCCTGTCGACACGGGAGTAGGCACAAAAGGAGATGCCTGCTGGCTTGGCGGGCTTTGCACACTGCCACCAGATCCGTTTGGTGATGTGAAGTTTTTAAAGGCCGAGGTCCCCAGTCCGACCAAGGTGCTGATCAATGACCCAAAATTATTGCCGGTGCCTGAGGAAGGAGACTGCGGCACAGGTAAAGTTCCCGACCCTGATGTGCCGTTATTAGATGTATTAGTCGGATTTGATGGCGCCTTAGACACTGCACTGCCACCTTGTCCAGGTGAGTAATCAGGATAACCAACTTTGTCACCCTGCGAAGTCTCGGATTGAGTAGCTCCCTCTACTGGCCCCTTGGCTTTTGCTCCCTGTGCCCGTCGTTCCGGCACTGGTGGTTCAGGCGGCGCCTCCAAAGGCTTGCAACAGACAAGCATGATGATTGCTGTCAGTAAGCAGTGAGTGGCTTTGTTACGGAGATTGAGCAATGGTCACCCGTATCCGGTGGCATAAACGTAAAACGACTTAACCAATCAAGAGCAATTTACGTGCCGACAGACCAGAAATCGGGTCACCCAAATAAACAAACAATATCGAGATATTAACGAACCCATTCAAAGTCCAAGTATGAATACGCTTTGGTCAATGAAGACTAAATAGCTAATTTTTAGTCAGAAATCAGACTCGCGGCTGCTTGCCATCTAAGACCCAGAGCGGGACCATACAGCACCCCGAAAAGATTTACGAAATTCGTTCTAAAGTTGAAACCACCAAGTACCGAAGACCCTTCTGCGTGGTGATTGGACACTTGGTCCGATCAGCAAAGCACGCAGCCTTGGAGGATTTATGCGCTATGCTCGTCGAGAACATTTTTGGATAGCACCTTGGGCCCTTTCCGTCTTAGCCTTAACGGCCTGCAGTAGAGCTGAATTTTCGGCCGATCCCGCACCAAGTCAAAGGGTCAAGCCGACCACAAGCGCGCAATCAAAAGTGGAGCGTGCCTCGGCAGATTTGCAAGCACTACCCAATAATTTTCAAGTTCCGAAAGATCGAGACATCGAAACCGCGCCCGTAGTCACCGTCACCGACGCAAAAAACAGCCAGGGTGACAATCCAATTTCTGACCAGCCAAACCCAGTTCTCGCAGCACCTCCAGAAAAGGATCCGCCACCGGTAGTCGATCATGCCGATCCAAACCCGCCGGCTGAGAATGGAACACCAAGCATCAATTCGGTTCCGACCACGGACGATGTCCCGCCTCTAATCTCTCCGCCACTTATGGCTCCACCGCCTCCTCCGAGCCCTCATCAAGATAACGTCCCAACTGTAGTGGTGGACCCTCCTAGAGACACGCCTCCCCTGGTAAGTACGCCCGTGCCACCAGAGACACCTCCAGCTGTGAACACACCGCCAACCAAAGATGACACTCCTATAGTAAGTGCTCCGCCGCCGGATATAGTCTCGTTGCCGAGCCCCCCTACCCCCGCAGAACCAGGCCCTAGCTTAGTACTCAAACCATGTAGTCAGACCTATTTGGTTCCCGCGACAGCAAATCCATATTTTGCTGGCAACGCAGCAAATAGCTCGCTCACCTACCGGATCAGTTCTTACGATCCTCCGACACCGACTGATGTGACACCGAAAAATTCTCCTATTTTAGTCGCACCGATTGGTGATTGCATCACTGAAGGTAAACAGATTTACTTTTCAGTCTCAGGATCTATCACCTTTTCGCGAGTCGATGCCCCCACTGACGGCAATGGCTCACTATCCCAAATCGTCCACCACCAAAAAGGGGCAACCTTGGGAAAATCTGACATCATTGCTCCGATTAACAGTCTGATCGGCGTCTTTCTAAGCGAAGGTGATCCAGCTGGTATGCCAGCACCTGCTACCCTCGATTTCTCAACTCAAAAAGCCAGAGATTATGTATCGCTTAGTCCGGCTGTCGGTCAGGTATTCTTTATCGGCACAGGATTAACGAGCACTGGTGAGCATCACAAAATTGTAGTGCCTCAAGGAGCTACGCGATTATATTTCGCCGTTATGGACATATATCAGTGGAATAACAACGCGGGATCATTGAGCGGGGCAATCATGACCGAATGAATTTTGCTATTTTAAGGTGGCAGCATCTTGTGTACGCAAAAGAATTGTTGGCATATACTTGTGCAATCCATGGACCCGGATCACCACAACTGCTGACAGAGGAAAGCTCTTTATGCGTCGCACTTATAAAATGTTGAGCTCGGCAGTGATCGCTCCGTTAATCCTTGTCTCGTGTGTTGGCACTAGCCCCCAAAAATCTGCTGATCCGAGCGACCTTAAGACAAGTCAGCATGACTCAGAGAATTTCAGCTACTGTACCATCGGCGACTGCACCATCATGAATTCAGCATTACTGCGGACAAATCTGCAAATCCCGGTAACCGTTCACCATACATGTAGGCTCCCCAATCAATATGCCATGACATTTGACGATGCGCCGTCTGACAATCTGCCCAACATTCTTGCCATACTGAAGGCCAAGCAAGTTAAAGCGACTATTTTCGTCATTGGTAAGAAACTGTCTACCCCTGAAAAACGAGCGCTAATCAAGAGCGCCTACTTGCAGGGACATCAGATATCCAACCATAGTTTCACCCACCCCGATCTCACCAAACTATCGGCAGCGGATGTCAAAAAAGAAGCGAGCCAGACTCGCGACGCAATCCTTGATGTCATCGGCAGAGACGAACGCGCGCTGAATGGAGCGCATTATTTGCGTCCACCCTACGGCCTGATCAATGACCAGGTCGAACAGACCCTCGTCGCCGCTGGCTTTGAGACCCTGCGTTGGAACGCTGATCGCGCAGATTGGTCGCTAAGCGAGAAGGATCGAAACGTGGTAATAGCCCGCGTCAAACAACAACTCGACCTGATCAAAGTCAGCGCCGGCAAAAACATCAATCCATCGATGCTCGATCTAAACCATGATTATTCAGAAGTGACGACACTTGCGTTACCCACAATGATTGAGATGATCAAAGAGAAGGGCTACAAATTCGTCACTCTGCGTGAATGTCTCGGGGCTAAATCCTAGATGCAGTGCACCTAGGACTTTCGACTCAAGAATCAATTTTTAAGACCGATCAAAGTTGCCCACTCGACAACCTTGAGAGGAGAAATGATTTTACAGTAGTGGGCACCGGCAAATGGCTTGAAAAATACGTCCGTGCCCGTGATGAGCTCGACAGTGTCTAGCTGCCACGAGACACTTGATGTCTTCGTCCAAGCAAATTTTCCAGACACCCAGCTTTGACCTGAAGCCTTGGATTCACTGCGCACGGTGATTGGACCGTAGCGCCACGCGTCTAAATCGTCACCACTTGGTTCGTGCGTAGCATTCCAGCTCGTTGGGTCGCCAAATTTCTGCGTTAAGCGGTCTTTGAAAGGGGTGCCATCGAGTAACGCTAGTGCCTCACGAATAGCGATGACGTTAAGCTCGGCACATGCCTTAGCATCGTCGGTGCGAGGTGTGAGCCCTGTCTCCTTGGCAATCGATGGCAGCGTGCGCATTTTACACGCGAGCACTGGTGATGCTAGATAATGATCGGTAGAGATATCGAGAGGATCCGGCGGATTTTCCACATAGACTGGGATTTCAATCTGATGAGTCAGAGAACTCTCCATGCCTGATTTTAAAATTCGAACTGCTGATTTGTCCGCGATGAAACGCAAAATTTGAGACTGTCGGTCATAGACACGGGTCACGATGCCGAGCTGATTCCAGCCATCTGAGGCAAGAGGCGCTACTAACCTCTGAGAATTTTTGCAGACACTATCGGTCTTGTCCCAGGCAGTGAGTAGCGGTTGAAGCAGTAATTTCGTAGCCGCCACCTGGGCCACCAGAGATGCAGATGCTGACTCGCGTACGGAAGGAGCGGATAACGTCGAGTTTGCGGCCATAAAGTTCAGGATAATATCCGCAGCTTCAGAATGCGTCAGGTTGATGTCTTTCTCCGGCTTCATATCACCGGCAAGCATTCCCCCATCGGCAAACTGCATGTGACTGGAACCACGAATCACGATGACCGGTTTGGTTGCGACAACCGCACTGTCTCGCTCTGCGAGCAAGCCTAGAGCACGGCTGTCCCGTGCTAGATAGTTAACTCCCGTCAGACCGTCGAGTTCACCCCCAAGAGTCAGCACCGGACGCTCATACGTCGTCAGTGAGGCGCCAAATACGGCTGAGTGGGGCAAATAACTCCCGAGGAGCACAAGCCCCCCGAGTTTTTTACTAAAGACCGCCGGGTGCCCTGCGATGCCACCCGCAGAATGACCGCCGACGAAAGTACGGGCAGCGACATCGCTATAACCCTGCTTGGCTAACAAGGCCATGGCCTGATCGATCCGGCCCGTCGCTTGGATCGGATTCGCAAATCCACCCGAAAATTGCGCTACGGCCACCTCAACCTGACCGTGTGATGCATTTACCAATGCCTCGGCCAGCCCTTGATAACGTTCAGGTGCAATGAACGCTCCCGGGAATAACACTAAAACTTGCTCTGGTTGCCCGGACGAATATACGGTTAGGTCACCAACAATAGTCTTACTTACAGAGCTAGCCCATGCAGCAGTTGGCGCAAACACTGAAGCGCTGATCATCGTACCGACTAGAACTTTATAAACCGCACAAATGCTACTCTTCATGACAGCCTCCGTTTCATGACACAAGACTGTCCGGGTATCATTAAAATACACAGAAACCTATAAAATTATCCTTTTTCTTAATAAAAACGAGCTAGTACTTAGTGCTGCCCAAGATAGCGATGATAGCTAACAACGCTACGTCGACAAAAAGTAAAGGTGCCAGGAGCGGCGCTTCATCGAGCCAACACTTTAAGACCGACTCGCTTTGAATTGCACAGCTAATCATGAACAGAGAGGTCGCGTGCTTTAGGTTACTTGCGCACTGATGCTTGTGTATCCATACCGACATCAGTACTCTCTTTCCGGCGCAAAGCAGAACTCTGGAGAGGAAACAATGTCTGAAATTGATCAGCTATTGGGTGCGATGGCACCAATAACCACGGCAGCCGCGGCACTCCTTTTTGTCCTCACCTGGCAAACCTCCGGCATGATTTTACTTGCCCCGCTACTGCGCAATTCGGGGATGTCAAAGCCGTGGAGCTTAGTTTTCGCTTGGTTTATTTGGTTGCCTCTTTGCGGCACAGGCGCGCTGATATTGTCCCTACTTAAGTTAGCCGACCAATCGTTACTCAGGGGCATTATGGCAGCTGTAGTGACTAGCGCGCTGTTCATCGGGGCAAAAGGCCGCTCTTGGCTACGCGATATCCCGCGACTGGACCGAGGCAGTAAGCCGTTGGTCTTCATGACAGGCGTGATCATCTTAGTGCAAGTCATGCAGCTCATCTTCGCCGCGCATCCGCAAAGGTTATACGATCAGCTGAGCTATCACCTGGCGATTCCCAAGTTAGTCTTGATGCACGGGCATCCCTACTTCAAGTTTTACGATCCACATTTGGTCATTGGTGGCACTGTCGAGTATGCCTTCCTATGGCCACGTGCATTTCTTAATAGTGATTTTTTCGCCCTAGGCGTCGGTCAATGCTGGATCTATCTCGCCAGTGTGCTACCTATCTGCGCTAGCACCTACTTGGCACTCCGCGAGCTAGGCACCAAACAAGCATCCTGGCTTAGCCTTGCTATTTTGGCGGCAGTCCCAGGCCTAGTTCCTGATAGCGAACTTTTCAGCATAGCAAAACCCGGAGCCATCATATTTGCTGGTACTTACTTAATACTGATCACATGCATCGCCATGCCAAAGCGCCTGCTGCCTGTCACCTTCGCTTTAGGCATGATACTACTCGCGTGTAACCCTACATTCGTGCATGTGGCAATAGCATTATTTGTCGTGCTAGTGCTCAATCTATACTGGCGCCGCGCGGAATGGTCTTTGCCACCTGCTCTTATCGCTGTAGCTGCAGTTTGCTTAGCGACTGCACTTATCAGGAGTTGGGTACTGACAGGCACCCTGCTCTTTCCATCCGATGCCCGATTTCTACTCACGCCCTACTCGGATAAACTCACTCTTGATTATTGGCATTGGGTAGCATTTCGCAGCAATCAGTCATTTGCAGCGCGTTGGTCTGGGGCTCCGATCGTATTCCTACGCAGCCCAGGTTTAGCCATTTGGTCTGGCCTAGGATTGGCAGCGTTAGCCATCTGGGGCCGACGCCAGGCAGCTTTACATTGGCAAAGTTTGCTATGGTTTTTAGCCACCTATGCACTGGCATGGCCACTTTTTTATGACAATATGGTGTTTAGCAGGTTTGTGGCAGGTTACGTCGCAGCATTGGTACTAACA
>CAIWTN010000076.1 GCA_903915625.1 uncultured Pseudomonadota bacterium | reverse complement strand
AGTATCCGAATATAGTAATAAGCGGTTTGATATGTAACTTCACCGGTATGTGCAGCTGTATATTTTTCCATCTCTTTCATTACATAATAGTCGCCGACTTGTAAATCGGCAAACTTTAGGCGTTCAAATCCATGTTCTGCATTATACGGGCCCTCATATGTAGGCTCATTAAAAAATGGGTCAATTTCAACCTGGGCCATTCTATTTATTAGCTTGAAAAAATGGAATCAATCCATTTTTAAGCATTCCATACTTTTAGTCTGGCGCTAAGCCAGCGGTCAAATTCTGCAAAATCATCCTCTGCTGCGAGTGCAGATACGCGTCGCCGCCCGCCCTCTACTGCAGCTCTGTAGGCGGCCGGGTCCGAGCGGAGCCGCTCAATGGCTTCGGCCCAGCATCCAATATCGTCGGGTCGGCAATAGGCGGCTGCGGCGCCTCCAGTAGCTTCGGCCAGGCCATGGGTTTTGCTGCAGACCACGGGTACACCGGACGCCATGGCTTCGAGAGCAACTCGCCCCCAGGACTCTGACCGACTCGGCATGATGACAATGCCTGCGCCTGCGTATATAGGGCGGGGATCTTCCACCGTAGGTCTGTAGCGCAAATTGCGAATCTCCACATCCTCTAACTGTTTATCATAAGAGCCGCGAACGCCGACAAATTCCACATCTCTGAGACGCCGAGCAAGCTCAATTAGTATACCACCACCCTTATTGTCATTACAGTTAAGCAGTGTAACAGGTCCACTTGGTAAGTCACGGTCTCTTGGCGTAAAGTTGGCAAATGGCACATAAGGCCGGACAATAGTGGATTCATGAATTGTTGGGTTTTGCTCTTTTTGTGTTAGACTGTTATAGACCACTGCAACAGGCACGGCAAAGCGCTGCTGCAGAATATCTGCTTTCTCCCGTTCAATGTGGAGGAAAAAGACCATTGGTTTACCAAGTGGCTCTAGCATCTGAATTGCCCGCTGGGCATCATAGTTCTGGCAGAAAATCACATCGGCTGCGGCAAAAGCGGCAGTAGCGGCCACAGAATCTGTAAGGAGCCCTGATTTTGGAAAACGGATGCATTCTACTCCGTCTACTTCGGCTTGCTGCCAATCCGGCAATACAACAATGACACGCCAGCCTGCCGCCAGAAGTTGCTGATTCAGTGCATGAACTGTTATTTCCGCTCCGGCGCGTACATTTGGTACGTAAGAGTTCATGAGCCAGACGATTGTTCCTTTTAGAGTCGTTGGGTCCCTTAACTTTGGCTTGGGCCGAGGCCTAAAAGTCCAGGCGAGGACAATTAGGGCGAGCAGAAAAGCGGCAAGTAGGACTAGTCTCTGCTGCATTCTACTTTTCTCGGTATTAATCAGAAAGACAAAATGGCCAACACTCGCAAGAACAATGCAACGCGTAAGAACCGTAAGATGATGTATGGTGGCGCCATGGCCACCATTGGTTCCAAGGCCCAGGTATACCATGGCTCCGCTCACCACACTTCCGGTGGCTTGTCCAAGAAGGACCT
>CAIWTN010000075.1 GCA_903915625.1 uncultured Pseudomonadota bacterium | reverse complement strand
TGGCTCCGTAGGCGTTGATAGTCCTATCTACGTTGCACCAAACAGCTCGCTGGCAAATTGCTTAAATGCCTCAAATGAGCGTCGATCAGCGCTAGCATTGTAGGCGGCTCCTTTGCTGTTATCACTCCCGGCTGTAGGGTCGGTGAAGCTATGCACAGCGCCGCCATACATCACCATTTGCCAAGAGACATGATGGTCCCTCATCTCCTTTTCGAATGCATGAAGATCATCGGACTTTTGCATGGGGTCGTCAGCTCCCGCCAAGACGAGAACCTGAGTTTTGATGTTTTGGCCATCGGTTGGGGTAGGGCTATCTAAACCACCATGGAAGCTGACTACGCCTTTGATGTCAGAGCCGCTGCGCGCCAGCTCTAAAACTCCCGTGCCGCCAAAACAATAGCCGACAGCGATGATGCGCGTCGGATCGATCCCTTTTTGCTGGCGCAACGTCGCCAGGCCGGCCTGTAATCGGTCGCGAAATTTTTTACGGTCATTTTTGTAAACAGTAGCTAGCTGTGCCGCTTCTTTTTGATCCTTAGGGCGAACACCTTTGCCGTAAATATCGACAGCAAATACAGCATAACCAAGTGATGCGATGCGCTCGGCCTGATGTTTAGTCTCTTCTGAATTGCCGAGCCAATTGTGGACCATAAGGATTGCGGGAACAGGTCCTTTAGCTTTCTCAGGATAAACGATAAATCCATCCAAGGTATCGTTGCCCTGTTTATATTCCACCGACTCTATCTGTGCGGCGCCAAATGCTGCCGTTGATATCATTATACTACCGGCAAGAAATGACTTGATGAAAGTTAGATTCATTACGGAATCCTTTGCATTTAGATGAGATCGGTCACTTCCGCCAAACTACTGAATTGTTTTGGTTACAGCAATAACAGTTGCTTGCTGAGAGTGCCTGACCCCATTTAGCGCAGTGACTTGATCACTCGTGGCCATTCATGGCGAAATAATAATCCCGTCGCCACTCCGTAAGTGATGGCGCCAGCGGCGATGCGAGCCCATACCGAGTAATTAGGACCGATGGCTGCTAAGACGCCACCCATGGCAATACAGGCCACACCAATTCGCAAGGCGAAAGCCCATGAGAAGCCGGGAAGAAAGCGTTTGGCAACTAGGTAGCAGCCTATAGCGATCCCTAGCTTTGCAATGAGCACTGCAGCTGCGACGCCAATCACTCCGAACTTCCAACCTAGTGAGATGGCCAATGAACAGCCTACTAAAAGACCGATGAGATAAATCCAATTTAGAGGCATTAAGTTGTTTTTAAGCCAGAGCACCTGCAAACCAAAGGCGTTGATACCAACAGTGGCAACCACGCCACACGACAAAATACCGAGGACGTAACCTGGAATTGGCCCACGTCCCGAGTAAGTGGCGGCAAATACCGTTGCCAGTAGGTCGTCACCGACGAACCATGCGCCTATGGCTACCGGCGCCAACACAAGAGCGGCCGTTAAGATACTGAACTCAACATGTCGACTGAATGATCTTGGCTCATGGATACGTACGAGCTCTGAGAAGTAAATCGCACTGACCATAGTTGCAGCTGTGGCGATACTTTGGACTACCCGTAACGGTCCGGCATAAAGTCCTACGGCTGTACTTCCACCGATCGCTTCAACAAAGAAGACGTCAAAGCGTTCGACTAATAAACACAATATGGTGGTGATGCCGAAGGGTGTAGCTTGCATGAGCACTATTTTTAAATCTGCTATCGACGGTTTCTGCCATGGCAACCTGCGAACGGTATAAAATAGCGACATAAATACGACTAAAGCATTTGGTAATGCTGTCAGGACGCCGTACCGAAGGCTGTCTTCTGGATGCTTTACCAGCAAGATAACGCCGACGAGGCAAATGCCTTTGCTCAGCATGCTAAATAAATTTCGGACAGTTAGAGTTTGTGTCCCTGAGTGCACATAGTCTGTGTCTAATGCTGATGAGATGAAGAGAAAGCTAAGTGCGCACACTAACGTACGGTATTCAACGTATCTCGGTAGCAGCAAAAAAAGAGCGGCAATCGAAAGTGCCACAATGCTTTGTGCAAGTTTTAGCACCGCGATCGCCGGAGCCACTTTATTTATCGGTATCGGGCTACTTTCAGGTCTGCCAATGGCAATGGAGCCGAAGCCGCCGTAGCCAAAAGCGATGAATGGCAGGAAAAGATCGATGAATGACAACGCGAATTGAACCGAGCCAAAGCCAGACACTGTCAGTACAGATTGCCCGATGTAAAGAACCAGGAGCGGAGCAATCTTATTGATGCTCTCGCTAACAGCGCCAGTGAGTAGCGTCAGAGACAGCCGGCGTCGGTGCGCGTGTGGTTGGATGATTGGTCCCCTATGTGCTTGGTTCTACAAGGTTAATCCAAAGGGGGACCGTTGCAAATAGGTTTCAGGCTTGATGAGTGTGACTGAGTGTCATGAGTGGCCGCGCCAGTGTCGCTGCAACTTCGCTGATAAATTGCTCTTCCTCGCTACTGAATTGGTTCAACTGGGTGCCGTCGATGTCGATTTGACCCAATATTGCCGAAGTTTCGGGGTGCCTAATTAGAATGACCATCTCACTGCGCGTTTCTAAATTACAGGCAAGGTAGTTGCTCAAGGCGCGGACGTCGCCCACGACCTGATTGCGATTCTCGGCGACGGCTGTACCACAGACACCGCGGCCGACTGGTATGCGTGCATGATCGGTGGTCGGGCCGCGGTAGGGGCCTAGCTCGAGGACATCGCCGACTAGGCGGTAAATCCCTACCCAGTGATAATCTTTCCGGGTTGCATGCAGATAGGCCATCGCGCGGTCTAATGCTGCTGTCGCATCCGGCGCTGTGTCGACTAGGTGTTGAATTTCTTGCAGGGGACCAGATGTTGAGGGCTGACTTGTAGTCATGGGCTTTCCTCGGCAATTTTCTTGTGGTACGCCTCGGAGGGCGTTGTCGATCCCTTATCGTAGGAGCACCTGTCATGTCAAAGGTCCCAGTCAAATCAGCAGGAACTTTCGTTAGGTGGGAGCTTATGACGACAACTGCACCTGCGGCTAAGCAGTTTTACCAACGTCTGTTTGCCTGGCAGATGGACGACGAGGAACTGGCTGATGGGGTGATTTATACGCATCTCCGTCATGGCCAAAAGCGTTTTGGTGGACTTTATCCAATGTCGGTTGAGCTGGCAGCGCGCCCAGCGGCAGCGCACTGGCTGCCTTATGTAGGTGTAGCTGACGTCGATAAGGCTCTCGCGGCAGCTAAGGATCAAGGGGCGAAAGTGACTGCGGAATCTTTTGGCTTCGCCGATTTGGGGCACATGGCTCTGATTCAGGACCCCACTGGTGCTCCTCTTGGTCTTTGGCAGGACGCTCAGGCATCAGCGAGTAGTCCCGCGTCGCTGGCCTGGCACGAGCTGTCCACCCACAATGCTGAGGTAGCTACTCAGTTTTATCAGCAAATGTTTGATTGGCAGGCTGAAAGCGAAGGGCAAGGGCCGATAAATATAAAGATGTTTACAGTGGGTGCGCGCCCCGTAGCTGCGATGATCACGCTGAGCACTCGCTTCCAGGCAGTGCCAGCCCATTGGTTGCCTTACTTTCAAGTCGAAGATATGGAGCTGGCCGTAGCTGCTATCAAGGCAGGCGGTGGTCGCCTCTTGGCGGCGCCTGTGTCCCATATTTGGGGTGCACAGGCCGTGGCTCAGGATCCGCAGGGCGCTGTATTTGGAGTTATGACGTCAACGGCTCACTGAGTTTTTTCTTCGTCATCGCTATCTCTTGAAGTGCGACGAGCATCGGTGAGCATACCAGCACTCCACGGTGGCAATTCGGACAGTGCTTTGCTAGCTACAGCTTTGAAACTGGCCAATTGTTTTGCCGGTAGCGGGTCAGCGGTGGGCAGGCGGACACCGCTTGGGTCCACGTATCTGCCATTAGCATGTAATTCAAAATGCAGATGTGGACCTGTGGCTAGGCCAGTACGTCCGACATAGCCGATGATTTGGCCCATTTTGACGCGCGAGCCGGGGTGAACGTCTGCGGCAAAGCGTGACAGATGCTTGTAGTGAGTGGAATAAACGGAATTATGCCTCAGAGTCACGGTATTGCCGGAGGCACCGTGATAGGCCGCAAATGCGACCGTGCCAGCACCTACCGCCATGATAGGCGTGCCGGTGGCGGCACCGTAATCTATTCCAAGGTGTGGCTTAGCAATGTGCAAGATTGGATGAAAACGATGCGCGTTAAAACCAGAAGTAATGCGGGCAAAGCGCAGAGGGGAACGCAGAAACATGCGGCGCAGGCTGTTGCCTTCTGGCGTGTAATATTGCCCCTCATCAGGAGCTAGGACCGCTGTATTAATGTTGCCATCGTTGTCGTATTCAGCGGCGATGATCTCACCGAGGCGGACTGGCTTGCCTTCACTGTAGAATCGTTCCACTGTTAAACGCCATCGGTCCCCACGCTGCACTTCGCGATGGAAATCAACCTGCCAACCAAAAATCTCAGTGAGTCTGCTAATGATTTGCGGGTCCATCCCTGCCCCAGCGGCAGAGTTCCATAAGGAACCGTTGACGACGCCGCTGTAGGATGCAATGCGTCGCTCGAGCGGTGGTTCGTAGTTAGATGCAGTCCAATTCCCGCTGCTTTGTTTGGAGAAACGGACGATTGTATTCTTGTCGAGGTGTAGATCTAAGCGTCTCGGGTATGCGTCCTCGGCGTTTAAAATATAGGCTTTCAGTTGGGTCCCGGCGGCGAGCCTGGTTGGAGAAGCCCATGGTTTAAGTGCCGATAATATGGTGGCGCGTTCGGTGGCGAGAAAGCCTAGATTCTGTAGCGTGCGGGCGATCGTAGAGTTCTTGGCGATGACATGTTCACTAATTGAATGAGGCGGCGGAGCGAGAGGAGTGAGCGGGTTCATTGCGGTGCGCGGTGGCCCTGCAGCAGCAGGATCTCCGGCGCCATCCTGGAATGTGCCTGGTGGAGGCAAGCCATCAAAGAACTTAGTCACCTGTCGAACAGTCAATACACCCACCGAAATTGCAGCGGCAGTAAAGCTCGCCAGAATAATCGGAGAAGTAAGTCTGGGATGGCGCATAATGCGTCCTCCTTAGAGTCAAATTAATGCTGGTGGCAGCCGCGCGCAGAGCACGGATCGGCATGCAAATAACCAATGGAAGGTCGATCATAGCGGAAGGGGGGGTGGGGGACAATTGCAAATTACTAGCATCATCGCTAAGTCATGCTTAATTGCCTGCTGGGCATTGCACTGTCGCTCGTGTGGGATTATCAAGGAAGGGCTCATTGCCAACGCTTATGATTGGCAGGAAAGCCGCGCTTTTTTGGTGCTGAGTATGAATCTTTCCATATTATCTCGGTGGCTTGCCTGCGGCGGGTCGCCGGGGCTTTAAGCCTTAGGAGTGTGAATTATGGCAAGAACACCCTCGACTATGCCCCCTCTGGGTGGCCATGCTGAAAAAATTTCATTGCCCGATCCCTCAGGTAAGGTTTGGACCCTAGAGCAGCTGCGTGGTCCATCTGGTCTATTGGTGATGTTCATCTGCAACCACTGCCCATTTGTTAAGCACGTGGCTGCAGAGTTGGCGCGACTCGGTAGAGATTTACCGCAGCGAGGCATAGGGGTCGTCGCGATCAATTCGAATGATGTGGATAATTACCCTGATGATCGCCCCGAACTGATGGCTGTTGAAAGTAAGGCCCGCGGCTACACGTTCCCGTATTTATTCGATGAGAGCCAGGAGGTGGCGCGTGCCTATCAGGCAGCATGCACGCCAGACTTTTTCCTCTATGATGCTAACTTGCAGTTGTTCTACAGAGGGCAGCTTGATGCATCGCGGCCCAGCAATGATGTGCCAGTCGCAGGACATGACCTACGGCAAGCTGTAGATGCGATGCTGGGCGGCAAAAAAGCCGCTGAACCGCAGATTCCGAGTATTGGCTGTAACATCAAATGGCGAGTGCCGCACTAATGCCGCACTATTAATCTACTAATCTGGGTGTCGTTAACCGGCGTCCCGTAAAACGAAGATCTGGCCCTTGCGTAGCGCCACATCTTCGATTTTGCCGGTGCGGCCGCCACTTTGTATTTTTAAGACGTGCTTGCCTGCTTTTAACCGCATGCGAGTGATGGCAAAAGACTCCGGCAGGAGCGTCCAACTGCGCGTGTCTGCAGTTTCTGTGACTACAGAGTAGATGTTGGCAAGCAGGCCGCCGAGCGGGCCGAAATTCTTGTAGGCTTGTTCGGTGATTTGACCTTTAGCTAGGAGCCTAGCGGCACCCTTTGCAATCATGCGCCCACGGCGGTCTTCGAGGCTGGCGCGAGCAATCGCATTCAAGTCTTCCGCGTTGTCGGCAGTCACTGTTGTATGGGTCGCCATATCAGTGATTCCAGTGTTGCCAAAATAGGAGCGAGGCCCTGCTGTGATGACTGGAAAGGAAAAACGAACGATCTGCCGGCCAATAGGCAGTGCAAATTCCTGCGCTGTTTTCACCGCTATGTGGCCTAATTCATGCACCACAACCACCTCGGCCATATCATCATCAGCGAGGTCCTGTTTAGCGAGAGCCACTTCGCGTGGATAATCGTGTTCGAGTTGTGTCAGGCGATCTGTGCGGCCTCTTTTGACAAGTAGGCGGTATAAAGCGCGGACAAGGTTGTCAGGGACACCACCGGTGACAAACTGGGCGAAGTTACCGCGGTATAGACTCACCGCTTTGGTGTAATCGATGATCGCATCGTCTACTTCGCCGCGAGCCTCGTAAATGATCCCAGAGAGGTAGCGAGCAAAGGCGTCCTCGCTATAGCGGTCTTTTTGATCTTCATAATTGCCGTTTATCTGTGCCAGCTTGTTGTTGATCTTACGTGCTTCAACGCGAGCTGCGTCAAGGTCCCTGGTTGCGATATACGAAAGCGCTAGTTCAGTGTGGATGGCGACTTTTTCATAGTCTTCACCAGCGTAATCCGTCGATGAATCGTTGACGACGAAGGAGGCTGCCGTTCGCGTAATACTGGTGGTGTAAAGCTCATCCGAAATCTTGTCGGCCTCGATAAGCAAAGTCCGCGACTTAGCATAGTCGCCCATGCGGTCGAGAATCATGGCTTTTTCTAGTCGATACAGCAGCCGATTCTTGTCTTCGGTTTTTAACGTCGAAGTATCTAGCTTTTTTAAAGCGTTGGCATAATTGCTGTCACGATAATCGGACCGGATCTCGCGAGTCTCATCGGTATAAGACGCACAAGCTGAGAGTAGGGAGAAAAGGCCGGCGGCGAACCCAACTCGCCGGCACATCCAAGCTGATCGAGATCGCTTGCGCATGGTCAGTTGGCTCACCAGCCGCTGCCGGAGCGTTTGAAGCGTTTTTTCACTTCATACTTAGTGGACCATTCAATTTCTTGTGTTTCGATACTGGTTAGGATGAGGTTGGTCTGATAGTTGACCGTCTTCAAACCGTCCATTTGGTGGACGCTGCTGCTGATGTTGCCGCTAAGGACAAAGTCAGCGCCGATGGCCTTACCGCTGCTTTTTGCCGTGGCTTTATTGACGGCGCCACTTTGCTGATACTTGATCTCGTCTAGGATTTTTTGCCGAGCATCTTTATTCACAAAGCGAACTTTGCCCGAATTAATGAGCTCATCTTGGACATAGTCAGTGAGTTGTTTAACGTCGAGGTGCTCGTCGGTGCGGTTTTCCACATCCATCACGATCACGACTGGCTTAAGCCCTTTATGGGACGTTTTGAAACCATCGAGCCAAGGTTTTTCCAGCATGCCTTTGATCATGTGTTCAGCTGTCTTACGGGCATCGGTTTCGTTCCAACGGTCGTCGACAATCTCAGCTTTGGCTGGGTCAGAGTACTCTCCTTGGAACGAGGGGGTACAGGCATGGCTCGCAGCAACCACTGCCAAAGCACCGCCAAAACGCCGTCCGAACATGCCCAGGGTATATATGGTCGAGTCCTTCATAAGCTGTGATAACTCCCATAAGATCAAAGTGTTTCGGATACGAACGAACAACTAGGTGTCGTCCTAGTTAGGCCGACTCTTACCAGCTCGTGCTAAAATATAACTGAACAATCATATAGTTCTGGAGGCCCTCATGCAACGACTCCGCGTTGCCATCGTTGCCGTCTTGTTTGGCATGCCCACACTTGCCCTTGCCACCACCACTGGACTGCGAAATGTGTTCCTAAATGGAATAGATATTTCGAGCGCCAAAAGCCAGGACCTGAAGCATGTCGATGTTCACATCAGCGAGTCAGGTGATATCTTTCTGGTGGCGCCTCACTATCAGGTGAACGAAGAAGATAGCTTCGTACCTCTCAGTCGCTATGTCCAAGGTCTAAGCCAGCCCACCCATCAGCCGGCGCAAAAAATGGAATCAAAAGTCCAGGCGCAACCTGGTCCGGCTGCTCCAGCAGCTAATCCTATGTCCGCAGATGTGACTGTGCCGCCGACCGAAAGTGGTGCCGCGGACTCGGCCGTTACGCCTGCATCTAGTCCTGTTCAAGATGTCACTCCACCGTCTAAGAGCGGCCTACTACCGAAGGCCGGATCGCCCGTTGCTCCCAATGGTGCTGGAAAACCAGGCGCATTAGCTGCAGGGGCTCCATCGGCAGTCCCACCGCCGCCGTCATCGCCACCATCAAGTGCCGGAGGACAGGACGTTGGTAACGAAAGCGCTGCTGGGCCTATCGGAGACAGTGCAGCGACTCCAAAGTAAGCAGCTCTAGACACCTACCGATTTAGCGATTACATCCATAGACTATGGATGATTTGAAGAACCGTTATCGTCAGGTGGTAGCTGATATCGAGGCTGCCGTATGTGCGGCTAATGCGCCGCAGCACGTACGGCTATTAGCTGTGAGTAAAACTCATCCGGCGGCATCGATCCGCACTTTATATGAGCTTGGCCAGCGAGATTTTGGCGAAAATTACGTGCAGGAGATGGTCGCTAAAGCTGCCGAGCTTAGCGACTTGGCCGACCTGCGCTGGAATTTTATCGGCCGTATCCAGAGCAATAAAATGGCCGCAATTGTGCGGGTAGCCGCGGCCGTTCAGAGTTTGGGGAGTGAGCGTCACGCACGCCTTCTCGCGCAAGCTGCCAAAGTCCATGCGCCACGGCTACCGCTGCCCGTTCACATTCTGGTGAATGCTGGTGATGAGAGCACTAAGGACGGCGTCGGAATGGCGGATGTTCTGGCACTTGCTCATGTGATCGAACGCGAGTTACCTGAATTAGCGTTGTGCGGCATCATGGCGATTCCTCCGCCTCTCATGGACGCAAATCAAACTGATGCGCCGGAACTATACCTCCAGTTGCGTGCTTTGGCAGACCAGGTCGGTGCCGGTGACCTTTCGCTCGGTATGTCTGGGGATTTACGCCAAGCGATTGCCGCTGGAACTAACTGCGTGCGCATTGGTACCGCGTTGTTTGGCCCACGCCGGAACTCGTGAGTAAGGCTTTTATTTTCTTTGGGTGTTAGTTATCATCCCGTAGAGATTAATCACCGAACAAATTAGTTGTCGCAATCTCGTGGCACGAAGGGGATAGACATGTTTGGGCCGATAGCCGATGCCATTGCCCGCATTTTAGAAGTCATACTCAACCTGATTCAGGTGCTGGTGATAGCGTCGGTGTTAATCAGCTGGGTTGGCGGTGATCCGGGAAATCAGGTGGTTGGCGTAGTTCGCAACCTGACAGAACCTCTCTACCGCCCATTGCGACGTTTGACACGTAATCTACCGGGGCCCATCGACTGGGCGCCGATGATTGTGCTGTTACTAGTTATGTTCGTCCAGTACGGCATCATTCCTTATATCCGGATGGAAGGACGCGTTGGTCCCTGAACGTAAGGCGCTTTTAAAGTTCTTGCTGACCATCATTTGGTCGGCGGTGCTGGGTGTCGCCTTTTATCACGTCACGGACCGCTTGCGGTCAGAGGCAAACTTAAGCGCGGAGCGCCTATCGCCACCACCACTGAGCCGTTTATCGACTACGATGTTGAATGTCGTGACGATTGGTCACCGTGGTCTTTATGACGACTTCGCCGACATTTGGTTGCTGCAGACGCTAGGTGATCAAAAAGTAAAACAGCTGGATCCAAAAGCTCTGGTCGATACCATTAAAATGGTCACCCGACACGGGCCTAAATTGGAATCACTGTACCTGCTGAGTTGCTTCGTCTTAGCCTTTGAACTACAGCAGCCCAATGAATGCCTTGGCATCACGATTGACGGAATCAAAGCGTTACCGTTGAGTTGGCGCGTGCCAATGACTCAGGGTTATGTGGATGCTTTTCTCCTGAACGATCCCGCATCTGCGGCCCTCTATTATGAACTAGCATCATCGCGGCCAGGAGCTCCCACGTACCTTCGGGGATTTGCCACCAAACTGTCAGCCCGCGTGGAATTAACTCCCGAAGAACGCCAAGTAGCGAAGGAGCAGTTTTTCCGTACCCTTGGAATAGCGGAACGAGATGCTGCGAGCACCAGCGTGATAGAACCTAAAGTTGAGACTCAGGGGGGCGCCGCGGGTGCAAACTGAAGCAACAAATAAAATTGCTGAAGACGTTGCCTTGGTTGACGTTCGCAAGGTTTTTCGCAGCGATTTGCTGCGTGGTCCACAGGTCGCACTTGAGAAGCTGAGCTGCCGATTTCCTGCGGGGCGCTGCACGGGGCTCCTGGGACACAATGGTGCCGGTAAAACGACGACCATTAAATTGATCCTTGGTCTATTAAAGCCAGATGCTGGCAATATTACGATTGGTGGGACTCGAGTCGGCCTCGAACAAAAGCGCTTGATTGGTTACATGCCAGAGGTGAATAAGCTTCCGGCGGCATTGACTGCAAGAGAAGTATTGTTATTTCAGCTGCGGATGTTTGCGCCGGAATTTGCCGCGAAAGCCGCGGCAAAACGGGACGCGGTTGAAGCTGCGCTTGCTGCGGTCGAGCTGAGCGAACATGCCGACAAGTTGGTGGGTAAGATGTCAAAGGGCATGGCACGTCGATTGGCCTGGGCCCAAGCCACGATTCATCAGCCTCGTGTTTTGATTTTGGATGAGCCGGCCTCTGGTCTAGATCCTTTAGCTCGCCGCCAAATGCTCGACTGGATTCGGGCAGAGAAAGCGCGTGGCACTACGATCATACTATGCACTCATGAACTCTCGCAGTTGCTGAGCCTATGTCATCAGTACCACATCTTAAAACGCGGCCAATTGGTTGCCTCTGGGAGTTTGGGGCCAACCGTTGCACAGCAATACATAGTGCACGTATCTGGACTCCGCGCAGATGGTTTAGAACGTTTGGCGGATCGCGAGGGCTTGCCACCGTGGCGCCAATTACGTCAAGAAGGGGTACTGGCCGAGTTGAGTTTTGTCGGCTATGAGCACAGTGCGCGTTGGCTGCAAACTTTATTAGCGCAGGGTTATGTCGTCACTCACTTTGGGGAGGACACACGGGCCTTCGAAGATAATCTGCTGCAACATTTTGCGAGGGATACCTAGATGCTCCGAGCGATAGGACTGGTTGCCTGGCAGACCTGCACTCTCTTGCGTCGTGATCGAATGGTGCGAGCCGCAGTGATTGCCGGCTTTTTGACCACCGGCCTGGCACTTTTGGCAAGTACTTGGAGTATCGAGGACCGGGTCAAAATTTTGTTTGATGTTGGTTTCTTTTGCTTCCAGCTGGTCGGCAGCATCATGGCTATTTTCTGGGGCAGCAAAAGTGTCGGTGACTCGCGTCAGGATGGTGCTATTGAGTGGCAACTCGCGGCTCCCATAAGTCGCACGTCTTGGTTGCTTGGCAAATATCTTGGTCTGGCAGTCAGCACCTTGCTCCTTGGAGCAGTACTTTTATTTATTTGGCAACTAGGGATGATTGTTGGGGACTACGGGACTTTGAGTTTGGGGCAGCTAGCCGTTTATCTGCTCATGCTCCTCGGCTGGCTCGTGCTGCTTGCACTGTCCTTGTTGTTTTCCATCTCGATGCACTTTTCCCTGGCATTGTTTGCTGGTGTTGGGGGGTGGCTGGTCGGTTTGACGAGCGCTGCAGTTGCGGCTGCGCTAACGCCAGAGACTCCGCCCGAGGCGCAAGCCATAGTCAGGGTGTTGGCGCGTGCTTGGGACTTACAGGCATTCAACCTGGTGGACCGAGTGCTCGAGGCACCCGCGATCAGTCCCGCATCACTCCTCAATCATTTCGGCTATGGCCTTATATTGATTGCTATATTTCTGACGGTCGCGGTTCTCGCTAGCCAACGTGGCGATATCGCTTAGTAAGGCTTATCAAGCTTTTATTAAAATGATATACGGTCCTCTATAGATTGAGGGCCTAATAGTGGATTTTGGCGATTTATCTTCAGATAAGCATCTGCGGCGTGAGCGTGATGAGGCGCGGCTTTTGCGTAAGTCTAGGTGGTGGCAGACGCTGATCACCAAGGCGACCTGCTATTATTGCTCGAAATCATTGGAGAAATCGGAGGTCACCATGGATCACGTGGTGCCGATCGCGCAGGGCGGGAAGTCCACTCCCGGAAATATCGTGCCGGCCTGCAAGCCCTGCAACAATCAGAAGCGCGATTTGACCGCTGCAGCATGGCTGCTCTACCTCGAGCAGGCACGTCAGCAATAGTGTTGAAGTCTAGTGAGTGGCTTTACGGACCTTTGCACAGTCTCATAAAGTAGGACACCAAAGCGAGAAACAGCAGGGCCTGGACGTATATCCACACCTTACCCGTCAGGCCGGCGGGACCCTTGCTGGATTTGCTTTTGCCGGCTTTTGGAGCGACGCGCGCAGTGCGCTGGCGGCGTCGAGCATCAGCTAAATTCACGACATTTTTTTCGTTATCGTCGTCACTCATCCAGGTTTCTAGCCCTTTACGCTGTGGCATTATCATACTACAACATTACACTTTATTGTCACAGTGACGCATCCAAACCTGCACACATTGTGACCCAGTAGAGCCTCGGGAGAGCCAGCTTGCAAAGTGCATCAGCGTTGAAGGTTCTGGTCGTCATTCCTACCTACAACGAGGTCGACAATATCGCCCCTCTGGCGGCGGGGATTCGTCAGCATGCTCCCGATGTCGACATTTTGTTCGTCGATGACAACAGCCAAGACGGCACGCCTAAGGTGATTGCTGAACTTCAGGCAGAGCACGCCGACCGGGTATTTCTCATTAGTCGCAGCGGTAAGCTCGGTCTGGGTACAGCCTACGTGGCCGCCTTCAAGTGGGGCCTGGCGCGTGGATATGACGTGCTGATTGAGATGGATGCCGATCATTCCCACAGGCCGGAAGATTTGGCGGCGCTGCTGAAGGCTGTGCCAGCAAGTCCGGTAGTCATTGGTAGCCGGTATATCCCTGGGGGCGGTACGCGCAATTGGAGTCGCTTTCGCCGCTTTATCAGCATAGGTGGTAGCCTTTATGCTCGCACCATTTTGGGGCTTAAGGCGCGAGATTTGACTGGTGGGTTTAATGCCTGGCACCGGCAGGTGTTGGTCGATATCAATCCCGATCGCATCCGCAGTGAAGGTTACACCTTTCAGGTCGAACTTAAATTTCGCGCTCATTTAGCCGGATATTCGCTGCGCGAAGTCCCCATCTTGTTTGTTGAGAGGCGAGCGGGCCAATCTAAAATGGCTGGCAGTATTGTCGTCGAAGCCATCTATAGAATTTGGTTGCTTGCGGCGCAACGCGGCAACATCCGGCGGGAGATAGCGCAACAGGCGAGTGAATCACCTGCTACGCTAGGTTCGCGCGGGTGATTGCAACCACGTCTGATGCACAGGCTGCGGACGAGGGCGGCGATGCTTTCAACAAGACATGCGACTTCGTCGTCGGTGATCGGATCTAGGTTTCGAAATCGCGAAACCTCACCTTATCTAGTGGCCTCGTTTTTTCAACTTAACGCGATAATCTGACCTTCATCATCGCGAATTGAAGTTGCGGCAACAATTAGATTTTGCTTTTGGCCCAATCTAGCATTGCTTTTGTTTTCGCCAAAATATCCTGCAGCTCTTCGCTGGTCGGAGTCCAGCTGCCTTCTTCATATCGACGAATCGTTGCATACTCGCTTAACGCGTTGAGTTCGTAACCATAAGGAGAATCACATTCATCTGGGAGTTTACTGAGCAATGCGGACAAGTCATGTATCATCGGTATCGCGATGCCACGATGGACTAATACTGCCTTGAGCGCCTTTTCAATGGACTGCTGCGCCAGGTAAAAAGCATTTTCCACGCGATAGTCAGATGCCTTCGCCAAGACTAATACGGTTCTGAAGTCCCCCTCTGCAATACGCCACAATACCTGCGCATATTCCTTGGCAAAGCGACGCTCTTGTTTACGCGGACTCATGCCTACCTCCAGCCTGGTATAGAACCCGCCCCTCTTGACTGGCCACATAAGCAGCACCGCCACCTTTTGCCACGGACTGGGCAAACTCCTCTTCAGTCAATAATAAAAGGTCATGGGGCCAATCGTCTTTTGGCCGAGCTTTGAAGAGCAGAACTCTTGAGCTGTCTCGCTCCTCAGTACTAGCAAAAGTCACGATTAAGTCGATATCGGATGCATCAGTCATCTGATAGCTAGCAGCCGATCCGAACAATATGACTCGCATCGGATTTACTTGGCTGAGTATCCAGGCCAACTTAGCTGATATGATAGCGTCTTGATCCGCCCGTGTTAGTGGTTTGGCAAACAATTTGAACATGACACCTTTCCGTCCGATCAGACGACATCACATCAAGGTAGCACGAATCTTCCGTATTTATCTACTTTATTAGCATGTTAAGTGGTTGAGCGCGGTGCAACGCGGCAACATCAGGCGGGAGATAGCGCAACAGGCGATTGAATCACCGGCTACTTTGGGTTCACGCGGGTGATTGCAACATGCACCTTAGTGGCTGCCTTGGCCCATCAGCTAGTCGGACTCGGTTTCATCAGTTGGCTTTTATTCCGATCAGCTCAGGTGTTCACTGGACCAGTCATAAAGCTCAAAGGTGAATTCCCCTTGCTCAAATCTCGGTGGTGCTCGGGGTGGGAAGGTCGTAGTCGAGGTCGACGTGTTTTAGGTGGCGCCTAGCCTGAATTCCTTGTCGCCGTGTTTATCCAAGTCGCCGTGTTTATCCAATTAGCTGCGTCTGATGCATAAACTGAATGCGCGGGTAGCAATGCTTTCGACAAGACTCGCGACTTCGTCGTCGGTGATCGGATCTTGGTTTCGACATCGCGTAACCTCACCACATTCGGGCTTCTTCTTTGTGCATCCCCCCAGCAACGCCTAGCATTACTGTATCAACATCGATCTTTACTCGGTTCCCTGGGCTGGCATCAGGGTCCTTGTCATTGCTTTGAAGAATTCAGCGTTCCAGTTGCGCGTATCCGTCCGCTTCTGATCGCTATAGATGAAAGGAAGTACATCCTGGATGGCCAGATTAAAATCTGTAGCATCCAGTTTTTTTAAAAGCATACTCTGAAACTCAGACATCGACAGGCTAGAGCTGGGAGCTAGGTGGCCGGAATCGACCATTTTCGCTTGCAGATAAGCTAGGTTTACAGGAGTTTTCTGCCCAACAAAATGAATGAAATCATAAAAGTCACGCCCCTTCACTCGACCAGCCATCTCTCTTGCCATGATGGCGTGCAATTTTCCGGCAAAGAGCGAACTGCGATCAAGCGTCTGCACCATGAACGGCTCTGGCTCAGCCACCAGAGCCAGCTCTTTGATGCCGCCCTCTGGATTTGCTGTATCAACCTCGATCTTGATTTTCGTCAGTTGAGCAGGATTTGAGCTACTTCTGACCTCGCCGATTGCAAGGTAATTTACGTACGTCCCACCTTTCACGAAAGCTGACTCAATCGGTGTGGGACGAGCTTTTTGTTTCATTTCCATTCGCATCTGAAACCCGAACGACGCCAGGGTTTCCTCAATGACTGGCGCATAGCTACCGAGGTCGAACACATCTTTTAGCTCTGTTGGATGCAAGCAGAAATCAAGATCCTCCGAAAAACGATCAAGCCCGTGTAAAACCCGGAGTGCCGTTCCGCCATAAAACGATGCATACGAAAAAAAACCAGCCCGCTTGAGTCCCAGAAGTACCAAAACCTGTAGCACTTCTCGCAGCCGCTGATCACGGAACCCTGGATGCTCAGGGCGGGAAGCGTTCACGAGTTTTTCAATAGCCTTATTCATTTTGGATAGCGTTCCCTCAAATACTGCTGAAGTAGCTCAGCGGCGCGGCTGGCGTAAAGGTCTGCGATGATCGCGATATGCCCATGATCCAGACTTGCAAGTGCGTCATCTTCCACCCGCAACCCTTGCAACACGGTTCCTATGAAGCCAGTATCTTTGGTGTGATATTGCTCGCTGCGCCGAGCCAATGCATCACAAAGCGCCTTCTCAGGAGTGGCGATCAATAGCGGAAGTTGCTCAGCTACCATAATCCTATCCATTCCTGCGGAATAAAGTTCTGGACGCTGATGGAAGTATTCATAGCTGCCAAGCGCAGTTGAAAAACACCTGTGTCTGGACACCGACGAAACCGACATGATCAGCGGGGTAAATTCAGGAATCATTCCGTAGTAGCTAAGTGCTGTCTCAAAAGAAACATAAGAGCAGGGAGCAAGGTAGTTGGCGACGACAAGAGCATTTACCTCGGTAAAGGCATAGGCTCCCTTCTTAAGTCGAACTAGGACTTTGTGCTCCACAAGACGTTCACAGTATTTCCGCGGCGCTGCCTTTTCCGGGAAAAAACGAGCGATCTCTCCAATCTCGAAGACCGGAGGCAAGAGGTGGCGCACCCGTTCCAGTTTTTTCACTGTATCCATGAACATCATTCGCCCTTCATTACCAGCATAAGACTATATGTGTCTGGTAGTGGCAGTTGAGTATACCCTTCGGATTGGCCGACCGCAAACTTAAGAGCCAGGACCAGACAGTTTATGTCTGGTATTGGCTCCTGACTTATCAGACTGCGATTTTTTTTAACTATAAGATATTATTGAACATTTTTTGTTGTGCGTGAGGTATTTCGCTACGCGGTACCTGTAAAAAGGCATCTGAACCCGAGCCGAGGCCGATAGAATTTGGTTGCTCGCGGCGCAATGCGGCAACATCAGGCGCGAGATCGCGCAACAGGCGAGTGAATCACCTGCGACGTTGGGTTCGCGCGGGTGATTGCAACATGCACCTTAGTGGATTGATAGTGGCTAGTTAGTGGACTGATCACGAAAAGTTGTGGGCAAACCGCCCAAGGTGATCGCTCAGATATTCATTTCGCAGGCGGTATAAGCACCAGATTTTTCGTTCTTGATCGTATACGAACCACTCTATCCCATGGCTAACAGCAAAGCTTAAATGTGTAGTAGCTAGTATCCGTGCTCGACTAATCAATTTGACGCCGTTGTTATAAACCGACTCCACATAGCGCTCTGTATGACTATTCAGGTCTTTGATGCGGTAAACCTCCATCAACAAATCGTCGCGCGACCTCTCGTGATTCGGAGCGTTGCAAAACACCTCGAAAAGTCGCAGTGTCATCGGCCTCCGGGCCAGATCGAGGCTGGTGTTGTTGCAGATGACTTGATGATTCCGCACCTTGATCCGCGGCAACAGTGGCTGGTGCCTTACGCTCGTGCCTCTGGCGAAGGCAGAGGTTATTGGCGTGGGTGCAGCCGGGTCATCCCAGTCCTTGATCAGGTTGGCGATGACACCGAACATTGCGGCGCGGCGCGCCAGCTCCTCTGCAGGAAATAGCTCGTTCACGGAAATTGTCCTTAATTTTTTGCTCTCGTCTCTGGACGGCCCTTTTTTCATCAAGGTGAGTGCTCGTGTCAACGTTCGGAGCTTTGCAACAAGCTGATGTCATTATGTCAGCGGCAAAGTAGGAGCCAAACGCGCCATGGTGGCTTGCCTTGATGAGAAGGAGTCATATTTACAAAGTAATAATTTCGATTTGGCGCCAGGGAGCATAAGGTGGTTGAAGTGGTGTGTTACAAAGCAAAGTAGGCGAATCAGCCTCTCAAGAATAAATGCAACAGTCCTGCGTAAAGGGGTTTTTAGAATGGTCGCATCTTACGGTTACGCAGTTAAAGAAGCCAAAGTGCCATTGGTACCGTTCAAATTTGAACGGCGCGAACCTCGCGATGCTGATGTCGTCATCGAGATTACACATTGCGGCGTTTGTCACTCCGACATCCATCAGGCTCGTAATGAGTGGGGAAACTCCATGTTTCCTATGGTGCCGGGACACGAGATTGTCGGCAAAGTTGTGCGTGTTGGCAGCAAAGTGAGCAAGTTCAAGGTCGGTGATTTGGCGGCAGTTGGGTGTTTGGTGGATTCATGCCGAACCTGTGTAAACTGCAAAGATGGTCTCGAGCAGTACTGCCAAGGCGGTATGATTGGCACTTACAACAGCTTTGAGCGAGATGGTAAAACTCCTACCTACGGTGGTTATTCAAATAACATCGTCGTCGACGAAGCCTTCACTTTAAAAGTGCCGCAGAATCTGGATCTCGCGCGGGTGGCACCACTCCTATGCGCCGGTATTACGACTTACTCACCGCTGCGCCATTGGGGCGTGACGAAGGGCCAAAAAGTGGGCGTAGTAGGTCTCGGTGGCTTAGGCCATATGGGAGTGAAATTTGCGCGTGCATTTGGCGCACATGTCGTGTGCTTCACTACATCCCCACAGAAGAAGGCTGATGCCTTGCGGCTGGGTGCTCATGAAGTCGTTTTGTCAAAAAATGCCGATGAAATGCAGCAGCATGTTGGTAGCTTCGACTTTATCCTCGACACGGTGTCGGCACCCCACGATCTCAACGCCATGTTGGGCCTGCTGAAGCGAGACGGCACCCTGTGCTTAGTTGGGATTCCGGACAAAGATCCGAGTATCGCCGCGTTCAACCTGGTCTTTGGTCGCCGTAGCTTGGCTGGGTCCTTGATCGGCGGGCTGCCGGAGACCCAGGAGATGCTCGATTTCTGCTCCAAGCACGAAATCATGAGTGATATTGAGCTAATACCTATTCAGCAGATCAACGAGGCTTACGAACGCATGCTGAAGAGCGATGTCAAATACCGCTTTGTTATCGACATGAGTACTCTGAAGCCGGTCTGAGGGCGGTTCAGTTTAGGGCCAGGGCTGCCGATACCTGATTAGTAGAAGCGGGGAGGCAGCCACATGATATACGAATCAATTCCCATCGAATTCTTTGTGTCACAGACTTATGATTCTGAGCCTGTAAGAATTCTAGTGGAAAATTGGCGCATTGAGCCCGACACGATCATCAAAAACGTCGTCGAGCACTTCCGCGAATTGGGTGTTTTTGCGGTGAAATTCAGTGAGCGAAAGCTCATCCAGGAGGCAATGATCACCTACATGCGAACGTCCCCGGAGATCGTACGCATGGTCATAAAGTCCGACCAAGACGAAGCCAAGCGTGCGAAGACTCGGCACGCCGACTAGTCTGATGCACGAACTCGGGCCGTCTCAGGCTTCCCGGGTGTCTAATGACAGCGCATGGATTTCCTGGCGCATCATGTCACCAAGTGCTTTGTAGATCAGTTGGTGTTGTTCAATCAGGCCCTTGCCTTTGAATTCACTGGCCCTAACGACCAACTGCCAGTGGTCGCCACCACCGGTAAGATCGGTCGCTTTGATTTGCGCCGATGGTAGCTGTTCTTTAATCTTGGCGATGATGATATCAGCCGTAGTCATGTTTAATCACTCCGCTCAAAGGAGCTGAACTATGCCACGACTTTATCTCGCCAGCAACAATGCCCATAAGGCGACCGAGTTAACAGCGCTTTTGGCGACCCTGTTACCGCCTTGGGAGGTTCAGCTAGCACGCGATCTAGCGCCAGGGATCACCTGGGATGAAGTGGGGGATAGCTTTCTCGCCAATGCCAGGATCAAGGCGGAGGCCCTAAGGGCACATACGGGCGCCTGTGTGCTAGCAGATGACTCAGGGCTAGTTGTCGACGTCTTGGGTGGCGCGCCCGGTGTGCATTCGAGTCGATACGCCGGTGTCGACGGCGATGACCTTGCTAATAATGCTAAGTTAGCCGCAGCTATTAAAAGCTATGCAGAGCACGATCTGTCTGCTCGTTTTGTGTGTACGCTCTATTTTATCGACGAATCAGGGCAGGGCCATGAGTTCAGCGGGGTGCTTGAGGGACAGCTGACCCACTCGGCACGAGGTCGCCATGGGTTTGGCTATGATCCGTTATTTGTGCCTAAATTATCTGACCCGGCTTGGCAGGGGCGGACCCTCGCCGAAATCCCGGCAAGCGTGAAGAACCAAATTAGTCACAGAGCCCTGGCCTTTGCCGCTTTGGAGCAGTGGTTAGCTAAGCGATAAATCACTCCGCACCAGGAAAGTTTAGGGCGTCGCCGTTCCAGCTTGCCTTAGCTTTTGGCGAGCTAGCTTTTCATAATCGAGGAACTCGCGACTGGTGTGGATCCAGCCAAAGTCCTTGTGATTCAGCGACTCTTTCAATTCACTTTGATATTTCGCTGGCTCTAATAGGTAGCTGTTCAAAATTTGAGTGGCTGCTTCTGGGTCATTCATTTTAGCGTAGCAGCGCGCGAGCAGAAATATAGCTTGTCTGGCGCTGTTTTCTTCGTCCGCCCATACCTGGCGCTGTTGCATCTGGTCTTGGACATATTTGAGTGGCGCTATTGCGTCACGACATTGGTCGAGCTGACGATAGGAATCACCGAGATGATAAAAGCCTACGATATCAAGCTCTCCGTTGACTCTGGCTTTTTCGAAACCTTTAGCGGCAGCCTTGAATTTACGGCTATTGTAAGCGGACGTGGCGGCCAGGTAATCAGTTGATTGTTTAGCTTTGCTCTTGGCGGCACTCATGGTGCCCTTGGTCGCAAGTTGTGGCTGCTGGAGCAGATAAGGGGTGTCCAGAAGGCAGGGTACGTTGCCACTGCCGTCGCAGCAAATCTGTTTTACATTCGCAGTTAGGCGCTTGAAGTTGATGGCGGGACACGTCAACGCAGTCGGTGGGGCAATCATCATAAATACCGTCTGCCCTGCCAGCCCTCCCTCTTCAGGGTTAAGGCCCTTGGCGACTGCTTTAGACATGATGACTTTGGTTTTTACATATAGTCCGCGGTAGCTATCGAAAAACTGCTTACGACCAGCGCGGTCGAGCCCAGCTACCCAGGAATACTTGTCTTTCTTGGTATCGAACGTTGATTCCGGTTCGATCGTTTTGCAGCCATTGATCTCGACTACCACTGGTCCGCTAACCAGGCTCATGCACTCGGCGTTAGCTCTTTGCGGGAGCGAGGATCCGCCCAACAGAACGGCTATGGTGGTCTGCAGGATGCTTCGGACACCTGTCTTCGTCCGCAGTATAGGCATCTCGGCTCTCCGATAAATCTTAAAAAGTATTGAAGCTTTTTCCATATTAATAGAATAGCGGCCAATGTCAAAGCTTGGCCCGGTGATTAAAGATTGCCGACCTTGCACCGATGGATGCTTGAAACGATTTGTCCACGTGTCCCGAGTGGGCTTGCGCAACTCGGCACGACTAGTCAGGGAGAGGATCACGTCATGGCTATGCAAAAACTGGGTACATGCTGGAAAGCTGCGTTAGTTTTCGCAGTTAGCTTTGGCGGGATGACCGCCTGCTCAAGCAATAATACGGATGAAGATGTCTTAGCGCCCAGTGCGGAGGGTGAGGGGGAAGCCCCTGCGGCGTCTGAAGCCGCTGCGGACGCCGGAGCACAGACCGCCCAGGCTAGTGCCGTTGCTGGTGCCTCAGCCGAGCAGGTGGCTTCAGCCCCGGTTGGCGTTGCCAATGTGGTAGCTCCGGTTGGTGCCGCTGCGGATGGTGAGGCGGTAGCTACGGCGCCCGTTGCAGGTCAAGTTGCGCCAGCTACTGCTGAAAAATCGCGGGTTGTGCGGCATGTTAAAGTAAAACTAGCGCAGCTGAGAGCAGAGCCTTCGGCCTCAGCTAAATCGGTTGGGCGCCTTGTGCGCGGCGATCGGATTATTGTCGACGTGGAAAAGGGTTGGGGGCGAATCGGTGACGGCATTTATATCAAGCTGAGCGATACGGCTGCCAAGCCCGTGGCGGTCAAGAGACGTCCCTCTGAGTGGATGCCGCCAGCGCATTAACCTGGACTAGGCCTTCAGAAAATCCCGACTTTTGTGATAGGGTCCCCGTGGCTTTAACATGAGGGAAGGGATTGCATGAGCACGGGCACCAGTGACGGCCGGCAAGATTACGATTTCCGCAGTATTGAGAAAAAGTGGCAGGACTACTGGGACCTTCACCAGACGTTTAAGACGGTCGAAGTGCCTGGTAAGCCTAAGTGCTATATCCTCGACATGTTTCCGTATCCATCTGGGGATGGCCTGCATGTTGGACACGTCGAGGGCTATACCGCGACTGATATTTACGCCCGCTTTCAGCGCATGCGTGGATTCAACGTATTGCACCCAATGGGCTGGGATGCGTTTGGACTGCCAGCTGAACAATATGCGGTAAAAACTGGGCAGCATCCACGCGTCACTACCAAGGCCAACACTGATCGATTTCGGGGCCAGATAAAACGCCTCGGGATGTCCTACGACTGGTCGCGCGAGATCGATACTACCGATCCACGCTATTACAAGTGGACTCAGTGGATTTTTCGCAAGTTGTACGAGAGGGGCCTGGCTTACGAATCTTTTGAGCCGGTCAATTGGTGTCCAGAGCTGGGGACAGTTTTGGCGAATGAGGAAGTCATCGACGGCAAGTCTGAGGTCGGTGGTTTTCCAGTCATTAAAAAACCCATTCGGCAGTGGGTGCTGAAGATTACCGCTTATGCAGAAAGGTTGCTTGCGGACCTTGATGATTTGGATTGGCCAGATAGCCTCAAGGAAATGCAGCGTAACTGGATTGGTAAGAGCACCGGCGCACATGTGCGTTTTAAGGTCGCTGGTCATGACGGTGACTTTGAAGTCTTTACTACACGGCCGGATACACTGTTTGGTGCCACGTTTTGTGTCTTGGCACCGGAACATAAACTAGTCAGCGCGATTACTACGCCGGCGCAAAAAGCGGCGGTCCAAGATTACGTCGAGACTGCTAAAGCAAAATCTGACATCGAGCGCAGCGCTCTTGGTAAGGAAAAAACCGGCGTCTTTACTGGCGCCTATGCAGTTAATCCGGTGAATCAGGAGAAATTGCCAATTTATGTCGCCGATTACGTGCTGATTTCCTATGGCAGCGGCGCCATCATGGCGGTGCCTGGTCATGATGAGCGTGACCACGAATTTGCGCGTAAGTATGAATTGCCGATCAAGCGTGTTCTTTCCGGTGGAGCCGAGGCTGACATTACTGTGGCGGCACACACCGGCGACGGCGAGTTGGTGAACTCTGGGTTTCTTAATGGTTTAGATAAGTCCGCTGCGATCGCTAAAATGGTTGAGTGGCTCGAAGCCAATGAACTTGGACGCGGAGCTGTCACTTACAAGTTGCGTGACTGGCTGTTCTCGCGTCAGCGCTATTGGGGCGAACCCTTTCCTTTGGTTCACGATAAAGAGGGTAATCCGCATCTGCTAGACGAGTCCGATCTACCAGTGACTCTCCCCGAGTTGGATAACTTTAAACCGGCGGGCGACGGAGAATCTCCGTTAGCACGAGCGCAAGACTGGCTCGAATACCAAAAAGACGGCGAGACTTTTAGGCGTGAGACCAACACCATGCCGCAGTGGGCGGGCTCTTGTTGGTATTACCTGCGTTACATCGATCCCGATAATCATGCAGAGCCCTGGAGTGCCGCAAAAGAGAGCTACTGGATGCCAGTAGACCTTTATGTTGGCGGCGCTGAGCATGCCGTGCTGCATCTACTTTATGCCCGATTCTGGCATAAAGTTCTTTACGACTGCGGCTTGGTGTCGACTAAGGAGCCGTTTAAGAGGCTCTTACATCCCGGTATTGTGCTCGGTGAAAATAACGAGAAGATGTCGAAGAGCAAGGGTAACGTCGTTAACCCAGATGACATCGTGCGTGAGTGGGGTGCCGATTCCCTTAGGCTTTATGAAATGTTCATGGGGCCGCTGACCGCATCTAAGCCTTGGCAGACAGCTGGTATCAACGGTGTATACCGCTTCTTAAAGCGGGTGCAGCGCTTAGTCCTGCAAGAGAACGGGGTATTGAGTGAAAAGCTGACGGATGCACCGATGAGCGAAAGTTTTCAGCGCACCCTGCACAAGACCATCAAAAAGGTGGGTGAAGACTCTGCTATCATGCAGTTTAATACTGGAATTTCTGCAATGATGGAGCTGGTAAACGCTGCCTATAAAGAGCCAGCAATCAGCCGTCAAGCGGCAGAGACTTTAGTGCTTTTGCTTGCGCCTTATGCGCCTCATTTAGCAGAAGAGCTTTGGGAGCAATTGGGCCACAAAGGCTCATTGGCCTATGCTCCGTGGCCTAGCTTCGATCCGGCTTTAACCGAGGATGATCAGATCACCATCTCGGTACAAGTCAGCGGTAAGTTGCGCGGCACGCTTCAGGTGGCAGCAGCTAGCACTAAGGACCAAATCATCGCTGCAGCTAAAGAGCTAGAGTCAGTGCAGCGTCACTTGGAAGGTAAGACCTTAGTCAAAGAAATTTTTGTACCGGGAAAAATCATCAACTTCGTAGTGAGGTGAATGCGTGTATTTGTGGTTGAAATGGTTACATGTAGTCAGTGTCATCAGCTGGATGGCTGGAATACTCTATCTTTACCGCCTGCTGATTTACCTATCTGAGCGTGGCGCCAACGCGGACATCAAAGGCCTTTTGGTGCTGATGTCGCGGCGGCTGTTTAAATACATCACAGTCCCGGCGGCTGTGGTCAGTTATGTCGCAGGCCTCGGCATGGTTGCCGTGGTGCCAGCGATTGCCAAGGGTCATTGGTTTGGCGCCAAGTTTATTTTGGTCCTGGCTCTAACGCACTATACCGTCAAAGCTGGGCTGTTGATCGGCCGCTTTGAAAAAGGTGCGGATAACTTGCCTAGTTCTAAACGCTTGCGAGTTTTGAACGAGGTGCCGACCGTACTAATGTTGGTGATCGTGTGGTTGGTGCTGTTCAAGCCGTTTTGAGCGTATGGGGTCAGGCACTCTCCGTAACTATATGAAATCAATTGACTATAATAGATTTCAGCATGTTGCAGCCAGTGCCTGACCCCAAACGATTAAAGATGATATTATAGAGGGGTAACCCCGCCACTTGACCCCTTTTAACGCGCTGAACCAAAATTGCTTTTTAAACGACGCTACCGGAGACTCCGGCGACAGCATTTCTTAGTTCTGCAGAGCACTGCAGTGGCGCTGATCAGCGCCTCGGTGGCTTTGTGTCTGTTTGCCTACTCGTGGTCGCAGTTTGAAGGTTACGCTCTTTCAAAGATCGATAGTTCCGTTGAGCACGCGAGCAAAAAAATCGGGGCGCCCATCGTAGTTGGCCGCGTGGACATTGGGTTAAGTGGCGCTCGCTTTTTCGATGTGCGGATCGGTAGTGAGGCGCAGGTAATTATCAGCTCCATGCGGGCTGATTTAAATATCAATCCGTTAGACTCTGGTTTTGGTGAAATTAGCAGTATCGCCGTCGCAGATATGCGGATAAAGGCGACGGAAAAGCAGGTGCGCGCTCCGCTGCTCGGTGGCGGGAACACGACGAGCGATCTTTCTGATCGCAGCCAAGAAGCGCAGCGTACCATTGAAAAACTGTTCGCCTCACTTCCTAGCCCTGAGCTGTCGATGGGCAGTGTGGGCATTACCCTTCTAGATACCGATGGTGAAGCTGCGCTTAGCGTGCAGGGACTTAAGCTGTCGGTCGAGCGCGAGGCCAGTCGATTCTTGTTGCGACTGAGCGAATTGAAAACTCGTAGTGGTATTCGCGAGCGTGATCTATTGGCTCGATTTGAGCTCAGCCCTAGTGCGAAGGATTACCGCTTTTTTCTGCGGCGTAAAGAAGGCTCCGATCGCAATAAGAATGCTTGGGGGGTGACTGGGATCCTGCAGAAGGATCTGCGAAATATTCAGCTGACTGCAGATATGCACTCAATGCCATCTTTCGTGACACCGTTCCTCAAAGATCTGCCGATAGGTCTAAAGCGAGTTCGTGGGCGGGTGATTTTAGAGCTGACCCGAGGTGAAAATCTCTGGCAGTTTAATACGCAGGTTCAGAGTCAAGGTAGCATCGTTCAGCTGCCGCTGGTGAGTTCGCAACCGCTCGGACCGGTCTACTTCGACCTCAAGGCTTCGGGATCATATCAGCCCACCTCACGCCTATTAACCATCGACAGCGGCACCGTCAGTCTACCGAATAATGAGAACCGTGAGTATGGGGATCGCGCAGCGCGTTTTGCGCTCAACGGTAGCTGGCAGATGGAGCCACCGTCCTTAGGCGGTCACGTGGTAAACGCGCATTTGAGTCTGCCAAGCACATCTTGCCAAACCGTATTAAACGCTGCGCCCCAGGGATTACTGCCAGCTCTCACGGGCTTTCGCCTTAGTGGTGACGTAGCTGCTACTTTAGATATTAGTTTGAAGACGCGCAGCCTCGGAGATGCCTATGTCTCGCTGCATGACACGTTGTTCAACTGCAGCGTACAAGAAGCGCCTTATGCCTATTCAGCCGAAAGGCTCAACGGTCCGTTCTCGATCCGCCGGCAAGTCACTAAAAATTCGCCACCGATTGATATTGAGGTCAGTCCTAGTTCCCCGTCTTATGCATCGCTAGATAAAGTTTCGCATAACGTGAACTCAACCTTCGTCGCTTCTGAGGATGCAGGGTTTTATCTGCACAAGGGCATCGATGTGAATGCCATTGCAAGTGCATTGCGGCGTGACCTGAGCGAGCAGCGGATCGCTTTGGGTGGGTCGACGATCACGATGCAAACGGTAAAGAACTTGTTTCTGACACCCGAGCGGACGATGAGCCGAAAAGCGCAGGAGATTTTCCTAGCCTGGCACTTGGAGCAAATTCTAAGTAAGGACCGAATCCTCGAAATTTACGTGAATATTGTGGAGCTAGGCCCCGGCATCTACGGTGTGACAACGGCCTCGCAGCGCTTTTTTGGTAAAAGTCCCGATGGGTTAAATTTGGTCGAGGCAGCTTATTTGGCGAACTTGCTGCCGAGCCCCAAGATTCGTTACCGATATTTTTGCCAAGGGCGCGTGACTGCTAATTTCCGTGAACTAGTCAACGGCCTGCTCAAACGCATGGTTAATCTACGTCACATCACTAGCGAGCGATTCGTGGAGGCCCTGTCGGCTCCGATAGAATTCAATGAAGACGCTAGGTTAATGGCTCCAGACTGTAATGTGAAGACGGTGGGTGCCGCTAGCCGAATCCCATGATGGATTCGTCTGCTGGACTCCTTGCCAGTGAGATGATAGTAGCTCCTCCCACTGTGTACTATCCCTATCCACATGAGGCTTCACTTTATGAGTTTTCTGCGCGTAATTTTACTTTCCGCGGTAGCCGCTCTGTCCCTGACAGCGTTCGGCGCCGACTACCCTTACTGCACCAACGGCAGCAATACCGGTAATGGATACGGCTGGGATCCTGCGGTGACTGATCCTAACGGCTCGCATTCGTGCCGTGTTCAGGAGGGGCAGCCAGCACCCGGTCCGGCCGTGATGCCAGGGGGCAACAATTACTGTGATACTCCCACCTTTACCTGTGGCAATGGCAGTACGATTGGTTGTTGGTCGAGGGCTGGCGACATTTATCATCGTGCTAGCTGTTATTATGACGACATCAGTTATTCCGTTAATTGCTTTGTGGCTGATGCCAACGGCGTTGTAACATCCCGTTTTTTCGACTTCTGTTGGACGAAATAATAGTGCGATTCACACATTAAAAGGTGTTTGACGCTCCGAACCCCTTTTAATGGGTACCCCGTGTCTTCTCGTTATCGGCGGGTGAAGACGGGGGATGCCGCTAGCCAAATCCCATGATAAAGTCCTCGCCGACCTCAAGCAGGCATGAGAGAGGATCCATCATGAAAGCTATACCGCTCACTGATTCGTTATACAGCTATATCCTGGCACATACGCCGCCACCGAGCCAGGTCCTTGCAGCTCTGGTGCAGGAGACGCTCACGATACCCGGATCAGGAATGCTCATTGCTCCTGAGCAGGGCGCGCTCATGAACCTACTGGTGAAACTGACCGGTGCGCGCCGCATCGTTGAAATTGGCTGCTACACCGGCTACAGCGCGATCTCGATGGCTAGTGGTCTACCTGCGGATGGTAAATTATTTACCCTCGATATCGATGCGGATACCACTCTCATGGCGAAGCGTTACTTCGCTGCGGCTGGGTTAGAAGACAAAATTGAACTCCGAATTGGTCCAGCACTGCAGTCTCTGCACTCTATGATTGCGGAGTTCGGCGTTGGCAGTTTCGACATCATGTTCATCGATGCCGATAAAGCTAACAGCATGAACTATTATGAATGTGGCCTACAACTGCTGCGCAGCGGTGGCTTGATCATGTGTGATAATGCACTGTGGAGTGGCACTGTCGCAGACGAAGCCAACCAAGAGGCCGATACCAATGTGCTGCGCACTTTCAACGATTTCATCGCAAAGGATGATCGCGTTGACCGCGTGATGCTTAACGTATCCGATGGCCTCTATCTTTGCCGGAAGAAGTAGGCTTCGGGCTTCGGGCTTCGGGCTTCGGGCTTCGGGCTTCGGGCTTCGGGCTTCGGGCTTCGGGCTTCGGGCTTCGGGCTTCGGGCTTCGGGCATCG
>CAIWTN010000074.1 GCA_903915625.1 uncultured Pseudomonadota bacterium | reverse complement strand
TGGGACTTAATTGGGACATTGATGTCTTGTGATCCTTATCCGCAAGGCCTGACCTTACCTTCTGGCGATTGGAAGTCTTATCAGCTTAATGGGGATAGTCTTGAAATCACGACAACAGAGGGTGACCATCTTATGTACCGTCGTGCAGTAGCCAATGGCCCCGGTTGAATTGCTTAAGCTGCTCTATTTTGGTGTTGCTGGATTGCTAAGAATTATGCCAGCGCCATGCCCCAATCTGCACCGAGCAATAGTTGGTTGTGGCACCAAACATAAAGATCGAGCATCCATTTCAAACATCCGCGCTTCTTCGTTGTGCACCATGTGCGACGGCTGAGGCGCTTCAGGTTATCTCTCACCATTGCGCAGGTGTGATTAAGGCTGAAAAGCGTGTCAAAGCCGCCACGCTTTAATTCACCTTGACCGACTATGCAGCCACGTCGCCCCTTGTAGGTTATGTGCTTAATCTGACCTCCGAAGGTCTTTTTAACTATATTTGGATAGCGCGGGCACATATCGGACTTAATGACTTTGATACCGGGCGCAGCGTTTTTGACGCACTCTAACACATGGGCGAGTGCCTCCTTACGGTCGTCGTCACGCGCTCCGTATTTTGCGCCGGATATTTTGGCCAGCTTGCCCTTAGCTGGCATACTTGCGACGCCAATAGCGATGATGCGACGACTCTGTTTTTCGACGGCTAGCGGGATCGACACGGGCTTACATTTTGTATGCTCAAAAGTCTCCATCTCATCGAAGATGACCTCTTCGATGGAATCTAAAGTGCTTTCTTCTAGATTGCGCGCTGCTGCACGCAAACCTAAACGCTCCAATTTTCTAGCGACGGTGATGGGATGAAGATCGGCAATTTTTGCACAGCGACGCTGCGAAACACCGGACATAAGAAGTCGCATGACTAATTGAGTTGCATATGGCTTTCGCTCACCGCAGGTCAGAGTGCCGGTCTGATCAGAAAATGTGGATTCACAGTCTCGGCAATAGTATCTCTGAACTAGCTTTTGGCGATGAGATTTAGAGGTGTAAGAACCGTTTTTTTTGAAGTTTTCACTTTTGCATCTCGGACAAACCATAATTTCCTCCAGTCGGTGACGGAGGAAATCTCGCAATTCCATTATGTTATTGGAAACGACATAGACCTCATAGTTCAGATGTCGTCGGCCTCTAGGCAACACTCAAATAGATCAGTTTAAGCAGCTACAATCTCCGTCGTATCTCTTGCCGGCGCGGACCTCCCTAGTCTTGCGATCGCTTCGATACGGTCCCCTGCCACAAATAGCCCGAAGTTCAGCAATGCCACCCCGGTGTAGCTGACTGGCACGTAGCGAAAGCCGCGCTTGATCAGCCAGAGGCTTAGCCAGGCCGCTGCTTTGGCCGACATTAGGCCGCGTCCCATGCGCGAAGTGAATGCGGATGTGACGATGTGGCGATAAAGGATGTCTTCAGCGCGGTTGTAGTTGCGGGCGTAACGTGCATAGGCTCTCTTGGACTGAGCGTATGCAGCCAATTCTGGGACACCAAAGGTTGGGTGACACTCGATTTCCGAACCCATTGCCCAGACTTGTGGCGGCACCAGGCGCTCTTGAGTGAGGGAGCGAAAGAGTTCGATTAAGGCAACAAAAGAGTCACAGTTGGCAGCCATGGCGTCCTCTACTTTAGAGCCGTGTGCCAGAAACAAAATATCAGCGTTCCGCAAAACATCGTGAACACGACTATAGTCCGCATAGTCATAATCCACGCCATATTTGAGTGGGGTTACGATAGCTCCGGCTCGCTCCAGCAGATTCTTCATGGCGCTGCCGTAAGCTCCGGATGCCCCCGTCATTGCCACGCGCTGGCCCTTGAGATGCACACAACTTCCCATGATCCAATCAAACACTTGAACAAAAGAGCCCATGTGCGAGTCATTGTGGACATGGTGCAGATAGTGGTAGCTAGGTGTCACGAAAAAATGGCCACGCGGATGTTTGAGCCTGACCGTCTTCTGATGATTCATGTCGACACCACGCCAACAAAGCACGAAGACCAAGGCCACGGTGTGAACCACTGCCACAAGAGCTACGCCCAACGGGTTTGCCACTAAGAGGAAAGCACCTGTGACGGCTACTTGGTTGAGATACTCCGGTATCCGGTGATGCATAAGATTGGGCATAGCGAGTTCATCGACGTGCCGCAAATTCGGACCGAACCATCGGTGGTGCGTCTCGTGCAGATCACCCAGGCGTTGCAGGAAGCGGTACTTTGACTTAGCGAAGCGGTGCAGCAGATAATGCACGACATCGAAGCTGATGGTGGACACTACATAGATTAATGCCATTTCCAGACCAAGGTTTAAGTAGAATGAGACACTCATGGTAATAACATCCCAGCGACACCGCGTGAGGCACTGCGGCGTCGTCTAAAAGGTCCGCGACGTTAGGGCTGACTGCGCCAACGTGCGGAATGTTTGTGATGGTTGCGTTTGAAGTGAGATTTCTTAAGTAAGAGGCTCACTCTGGGTCCCTGTAATCCCAGTCGCTTACCCCCGCCGAGCTTGATGCTCTCTGTGCTTAATTTGTTGTTCTGAGTCACTTATCGGCATTTTTTAGAAAAACTTTAGTTAAATATTCGTTTTTATCTAGAATCTGATGCCTCAGATTTAGATAAGCTAAATGATAGAGTTTCAGCAAAGCCCGTATGGACTGCCAATGGTGTGGTCAAAAGGCGGGTATGTTTACCGGGGTGTCCGAAGCGCTCTTACGCGATACGACATTCTGAGTTTCCGGATTTTTGCCAGGGCCGGGCGCGCTAACTGATCCGTGCCGACCAATCGCCAAATCGTCTAGATTTTGTCAGTTGAATACACCTGACTTAGTCACGGGCTGCAATCGACGTTTAAACTTTGCTCTGACGACGTGGTCGCATCGTCAGCAAACGTGATCACGGCACCGCCAGCGATGGCGTTAGCGAGGAATTGACGGGCAAAGGTTGACTGCAGCGAAGCGAAAAATGACAGACTTTCCGCGTTATTGACGAATGGTTTGACGGAATCAGGGTTAACGTTACCAGCAGAAGCGATAGCCGCTAGCCCTTGTCCCAGAAAAAGTGGTCCTCCGGAGTCACCTTTACCGATGACCGCTTGCGAGCTTTTGGTCTCGCCATCCGATGAGGCATTGCCCGAGATAATATAAAAATCAGGATTAAATCCCGCCCTGAACTTTGGGTCCATCTGAGCTAAGCGATTGGTGCCAACGCGCTTGATTTGGATGGGTTCTCCGGATTTATCATCAGTGTATCCCGGTGCTGTAATAGCGCCATAACCGACTAAAGTCAGCTCCTTGTTTGCGACCAACGGTTTGTTGAGTATCTTTGCTGCATTTTTAAAAGTGCCACTAGGGAACAATAAGATTGCGATGTCTCTTTCGTGATCTTGTAAGCGGTCGGCAAGTTCGGGTTTGCCAATGGTTAACGACGGCGCTCCGATGAAGGCCTTGATTGCCGGAATCCCGCTGTTGACGGTCGCGCTAAATTTGTCACCGCTGAGGTCAATAACATCCCCGGAAATGTAACGCGCACCACCGGTCGCAATATCTTGCAAACAATGGCTAGCCGTGATCATGGTCGTGTCGCTAAGAAATGTTCCCGAGCAAATGCTTCCCGCGCCGTCGTCACCGGTATAGATGAAGCCTACTTCCGGATGAGCATTGGTCTGCGTGCCTCCGACTAGCTGTAAACAGGTTTTCTTTTTTTGTGGATTTGCTGACTTTTTGAGTACGTCTTTCGCATCCCGCGCCGACTTGTCTGCTTCGGCAGAACCGCTGCGCAGCGAGGTCACCTCGGGAGTGTTGGAGAAACAGCCCCCAAGGCTCAGGCTCATACCGACACACATGGTCAGATCTCTAATAATCGTGTTCATATGTGCTACCTATTTAGAAAATCTCTAAATCTGAATTATCGATACAGAGAAATTATGCTTAATATTTTCACTTATCGGCAAAACCTGGAAAAACTTAATAGCAAATTGCATAGATGCATCATTACGGTGGTAGCATCGCTGCCTTGCAATCACTCTCAAAATTCGGTTTTTTTGTAAAAATGTATTTACTGCTATAGTTTTTCTCCACAACCGCCGATAAGACCACTAAGAATCAGCAGTAATCCTTAGAAACCAGTAAAAACGGTCATTAACCAAAAATTTAGTGGAGGCTTCAGACCATGGCACAGAAATTTGAAAACCACGGGTCTCTAAAGCATGTCGTCACAACTGCTTGGTCTTTACTTCTACTTGCAGGCTGTAGCGTGCAACCGGTGACAACAGACAATTCAAACGGCGCAAAACCGTCCGGCGCGAAGCCGCAGAAGCAGAGCGCTGAGGTAGCCTCGCAATCGCCTGCAGCAGCTTCGGCGCAGGACAACGCACCACCACAGAGTGATGCCCTTGAGCCGAGCGGCTCGTTGGCGCTCATGATGCCCACGGGTATGCCGGCAAAGGTCGATCAAGTTAGGTTGTCTGTGGCGAGAAAGACGCCACGCCTTGAGGATCTTGACCGTCTGTATCAAATGACGTTTTCAAATGGGATCGTTCCAGCTTACCCGCAGCTCTTTCCAGCCGGTTCAGTTGAATGTCAGCTAAGGTGTTACAAAGATGGAATTCTGCTGGGAGGCCAAATGCCTTTGCCAAGTGATAGTATCGTCCCATTTTACTCGCCGCCCAGTACAGGGCCTGGAATTGGAGATGCACAGAAAAAACAGGCAGCTGAGTTAGACTTACAACTTGATAAAGAAGTGACCACCGCAGCTAAGTCCGACCCCAAAGGCCAGCAACTTTTCCAGCTTGGCGCGGGAACACCCCAGCTACAGCGCTTTGATTTGGCACCAGGCCAGTATTTCATATTGGTTGAGGTTCTCGACAGCACCACAGGTAAGGTTTATCAAAAGGGCCGGGGTCAGGTAGAGATTGTCGCTGGTGCAGTGGCCCAGGCAAATATCAAACTCGTGACGGTTAACCAATTAGAAGGTGGTTTAGTCGTGACCCTTGGCGGGAGTGGTTTTACGAAGGGTGGCCAGTCTAAGGTCTGTTCGGAACCCACGCCAGCTACGGTTTGTCCTCTCAGGGCTGTGATTCTGAGTGAAGGCGATTCGAATTGGCAGAGAGCTTGTGAAGCTCAAGGTCACCAACTTGTCAGTTGTATTAGCAATGCATGTCAGACACCGAACCCAAGTGAAGGCACACAACTTTGCAGCGGCATCGTGAACTTGTAATTTACGTCGCTAAGATCATCTGTGCCATGCGTTTGGCACAGATGTTTATTAATTCAATCAACAACGTTTTTCTAATAAATGCACCTATGGGATCGTGTGATGCTAAGCCGCTTCTTCACATGGATGACGTTTTCAAGAACATGTCTGGGTGTTTCGCTCTTTTTGCTCTTTTTCTTCTGCTCTTCAATCTGGTCTTTTCCTGTTTATGCCGGCGACCAGAAGTTAGCTAAGACCAACGTCGGAGCTAAGAGATACCGAACAAGAGTGGAAAATTTTCAGGAGCTCAGTGAGACGTATTCCCCTAGTCGATCGGAAGGCATCTGGGCAGTTAGAGGTAAGCATAACAAGTTTACCGTGCTTGCTGAGGCCGGAGCGACTATGGCCGTATTCGCCTATGTTGGGCATGGTGTGAATATAGGTGGCTTCATCGACCGGGATAAAATGGTCGACCTCAGCTATTTTAATGCCAAATTTAGCGGTCAGGCCAGTCGTCAGTCGATCAGCTTGCTGTCCAGCCGATTGCGTTGGGTCCTTGGCGACTCTTTTAATCTTGGCCTTGGCGCCGGCGTGCGGCAACTGCAGTTCGGTAAAAGTGCCGAAATTGACCATAGAGGTGTGATTTACCGAGGAACCGGGAGCAGTGCCCTGATTGGTGGCACACTTGGCAACAGGTGGCAGTGGGGGCATACAAGCTTCGGCTGTGACTGGCTCGGCGTTGACCTTCCGGTCTACTCATGGGGTATCCGAGGCAGCCAAATTGATGAGCTTAGTGTGCAAAATGATGCCGTCAACCAAGCGATCTCTGACGAGGTGGCTCGATACGTCAAAAAAATTAATTTGAGTCTATTCAAGGTCCAGTTTGGCTGGTCTTTTTGATGTGGACATGGCAATTCCGTTACTCATAACTTACGGCTATGATCTTAGATCTGTGACGGCCGGGGTATTCCTCGCCCATTTTTCTGCTGCCACCTAAAAGGACGAGCCACTATGAGCCTAACCATAAGCCCCACGCTGCGTACTTTAGTCGATGCTGAAATCAAACAAGTGCTACCAGAGGTCGTGGCGTTTCGCCGTGACCGGCATCAGCATCCGGAGTTGACGTGGAAGGAGCAGGCAACGGCTGCGGCGGTCGCCGAGAAGTTGCGCGCGATCCCGGGCCTAACGGTGGTTGAAGGTGTAGGCAGGCTCGGCGTAGTCGCTTTGCTCCAGGGCGAAAAGAGTGGTCCGACCGTTGCTTTGCGTGCGGATATGGATGCGCTGCCCGTGCGTGAGGTGACCGGCAAGTCCTATGCATCGTGCCATGATGGCGTGATGCATGCGTGCGGTCACGATGGGCATATGGCGAATCTGCTTGGCAGTGCTCTGGTGCTTTCAAAGCTGCGCTCGCATTTGCGCGGGCAGGTGAAGTTTATCTTTCAACCAGCGGAAGAGGGTGGTGCCGGTGCCAAGGTGATGTGTGATGACGGCGTCCTAGATAGTCCAAAGGTTGATGTGATCTTCGGGTTGCACGGTTGGCCCGAGATCCCCTGTGGCCAAATATATCTAAAAAACGGGCCTCTACTCGCCGCAACTAACGTCTTTCACATTGAGGTCAAAGGCACCGGTTGTCACGCAGCTCTGCCGCACCTGGGTACGGATCAGGTCCTGATAGGTGCTCGCATCGTTGAGGGTTTGCAAAGTATTTCAGCGCGGATCATGGCACCGACGGAACCGGTCGCTGTATCTGTGACCCAGTTTCACGGTGGCACCGCCAACAACGTGATTCCACCGTCAGTGAAACTCACTGGTACGCTGCGGACGATGACACCAGCAGCGCGTGAGCGGGCTGTGGGCGCTATTGAGCGACTGGCTAAGGGCATTGCCTCAGCAAATGGCGCTGAGGCTGTAGTAACTTTTGAGTCTGGATATCCACCGACCGTTAATCACGAGAAGCCAACCAACTTCCTGGAATCTATCGCACGCGAAGTGTTACCGACCGGCAGTAGCGAGCGACTGAACGTGCCGACGATGGGAGGCGAAGACTTTGCTTATTATCTCGAGCGCGTGCCTGGATCATTCTTCTTTATTGGCGTGGATGACGGTAGAGCGGGTGGTTATCCGTCACTGCATCATCCGGCTTACGATTTTAATGACGGCGCGCTGCCGCATGGCATCAAAATGTTTGTGCATGCGGCACTGGCTTACGCGGACGTGACTTAATTTATAGGCTGAGAAGTTTATGCTTCTCGGCCCAAACTTTAATGTCATTTGCCACGTGCGGTGCATAGTCAACAAAAGGCATGTGATTATAGCGTGCCGGGGTAAGTACCTCGGTCGACTTACTTGGTAGTGAGTCGCGGAAGAAGGTCAGACCACTTGACGGTAAGATAAAATCATCTGTGCCCCAGACCAGTAAGGTAGGTGGCATGTCGGCGAGTTCTTTTTCCTCTAGCAGTGGGTAGCTGTAGGCTCCTTCGCGGAGTGTTTTCAGATGTGGTCTGTTTAAGTGCGCCCAAAGAAACACCGAAGTAGCTGCTAGTCCTGGGGCTGGCACGCCATTGGGAAAGAGCTTCTTAACAAAATCAGTTGCTTTCCCGTAGTTGGTTAGATGGAAGGTATTTAGGACGTTCGTTAATTCTTTGTTAGAGTAGGGCGCGCCAAAAGGTGAGATGAGTACTGTGGCGCGGACTAAATCCCCTAAAATCTGCGTCGCTCTTACGGTTACTAGGCCGCCCATGGAATTGCCCACTAACACGCAGCCACGGTTTTTCGGGACCAGCGTTTTTACGGCGTCGACTGCGGCGTTTAAGATCGCTTGTGGCGTGAGATCGGCTCGATCTGGAACAGGCGACTGACCATGTCCAGGCAAGTCGATGGCAATGACCTGGGCACAGGCGTCAGATAGTTTGTGCAGTAAAGGTTCCCAATCGAGGGCTTGAGAACTAAATCCATGAATGAATACCCAGACAGGATCGTTGCCTTTATCCGCATTGATTAGCACGTGTAGCTTTTCAATATCATGCTCGTCAGGCAGATCGTGCCAGTGGGAAACGAAGCCCGCGCGAGCCAGGCTCTTGGTTTTCAGCGCCCATAATTTATCGACACTACGGCGCACGGCCCCTTGCCAAATTGCATGCACCATCGCCTACGCCCTCCGCCAATATTGAAATCTGCCTGTTTGGAGATTCTAGCATAGACCGTGGTTTTTCGTATAGTCCTAGACCGGTTACTAGGGACCTGTCGCAGCAAGTACCAAGGCTTTAAGCTCGCCCCTGGTCTCCGCATTTTCGGGTTCACGCTCTTGTGTCTGCTCGCCGAGTTCACCAGCCTGCAACAGGCGCGCGAACAGCCCTTTTTCACGCCGCAGCTGCTGGAAACTCCCAGCCTGAACGATCCGTCCATCGGACATGACCAAGATGCGGTGGGCAGAGAGCACCGTCGAGAGTCGGTGGGCTATGACGAAGGTCGTCTTGCCCTCGCTGAGGCGGTCCATGGCTGCTTGGACCCAGCGCTCAGTCTCATTATCCAGCGCGCTGGTGGCCTCGTCCAACACCAGAATCGGGGCATTCTTTAAGATTGCCCGAGCGATTGCGATCCTCTGGCGTTCTCCTCCGGACAGAGCTAGGCCGCGCTCACCGACCACGAAATCATAACCACCGGGGCGCGCCGTAATGAACTCATGGGCGTGTGCGTTGCGTGCAGCTTCTTCCACCTCTTCGCGGCTCGCGGTGGGACGTCCAACCAAGATGTTGTCGTAAATAGAACGATTAAATAGGCCGGGATCTTGGAAGACAGTAGCAATTGAGCCACACAAGTTACTGACTTCAAGATCCTTAATGTCTTGGTCATCTATGAGAATGCGGCCTAGGTCGGGCGAGTAAAGGCGTTGAAGTAGTGCCAAGCAGGTGCTCTTGCCTGATCCCGTAGGGCCGACAAGAGCAATCGTTTGCCCTGCCTCGACCGTGAAATTTAGGTCAAAGACCCCTGGGCCTTTAGCCCCGTGTCGATTGTATTGGTAGGTTACGTGTTCGAATACCACCTGCCCACGCGGCGACGGAGTTTTGAAGCGTTCTTGCGAGCTCTCCTCGGGGCCGACATGGTCAATTAACTCAAAGAGGTTTTTCGTAGTTGGCATCTGCCCGACGATGCGATTGATGAACGACGAAAGCTGATCCAGTCGGCTAATCAGTAGCGTGGAGAATCCAACGAAGGTGACGATCTGACCCTGGGAGGCCTGCCCGCTCTGCACTAATGACGAACCGATCGCAACAATTGCCAGCATGGCGACCATCGACGATAGCCGCGTAATGACGTTCAAGACGCCCCACCAGTTTAACACTGGATATTGCGCTTTGAGGATGTCACGCACGAGTCCCTTAAAGAGGTCGACTTCGTGGCCCACCCGCGTGAATGCACGAACAACCGTCACATTGGCCATCACGTCGACCAGTCGTGACGTCAGCCCTTGGTGCTTAATCTCCACTATGTCCTGCCGGATATGTGTCCGACGAATGACGAACCAGTTACAACTTGTGTAAATAAAGGCCAGCGCGAACAGTGCACTTGCGAGGCGAACGTCCAATGAGAAAGCCATCGGTACGAGGATCACAACGCTGCCAAGGGCAATGAGGTTCTCGCGAAAAAACGACAACGTAATATTGAACACTTGGTCGGCACCCGTTTGAATCGTGCGTACCACCCGGCCCGAACCGTTGAGTGAGTGAAACTGGTAGGGCTGGGAGATCGTGCGTCCGAAGGCCAGCTCCATTGCCTGTAGGCGTCGACGGTGCGCGAAGCGGTCGGTAGCCACGGACAGGAAGATGCTAAATACGGCGTTTAGGCTCCCCATCGCCACCCAAAGGCCGACGTAATGTCCGAATTGGGCGTCCTTCGCTAGTCCGTCAATGACACGGCCGAACAGAACGGGCTCCAAGATCTGCGCACACGCTACCAGAAGTGCGGCGGCGACGAAGAGGAAGACTAATCGTCGTTCCGAACGCCCGAGCCGGAGCACGCGGAGGAAAATTCTTAAAAACTGCATGCGCTCATTATAGTTTAAGGCCCCAATATCTTCCACTTTTATGTCTTTGGGTGGCTGCACTTTTGCATCCCGCCGGTGGTCAACCTTCCCAGTAACAGGGGGTTACCAGAAGTGCCTGACCCCAGAAAATGGTTTTTTCCGAAGGAGTTATCTTCGGTAAAACGTTGAAGTTTTACGATTCGGCTAAAGTTTTGGAATAAAAAATCCGATAGGTACCCATCACAAAGCACTGGGAATAGGTCAGCGAACTTCATAATTAAGAGGAGTTGAGTATGCGAAAAAGCTTAATAACTGCACTTAGCGTATCTACTGCAGTGATTTTAGTGGGATGCGGCGCTACTCAAAACCCTCAACTGAGTGGGGGGTCGGCTGGGGCAAGTAGCAATAAATCTCGGCCAGCGTCCAAAGACCAAGTGGCACAAGAGTCGCTGTCGTCCGCGTCGGACTTTGACAGTGCTGAACTAAAAACCGTGACTCCCGAACTTCTACTAGATCACAGCCGTGCGGCCGCCGATGTGCAGGCTTCGGCTGATAAGCAAGGTGCGGGGATCCCAACCTCAGCCACTGCTACCAAGAGTCAGCAGCCTGCGGTCGACAAAGCTTCGGCAATTGCGAACTTCAAAGTGAAGGCCAGCACCGAGATCTACGCCGCACAGGCGAAGCGGCCCGATATGTTATCGCGTGTCGAGGCAGATGAGATAGTAACTACACTTTCTGACGTGGTTCAAGCCGCCGCCGATAAAAAGCCCGCATTGGCTGCCAGTAGCCTGAACAAGTTAAACAAAAAAATATATGAGATTTCTCGTCGCAAACGGGGCGCTCTCGGCCTCTATGATAACTCGACTCTGTCTGGTCGCGTGATGAATGGGTTCAACGGCCTCTTTGATGTCGGTGTTCAGCTTTACGGTGCATTGATTGCGTTTGATGGGAGTCAGGTCGCCGATGCAGGTCAGAATGCACTCAAAACAATTATGAACCTCATCACTTTCTAGGATTCCAAGCAATAAACAGCATCCAAATCCAAAGATAATGGGGAATCAATCATGCGGCAAAATCAAAAAATATTAAATTTGTTAGCAGTCTCAAAATCAATCACCCTCGTTTTCGTTTTGCTGCAAACTGCCTGTAGTGCAAGCGCAAGTAATACTGGCACAGCAGAGCGGGCATTGAGATCCCCTCAGAAATCGAAGGTTTCTTCATTCGACTCGGAAACTGCGTCAGAAGAAGCAGCAGCAATAAAAAATCCAGTGGCTGACATGACTTCTGAAGAAAATTCGCTTGGCATCGCAGCCACCCCTCGTCCGGATCTCAGTGGGGAGAAAGTTCCGAGTGATGTAGAGGCTAATGATCTCATCACTAAAGATCTGGGCAAATCATCTAGCAATAGTGGAATCATCTATGTCGACATCAGGCACCTCGCGAAAAACGCGGTTGGTACCCAGGATCTCGACACCTTCCGTTTTGGCCTCGCCAAACTTCTTAACTCGCTGTCGCTTAACCCAAAAATCATCAGCCTAAATCCGGTCGATCCAGCTGAAACTATCTTTCGTGTAAATCTTGCTGACTATACTCTGGCTAAGGGCTGGCGTGTCATCATGAACGAGAAGAATGCTCGAGCCAATACTATGCAAGTTGGTGGCGCCACTGTTGTTAAAGGTGACTGGCTGGTTTTTGCTGCATCTCGTCCGGAAGTTTATGCGCTAGTAATGAACTTATCATCCACGGTTCAAGGCTTCGAAAATCAGCTGAAGCCAGACTACAATAAGGCAGTTTATATCAACTCACTAGAATCAAGTGTCGCCTTTTATGGACGCGTCTCCCAGAGGATCCCTCTTGAGATCGGTGGCAAGCCGGGTGGCTATTATTGGCGCAGCTATGACATGGTCGGTAAAGCGCAACAGGACGCTGCATTCGCAAACCCAAAGTCGTTGCGGTATGTGACGGTACCAGCACTTGTAGCCGGTGAATTCTTTTATAGTCTTCCCAACGGTATGCAGGGGTACTACGTCTCTGGCTTTGCCTTTCAAAATAGGCTCGATGCTCAGGTATTCGTGGCTACCGACCATCGCCGCCCTCAAGACGGGGTGACGAATTGTGTGATCAAAAATGGTAAGGGCTGTGGTTTCGTACTCAACGGCGAATCGTGCATGACTTGCCATGCGAATGGGATCAATAATCCCGGTAAGATCGTAGGGGTTTCGGGCGCCGCGACGGCTGACACCGTGACTGATATATTGGCGCAAGATAGGCAGCGTTTCGTCGATGCGCTCAAAGAGATGGGTTACGGTGACCCGGTTTCGATGGCCGAACCAATCCAAGATACGCTGACGGCATTCAAGAGCCGCACCGGTAACAAAGACAAGCGCGTTCAAGCTGGCGAGTTGGAAGGTTCTGGTATGACTGTGGGTGTCGGTCCTTTACTCAGCCGCTGATCCTAGTTAGTAGCCTGTTTCAGATGTCCATAATTTGTTGGGGAGTCGCGCAAGAGGTTGCGAAAAAACCCGCAGATTTAGCTATGTGTGACCTGTCGCTCGTGATGGGTGAACAAATTACCATTCAAGTTATTTTGATTCCTGAATACTCATCGCCGTATAATTATAGAAATAATTAGGGGATGAGTCATGGCTGATGAGCTCGGTGAACATGTAGCGTACCTAGAATTACTTCAGGCTGTTCGCGAACATTTGAGTCTCGTAAATACAGCGTCCTATATCGGATCGAAGCCTCAAAACGTCGCCGGATGGGTTGCGACGCAGTCTGTTCCGACTTTAAAAGATTTTCGTGCCCGTTTAGTAGAGTTGGCTTTTTACATCCGAGAGATTTTGCAACGCCCGATGAAACTCGGCGCTGACGCACTCCACATACTTGAATCGATTTCACCGCAAATGCCGCCGTGGGGCATCACTACTGCGACCAATACTCACCAAGACGACACGAAGGAGCAAGCAAAGCCAAATACAAATCCCGATCGATCCAGTGAACGAGTGGCTCATTTATTGGTGAGTAATCTCCTTGAACTCGTACAAAAGAGCATGGATGCGTCTACTGAGATACGGCGACCAGCCTACACCTGGCAAAAGTTGGCTCTACTTCAGCAGCTCTTTGATGATGAAAAGCAAAAACGCGCACGGAGCGAAAAAAAGTCTGCTCTTCCGCCAACCATATTGATTTGGGGGGAGAGCTGCGCTGGGAAGAGCACGTTGGCAAATGCACTACTAGGTGCGCCGATTTTTCCGTCCTCACCGATACCTGAGCATGCTCGTCTGCACCAGTTATCCTCCGAAGACCGTGTTTTGGCTGAAATCCCTGGTGTTGACGGCTTGCCTCCGTCCCCAGCAGATTGTCTACAGATACTTCGGTATTTGCTGGCAAGTGAAGAATGTACGGTGTTCTTGGTTATGTCTAGCGCCAGCTATCCGATGCTGGCACGGATCAAGTTGATTGAAGAATTAAGCCGGCTTCAATGCAAGCTGAATTTAGTATTTAGTAAATTTGATCTTTATTCCTCGGCAGAAGAGGAGCAGGTTAGCCGCTTTCTGCGCGGGAAGTTTTCTGGATCTAGAATTTTCATATGTGGGTCGCAGTTTAATGACGAGTCGATGCTGAATGAATTGCGCTCGGCTGCCGGGCTAGTGGGTACGGATCGTCTGAAACTGGTCGCTGCCGCATCAGCTAATCGCGAGGCTGAGTCGACAGCGGATCAGTTAAAGGACATCATCGAGCTTGTTAGGAAAGTCGGACGTGTGGCTAGTAAGGTCGATCTGCACGGCGAAGCGACATTTAGTCAGATTGGTCTATCTAAGCCACAAATAGGCGCGATTCTTCTTGAGGTTGAGGAAAAATTCTCAATCAAAATTCCTGACCGCGACGCAGACCAAGCACTGCGTGGGGACAGCACTCTTGCCTGGCTTTGCAATGTCGTTGTTTCTCTAAATTGAATTTAAATTGTGCATCAACTAACGGTGAAGTTGGAACGAGTGCTCACTCAGTCATGATGGCGCCGCTAAGTGAGCCCGAGTTGTTGTTCCACTGATAGATATCCATAACGGCAAAGTAAAGACGAGTTGCTCCTTTAGGGACGATGACCCGGTGATATTCGCCTGTGCTTGTTCGGCCGTTGCCGATAAAGAACGTCTGTCCAAGCGTCGGATTCAAAGTGAAATAATCACGTGCCGCTTGCGTGGAGAAGTCCAGAGGTGATGGTGCTAAAAATCCTGCGGGATCACCTTCGCCCAAAAACACCCCAATGAGGCTGTTAATGGGAGCTGTGATATCCGACTTACCGAATGTCGCGCCTTTTTGATGGCTCACGATCTTATCAAGTGAACCATTTGCGTCTGTCGGAGCATCGACATTTGAGAAGGTGATAGCTCCACCCACGGAAAAGTAAATCGGCGCTCCAACTTTTAGACAATCGCCAATCGGGCTGACTAAAATCGGAGCATTTTGTCCGACTCTATCGGTGGGAGTTTGAGGGTCGTAAGCTGTAATTAAATAGTCTAGTGAGCTGCCACCGGGTGATCCGGCAAAGTAAGGATTGGCTGTTGCCGGTACCAGGTAATTGGTACTGCATGGCTTTACTGTCACCGTTGTTGAGGGTGTGTTAGTAGTCGTCGTAGTCGTTGTGATTTTAGTATCGATTGAGATGTTTATTTTAATATTCATCGTCGGCGGTAGGCCGCCAATGGGCGTGTGAGCCCCTGGATGGTCCAGTATCTTAGGTACATTGGTCGAAGGGCCACCGTTACTACCAGGTCTAGGGATGCTGCTCAGGTTTTTAAGCGGCGATCCAAATGGTCCTCCTAAAATGGATGGAACTAAACCGCCTAGCTTGTTCCAAGGATTCCCATCTGGAGTGTTGGCTGTGGTCTGGCTTGCTGCTTTGGAGTCCGCGTCGGTGAAGGCAGCTACGTTGGGGCTTCCGTCCTTTGGGTCAGTGGATGCGGCGGTGACTTTTTGTACGTTTGCCGAGGCACCACTTGACCCTTGGCTGCGGCCACTACCGGGACCAATGGCGGGATTTCGTGAGTCAACGTTTTGCGAACTGAATTCAGCTTTTCCGCATCCAGAAAGAGTCAAAGCCAGAGCGGTGCAAAACACTAAATGGTTAGAATCTAACAAGTCACGCATGATGAGCCTCCAGTGGTGCGTCGGTCTTGCATTGGGTCTTTCCCCCAATTGCTGACCTAGTGGGGCTATCGGTAGTTGGTAAAATTAACTTTAGTAAAAAAATAACCAGTAATTTTGGATGGGTCTTGGTGCTTCGTCCTAGTTGGGCCTCAGTGGGACTTAATGGATGATGGGCTGGGCACTCAAAAAAACTTTTGCGTGACCGATCAGTGTTCAGGAATGCTTTTAGAAATTGATGAGTTGCTGATGCCGTGGTGGCGAACATTAAAATCAAACTACGCCCGATTTTGGCGTCGCATGTACCATTTAGGGTCAGGCGAATTGTCGCACGATGGGCAGGATATGGAAGCTTGGTCTCTGCGCCAATACCAGGCTCTAGGTCCAGCTTTCACCAGAGTTGGAATACCGATTCTTACTGGCGCGGCTGTATCGATTTATTTATTAGCGCCGGAGGAGTCGCGCCTCATTCATTCTTTTACATTTGTTTCGATGGCTCTGGCGATCTTATTGGGGAAATTCCAGAAAACACGGAAATTAGCTTACTTCGTGATAACTGTTGTAGGGATCATGGGGACTGCTTGGGGCCTGCACGAGTACCTAGCAGCAGCTTCTGACATAGCCAAAGCAATGGCGGGTGCTGGCATGTATGCCGGAATCAGCACAGTGCTGATTCTGCTGTCGCGCTACTCAAATGGTGTGACGATGATTTTTTTCATGCTTTACCTTACGACTGCATGGTGGATTCCTCACGGTCATCATACTCCCATCCAGCAAATCAACTGGCTGATGCTGCATCTTTATCTCGCAATTAGTTCAACATTTCTGCATATTTTAGCGGCTAGGCGGCAAAACGCCTACGTTGCTTCGGCTCTCGCTAAAGAGCAGTTGGAAAAACAAAACGATCAACTGCGCCGAACTGCGATTGTCAAAGAGCTTAGTATGGCGCGCCAGGTTCAGGAATTCCTTGATCCTCAAATGATGCGCATGAAGGGATGCTATGGCGAAGTGCGTTGCTTTCAGACTCGTCATGAGGTGCTAGGCGGTGACTGGATGGGCATTCGTCGCCTTAGTTCCGGGGCATTAGTTATTGCGGTGGCTGATGTTACTGGAAAGGGGATTTCTGCAGCTATGGTCGCACAGGCGATTCACACGCTGTGGGTGCGGAGCGAAAGGGCGGCTAGTTTTGACCCGGTCAGTTGGCTTTCTGACGTGAATACCACTTTATTAGAATTGGGGCGACGGGAGCCGCATACCGCGACTTTGGGACTTGCCGTTCTTACTGATGTTAATCTTAGCTATTACTCGTGTGGTCACGTTCCTTTAGTTTACAGCGAGAAAGTTGGCGAGCAAACCAAATTTAAAAATTTGGTCGCTACTGGAACTATTCTAGGATTTGGTACCGATCTTGATTTGAAGCCGATGGTTCTATCCTTTCAAAATCGCAAAATTGAATGTCTACTGCTGGGTACAGATGGTATTTTTAATCGAGAATCTCCGGCTCGTTTGAAAACGATGGCTCAATTTATTGCTCGTCTAGCTACTGAAGGCGAAGCTGTGCTGAATGACATCGCAGTGGCGGACGATAAGTTAATCATTTGGGTGGACCGCTCGGAAATAGTTCAACCCACGAGGGAGGCTGCATGAGAGTATCAGCAAGCGTCCTCATGCTAAGAGTCAAAGATTTTTTCTATAGCTTGGCAGTTAAAGATCATCCGGAAATTGAGGCCTACATCGACGAGTGGTCTCTACGTTATTATCATGCGCTAAAGCCAAGGGTAGCGGTTGCCCTTGTCAGCTTTTTGATCATCGGTGCTGTTTATTTGCTTTTATTCGCTTCACCGCCCATACGGACCTATCTGCCGTACTTTTTATTTCTTTTAGCCGCACAAGGTAGCTGTTTCGTATGGTCCAGCTGCCCGACATCTGTCCGCCTCAGTCTGATCAATTTTATCATCCCACAAACCTTTATTGTTGGGGGAGCTCTGTCTGTCTGGGCGTCGTTGAATGCACAAAGAGACGCTGCTGATATCATATATGCCGCTGCTGCTTACGTAGGTATTGGTGTGACGATGGTGATCTTCACCCCCTTTCGCAAGGGACTTCCATTTCTAACGGCACTGTCCCATGTCAGTTTGAGTGTCTTAGTTTGGAGTTCCTATGCCGGGTTCCGTGCCAGTGTTCCTTGGTTTCTGGTTACTTTGCATTTCGATTTATTTGCCCTGCTATTTCAAGTTGTCTCATACCGGCTTACTAAACGGCACGCACAGAACGAGCTGGTTCGTAGCAATTTAGCCATTCAAAATGAGCGACTTAAGGTTGATAGTTTAGAGCGAGACTTGAATGTTGCCAGGCAGGTGCAAGAGTCGCTAAGTGGCCAAGTTACCGATATTCAGTCGTGCCACGGCAAGGTTCGGACCTTTCAGAAACGGCATGATATTTTGGGTGGCGATTGGCTGGGTGTGCGGGTACTCGACTCAGGTGAATTGATCATAGCTGTTGGCGATGTCACTGGAAAAGGGATCCCTGCAGCCATGGTCGCGCAGGTGTTGAACACGCTATGGGCTCGTTCTCTCATAGAGAAACAATTTGATCCAGTAAGCTGGCTCGGGGAGTTGAATACGACGCTCCTTGATCTTGGACACTCCGAGCCCCATACAGCTTCGCTCGGTTTGGTGGTAGTCTCGGACAATGAATTTACCTACTATTCTGCAGGTCACGTACCTTTGTTTTATCGGGCGGCTTGCGGAGATAGGTTCGTATACTCGCGACTCGTAGCGTCTGGAAATTTGCTCGGCACGAATGAGGATCTAGAATTAAGGCCTCTTAAGGCTAATCTAAGCGATCATCCGATTGATTCAATTTTTCTCGGCACCGATGGGTGTTTTCATCGGGGTTCTAAGATGCGTCAGAAAGAGATGAACGCTCTCGTTTCGCGTTTGGAAACCGAAGGAGAGGATGCACTATCCGAATTACCAGAGCAGGACGATAAGTTGCTGATTTGGGTACAACGATCTGCTGCCTAGATGCTTATTTAAGGGGCGACACAGCCGCCTATGTTCGAGAATAAGCCTTTCCACACATTAGCCAAAGCATTGTCGTTTGCGGCCCTGTAATACCTACCGAAGTGGTCCGGGAATTGTGTGGGCTTTTGTGGTTGAGCCATCGAGCTGACTTGGGACTCTCCGGAAGCTGGGACCTGAGGTCCAGCAGCGACCGCAATCATGGCGACCTTTTGTTCGTTTACTAATCGGTCAACAGCGCTCGAAATCGCCGAGCTAGTGTCGATGTTAGGAAGGCCATCCGTTAGGAATACGGCATAATTGCGGGCATTGGTGGAACCTTGTTGCTGATTCACCTGATTGAAAAATGTGAGTGAGTCGGCCAACACAGGCGAATACGACGTGAAACCGAACGGATTAGATGTAGCGGTAATGATGTCTTGTTTGATCAACTCGACATTAGTTTTGTTGAGCAGCAACCAACCATGCGGCAACCTTATGGAGCTGGTGTTAAAGGAAAGTACGCTGATATAAATTCGAGCCTGCGGTTGCAGGGCTAGATAACTTTCCAATTGGGATAGGAATTGCAGCGCGCCAGACCGGCGTACCGTATTTGGATCCGTTGTGAGTTGCGACAGGGTTTTATCAAAGATGAATTGGATGTTGTAGTTAATTGCCGGCTGGTTAGGTCCGCA
>CAIWTN010000073.1 GCA_903915625.1 uncultured Pseudomonadota bacterium | reverse complement strand
TCAAAACCAACGTTAGCACGGCTGGAAAAAAACGAAGCTAGCAGCGCCATAACACTGAAGTCTTTAGAGCGGATCGCTGCCATCATGAAGTGCCGTTTCGTCTACGCATTGGTACCCGACGAAGGCTACGAGTCCTTGGATGCCATTCTTAAAGAAAGAGCTCATCAAGTAGCCACTAACATCATCAATGCTGCTGCCCAAACCATGGCTCTTGAGAGTCAGAGCATATCGGCTGCGCGTAGGACATCGATGATTGAGGATCTGGCGGCGGAACTGGCGCAGAACCTCGATAAGCGCCTTTGGGAACGCAAATGATATGAAGTTTACACAAATTCAAGGCGCAACTCCCATCGACATGAACTCTGCGCAAGATTTAATTCCGCCGCTGACATCACAAGAGCAACTTAACGAATTCGAACAAGCAAACATTACCATTGCGATGGAATGGGCTTTAAAAAGTCGTAAGCTAAAATCCACCCTGCTTAGTCCAGATGGATTGGCCTCGCTGCATCGGAAGATGTTTGACCAAACCTGGCGCTGGGCAGGGAAATTTCGACGCCACGATCTGAATATTGGTGCCCATTGGCCTCAGGTTTTGGAGCAGCTGAGGACCCTCTGTGATGATGTGATTTTCTGGAGCACAAACCAAACTTTTAGCCCGCTAGAAATTGCCGTGCGCTTGCATCATCGCTTGGTATCCATTCACCCATTCATCAATGGCAACGGCCGTCACAGTCGACTCGTCGCAGATCTTTATTTGATACACAGGACCCACAGCCCACTTTCATGGGGTGGAATTATCGATCTCATAACCGAAACTCCAGACCGGGCCGAATATATCGCAGCCCTTAGAGCTGCGGATCTAGGAGATTACGAACGACTGATCCGATTCGCATCCAAGTAAAATCGGAATCACGTCCAGCTAAACCAGAGCCACGACAGTCAAGCAGCCGCATCTGCATCTGCCTCTTCGCCGCCCACAAACTTAAGGCGGAACGGAGGCAGATCACGGTCTAAGCCCCCCGCTGAACTTGGCTCTGCGCCGCAACCCACGTCTTGATGCGTTTTTCCAAGAGGTCCAACGGAACCGCACCGCTGGCTAAGAGTTCGTCGTGGAAGGCACGCTCGTCGAAACGCTGGCCCAGATTCTCTTCAGCGTACGTACGCAGCTCGCGGATCTTCAGCTGGCCGATCTTGTAGCTCAGTGCTTGGCCAGGCCAGACGATGTAGCGATCGACTTCTACGACGATATCGTGGTCGCTCTTGGCGGTATTGGCACGAAAATAATCGATAGCCTGCTGCCGGCTCCAGCCTAAAGCGTGCATACCTGTATCAACCACCAGGCGCACGGCGCGCCAGGTTTCAAAGGTAAGTTGACCGTAGCGGGAGTACGGGTCTGAGTACATACCGAGTTCATGGCCAAGGGATTCAGCATAGAGACCCCAGCCTTCGGTAAAGGCATTGTAACCGCCGTGTTTGCGAAACTGCGGCAGGTCCTCTTGCTCTTGCGCTAAGGCGATCTGCAAGTGATGGCCAGGTACAGCCTCGTGCAAGGCTAGGGCTTCCATCTCCCATTTAGGGCGAGCTTTAAGGTCATAGGTGTTGGCGAAGAAATTACCTGCCCTACCCCCAGCGATAGACCCGCTTCGGTAGTATCCTGACGGCTGCGATTTCTCTGCATTGAGAGGCACGGGAAGAACACCGTAGGGAAGGCGCGGTAGCTTACCAAAGATCCGTGGCAGCTGGGGGTCGATGCGCTTGGCGATATCGCGGTAGGCCGCAAGCAGTTGCTCTTTGTGGGCGAAGTAAAACTTTGGATCGCTGCGGAGGTACTTACCAAAGGCGGCAAAATCGCCTTTGAATTTTACCTCTTTGATCACGGCCTCCATCTCCTTGCGCAGGCGCGTCACTTCCTTAAGGCCGATGGCATGGATGGCTTCCGGCGATAGCGTTGTGGTGGTGTTGACGCGCGCATTGTAGGCGTACCATTCTTTACCATTCGGCAGGTCGGCAGCGCTGATCGTGGTACGGGTCTTGGGCAAATAAGTCGTAGTAAAAAATTGGTTTAGCTTGGTGTAGGCTGGTAGCACGCCCGATCTGTAAAGGGCGACCGCCTCGTCCTTTAGGGCTTTTTGCTCGGCCGGCGGGATGGTACTCGGGAAGTGCAAGAAGGACTGCAGCATGGTGCTTTGCAGCGGATCAGTGACCAATTGAGCTTGAATTTGGGCTGGCACATCGCGCAGAGTGATGCGCGGCGGAGTGACACCCTGCCGTAGACCTTCGTTCATAAGCGCGATGGTTTGGTCGATCAGCTGCGGAACAGCTTTGAGCCGCGCGAGAATATCACGGTAGTCAGCGACCGTCGCCGCGGGCTGAATGGACAGCAGCTGGGCGACCTCTTGATGCACGCCACTGAGCTGATTCATCACCAAGTATTGGGTGGGAAACTTCTGGCCTTCAAGAGCTTCCTCGGTTTGGCGTACAGCCAGATCGTAGCTGATCTGAGTCGACGGCGGCAGGGCTTCTCTGTCGATGGCTTTGAGTTGCCCCAAATAGACCTTGAGGTGATCGTAATGAGCAGTGAGTGCCGCCGGTGTATAGTCGCTGAAACGCATGTTCTGGCCTGGATGGCTAATCCAGGTCGCATGCTCCGGGCTTTCGCGCATGGTGAAGTCCCACTCTTGCTCAAAGAGGGACTCGAGTTGTTTGGCCGCGTCTTGGGCTTGCGCCATAGGACCACACAGGGCGAGCTGAAGTAAGAGCACAAGACGATGCATAAAGGCTACCTGCATAGGGGGGGAGGTTTTGATTCCCCGACTATAAAGCGATGCCGTGCGGACTGCGAGCTATTTATTATTCCGCCAACTTTGTCGCTGTCGGCTCAACTTCGTCCACTTCGAGCTCGACGACCTCGTTTGGACATTTGTTTTCTGGTGGAAATGTGTTTTGAATTTTTTGAATTTTAAACTCACTCCCAGGAACGAATAGAATTTCGCGTTCATCAGGTATCACCGCTAACGGGGAGATTTCACGACCGTACTTAGATCGGATGGTATAGGCTGCCTCGCGACAACCAAAAGCCTGCCTAATTCCATCGGCACTATGCAGAGACGTGGACATGAACCCCCGGTCGACAAAGATCTGCCCCACTTTGAAATTCCCCAGACGCTCCGGATCGACAGTCTTTAAATTATGAAATGGGAAAAAGTAATCACTATTGCCAAAAGTCGGCAGCATCCCTCCCCGGTACACAACAGCGCTCACTGCTGGCAGTTTATTGAGCGCTGAGCTCAGCACTTTGATAAAACCAGCATGCTTTGCTGACCCCTCAATGTCAGATTTCCGCAGGACCTTGTTTAGTTCACGGTAACCCATGCTTGAGTAGTGGTGGATCGCTACTTTTTCTTCCGGTGTGAGCTTATTGAAGTCCGCTGGTATACCCTGTGCAAGTTGACTAATGGAAGACTGCAGATGTTGCATGGTCTTCTCATATTGATCACCTAATTCTGCGCGAAATTTTTTATAATCAGCGTCATTGGCGCTGTATTTAGTGAGATCTAGAGTTTCATCTTCTGAGATTTTAATACTTGCAGAAACGGTGGAATTGGCTGCGGTCTTGCAAGCAGTGAGTAGCAAAAGGATGAAAAAAAGTCGTAGCATTGACAATGCCCTCTCTGTTTTTTACTTCTCGTACTTTACACTACGGGAAGTTTGGTCGAGGCGTCAGCAATTAAGTCTAGGTTCAAGGCTCAGGGCTTCACTTAAAATCCCGCTTTCCGACGGGATACCAATGGTAGGGGGTTTTCTGCAATAGATAATGGATAGAATATATTCTCATCATTTCAGAACGTTATGATGAGTGCCTGACCCCATAAAAGACTTCAACTTCGTGTATCACTAGGTCGTCCACTAAGCATAAGGCGGCACTGACCTGAGTGACTCCGTCGACGATTAGTGTGCCTTTAGCATGAGTGTCCGAAGCGGGACGAAGCGTGATGTGATACTCGGTGTTGCGGTACCGATAGATCATCTCAAACTCGGTCCAATCTGCCGGCACACTTGGCTCGATGTATAACTTATCGATCTCAAGTCTGAGGCCGAGCAGCGACTCGGTGATGAGTCGATACATCCATCCGGCAGAGCCTGTATACCAGGTCCAGCCGCCTCGACCTGCATGCGGCGAGACACCGTACACATCTGCGGCCATCACGTAAGGCTCAACTTTGTAGGTAGCGATGCCGGCTGCGGTCATCCCGTGATTCACTGGATTGATCAGATTCGTCAGCTCCCAAGCTCGCGACGTATCACCTAGTGCCGCGAACGCCATCGCACTCCAGATTGCAGCATGCGTGTACTGCCCGCCATTTTCTCGCACGCCAGGCACATAGCCCTTGATATAACCGGGATTCATGTCTGATTTGTCAAAAGGCGGATCAAAGAGTTTTATGAGGTTATTGCCACGATCGACGAGGCGTTCACTAACGTTGATCATCCCCTCACGCGCGCGTTGCTTGTCTGCGACTCCGGACAGCACCGCCCAACTCTGCGGCAAAGAATCAATTTGGCACTCGGTATTTGTAATAGACCCTAGTGGTTGTCCATCATCAAAATAGGCTCTTCTGTACCAAGCGCCGTCCCAGCCGTTTTTTTCGATATTCTGTCGCAAGTACTCGCACTGGGTCCGGCAATTTTCGGCAAATGGGTGATCGCCGTGACGCTCGGCGACTACTGCAAATTCCTTGAGAACCTCACAAAGGAAGAATCCAAGCCAGACACTTTCGCCGCGACCATGCTCACCGATGAGGTTCATGCCGTCGTTCCAATCACCGCAACCAATCAGTGGCAGTCCATGGCTACCAAAACGAAAGCTGTGATTTATAGCACGAACGCAGTGCTCATACAGTGTACCTGATTCATCGGACCGCTTCGGAATGTCGCTATAACCTTCCTCATCTGGCTTTACCTGACGCCCCTCAATGAACTCTACATTTACATCCAACACACCTAAATCACCGATACTCTGGACATAGCGACTCACGGCTAAAGGCAGCCATAAATAATCGTCGGAAAAATGCGTCCTTGTCCCACGACCAGACGGCGGATGCCACCAATGCTGGACATCGCCCTCGCGAAATTGCCGCGATGCACACCGCAGCAGCTGCTCACGCAGTAATCTCGGCCGCGTATTGATGAGCGCCATCGAATCTTGCAGCTGATCGCGAAAGCCGTATGCGCCACCAGACTGATAAAATCCGCTACGCGCCCACATCCGACTAGACAGCACTTGATAAGTAAGCCAGCCGTTAGCCAAGACATCAATAGCAGGCATGGGTGTCTTTATCTGCACTGAGCTCAGCGTGCTCTGCCAAAAATCAACCACCTCGTCTAAAGCTCTTTGTGCCGCCAAAGGCGTGCAGAATCGACGCACTAGCGTCCGGGCATCATCGTCATCACGACCAACACCAATGACAAATACAAGCTCAGACTCCTCGCCAATATCCAAATCAATAATACTCTGCATTGCTGCGCATGGGTCTATTGCTGCACCAACACGGCCCGAAAGCTGCGTTCTATACATAGCCATAGGTGCCGCATGGGTGCCATTACGGCCGATGAATTCACTGCGGTCAGACGTAAACGTGCGCGACTTTTCACTCACGTTCAAAAAGGCAATCCGGCTACCAAATTCCGTATGGTAGGGATTACGGGCACAAACTGCGCCGTTGGTTAGGTCGGTATGACTAATAACATGCGGCGCAGACTTAGCTCTTAGCTCACCCAATGTCCATTCGCAGTAAGTAGTGGCTGACATGCGGCGCCTACGCCCAGAAATGTTGAGCAGTCTAAGCTGAAGAATTTTAACCGGTGCATCACTCGCTACAAAAATGGTCAGCTCTGATTGGATGCCTTCACTGATATGGGTAAATTTTGAATACCCAAAGCCATGGCAGATCACGTACGGATCTTTGCTCCGTGCCGGAAGTGGCGTCGGCGACCAAAAGCGGCCGGACTCTTCGTCTCTAATATAAACAGCCTCGCCGGAGTGATCCGTCACGGCATCATTAAACCAAGGTGTCAGACGAAACTCATGCGCGTTCTCGCACCAAGTATACGACGACGTGCTTTCAGACACGATGGTGCCGAAATATTGATTGGCTAAGACGTTCACCCAAGGGGCCGGGGTGATAGTCTCTGGAGTAGACCTAATATAGTACTCCCTGCCATCGGCAGAAAAACCACCAAATTGATTGGCAAACAACAGATCTTTTGGGAGTTGTGCCACTGCTGGCGAACCAGAAATCTCGGCGCGTGAAACAACACTAGGCTGCAGCAATGGTGCCACTAACTGGCCGCGCCCCCGTCGCTCTAGCTGTTCTGCGAGTGTACCCCCCTTATCAGATATAATGACGCGCGCCACAGACTGCATCAGGATCCGGTCCTCTTCGGACATCTGCTCGGTGCGGCGGACGTATATCCCACCAGGACGATCAATCTGTTGAACTGCATCACCGGCCGTGATCGATGCCATAATCAGATCTTGAAGTCTCTGCCTGTAGCCTGATTCATCTTCATTCCAGATGACCAAATCCACAGCTAAACCCATGCGTTGCCAATAGCCGTGGGCTTGAATCATTTGCCTTAACAGTCGGACCGAGGATTCTTCACTAACGCGAAGCAGCACAATCGGTAAATCACCCGAAATACCGTATCCCCATAGACCATCCTGGCCGCGACGATTTTTGATCAGAATCATAGGACTGATGCGTCGAGCTGGATTTGAATAGATCACGGCACTCGCCATCGCGCCATAAAGCTGAGCATCGGCAGGCGAGACATTAAACTGCCTGAGAGCTACGTTTTGATGAGTCCAGGCCATATCGAAGACTCGGTCTGCAATGTGTGAGTCATGGTACTTCTCGATAAGCGCCAGAGAATGCTCCTTACTGTCCCCGACACCGGTTACCGTATGTATTTTGATCGATTTCTCTGGCTCGATGCGAATCCTACATTTAATTGCCACTATCGGATCTAGCACTGATCCTTCATGGTTCAAAAGCCGCGCGGCATCGGCAGCTCCTGCAGGAGAAACGGTATTACGACCGCGTCCGATGAAGTGCGATCTATCTGTCTCGTATGAAACTTCGCTCCCGTTCTGACCGTGGACGTTGAGTAAATGGAAAGCTGATGGAATCCTTTCGCTGGCAGTGCGAGGTCTGCGTGAGCACAAAATAGCGTGGCGCTCGCCAATAATCTTCGTTTGGATGAAAAGATTTGAGAATGCTGGGTGTGCCACATCAGATTCCTGCGGGGCCAGCACAATCTCGGCATAGCTGGTGATCTCAAGTGTCCGAACTTCCTGCGACAAGTTGGTGATAGTAAACCGGCGTAATTCGATATCGTCTTCTGGCGACACTGTTATTTCGGTGTGTACGTCTATATTATAGTCACGCCTGCGAAACTCAGCCTTAGACGGGGTAAATATCGCCTCATAATTGGGCGAAATTTTTAGCGTTGGTTGATGTGCGGCGGACCATAATTTATCGCTACCCACATCGCGAATGTAACAAAAAGTACCCCAATCATCGCAGGTCGGGTCCTCACGCCAGCGGGTCACGGCAAAATTCCGCCAGCGACTATAGCCACCACCGGCATTGGTTACCATCACATGATAATTGCCGTTCGAGAGCAGATGGACTTCAGGTCTCGGAGTATTGGGCGTCTTAATGACCCGCAAAATAGCTTGGGCAGCTGAGATTATACTAGCTGCCTCCGAGACTTCGGGAGCGTGAGGATAAAGAGCTGCCACCTTCGGCACGCGTTCATGAAGCAACAGTTCGACTGCGCGAAAATAAGGCTCCGAGAGGAATCGACGCTGCATT
>CAIWTN010000072.1 GCA_903915625.1 uncultured Pseudomonadota bacterium | reverse complement strand
TTATTTATCTGTTGCCTCGAATTTTATAACTTTGACTTTTATTCGGGGCTAATATGCGGCGAATAAGTTTTATCTTCTTAAGCTTCTTCTTGAGCAGTCTCGCAATAGTTTTTGCACCTTCTGCCGACGCAGAAGTAATCTATCAAGCGTTTAACGAACACTTCGTAGACATTGAGACAAAGTTGGATGAGTTAGCTGCCATTGGCTACTCCCACATTCAAGTCTCACCACCGCAAAAGAGTATAAATTTTAACCAGTGGTGGGGTAGGTACCAGCCAGTGGACCTTAGGGTGATCGACAGTCCTCTAGGCAACGAAGGGGACTTGCTGCACTTGATACAGGAAGCCCATGCCAAAGGCTTGAAGGTGATCGTTGATGTGGTCTTCAACCACATGGCGAATGCTGATTTAGCTGGGTTCCCTAGCCTCAATTTCCCGCAATTCTCTGCACGTGACTTTCATGTTGCAGCAGAACGCTCCTGTATCAGGGACTTCAATAGCCGCTACCAGGTTACTGGTCTATGGCTATGTAGCGGCTCCGGGGATTCGGGCCTGCCCGATTTAGATACAGGGTCGGCTTATGTACGCAACGAGCAGAAAAAGTACTTGGCTAAACTTCTCGACCTCGGCGCTGATGGTTTTCGCTTTGATGCAGCTAAACATATTGAGCCAGATTATTTTGGGGACATACTTGGGTCTGTACCCAAGAGCACTTACTCATACGGAGAGGTGATCGCTAATTCTATTGAAGAGGCAGCACTCTACTCGCCCTATATGCCGGTCACCGATTTTAATTTGCTTTCAACTATGATCACTGCCTTTTCCCCTAGGGGTGATCTTCGGAGTCTCATATATCCCGTTGGCTCCCGAGGTGAGCTCCCGGGCCTGTCTAAAGTTGTGTTTGCTCGCAACCACGATACGGCGATGGACTCTAACTTCTATAACTTCGGCGATCTACGCGATTCCCTTTTGGCTTCGGCCTTCGTCTTGGCGCGTGGCATAGGGACTGGCTTTGTTTATCGAGACGATTACAGGGAGCCTATTGTAGAAACCGCCGTTAGGTTCCATAATAAGTTCAATGGTGCTGGAGTTTATGTCCGCAACGCAGATGAGGTATGCCCATCCAAGTGCGATGCGCGGACGACGTTATTTATTGAGCGCAACAGATCGGGTTTAGTGATCTTAAATTCTGCGAACAACAGTGTCGATGTGCCCCTTGCTTATATGCCTGGACTTGACCCGGGATGTTACATCGATATGGATACTCAGCTGAAAGTAGAAATCGGCAGGTCCAGTAACGGTGCAATTTCCGTCCTCGAATGGGGTGCCGGCCAGCAGCAATTGCGTGGTGGGTTTGTCGTTGGCCCGAGGTCAGCGGCATTTCTCGTGAAATCCTCGTTGATATCTTGCAAGTGATCAATGACGTCCATCAATGGCCTAGGAATGACTATGACCAGCAGCCTACTCTTGCGTAAGTTGACACTCACAATCGGCGCGTTCAGCCTAATCGGCGTCCTATGTGAGTGCCGAGCCAACGTTCCTTTGCTGGGGCATCGCGAGAGTCGAGTGACTGGTGCGGGCTCTGCAGTTGCCGCTCTACCCGATGTTAGCCGAGTCGGCGTGGATAGTGTGATGTCTTGGTCGAAGGCAAGAAATCACGAGGCTGAGTTGGCCTTCACCCAGAACGGACAGTCAAGATTTCCATCACCAAAATTTTGGGGTGATGAGACGATCTACGAGATCATGATCGACAGATTTAATGACGGAGATAGTAGTAATAATTTTAGTCTAATTTCACAGGCGCAGCGTAATCAAGGCTTGAGTCATAATCGCGGAATCGAAGCCTATCATCATGGCGGAGATTTAAAGGGAATCACTAAGCGTCTTGATTATCTGGCCGATCTTGGGATTTCAGCAATCTGGGTCACGCCGATTTTTGAGAACTCCAATGGGAGTTATCACGGCTACTGCGTTTCCGATTTAACTAAAATCGACCCTAACTACGGCAGTGCTGAGGATCTAGCGGAACTAGTGCGTCTGGCTCACGCCAAGGGAATTCGTGTCATACTTGATGTCGTTGTTAATCACCTGTGTGATCCCGCTACAAAGTACGTTCGGAAGCATACGCCGGCAGAACACACTGCTTGTGCCGATGATCTAGCGCGAACTGATACATCCGGTTCCCCCACGTTTTCGCCAAATCAGGTCGACCTTGCATTCTCAGAGTCATTTTTTCCCCCGTTAAAGCTGAAGTACTTCTTCAATCGCTGCGGAGAAAATTCGCATGCAGAAATGGCCGGAGCAGCGGCAACGACAGTATTCGGCGACTTCACGTCTGAGATGCTCGACTACGACACTCGCAATACGGATTTCCAACGTATCTTTACCAACATTATGGAGTACTGGATTGCATTTGCGGATGTGGATGGATTCAGACTCGATGCTGTGAAGCACACGACTAGCGATTTTACTGCTTACTTTTCGACAGAGATTAGAGACTACGCTCGCAAATTGGGAAAAAATCACTTTTATGTCGTAGCGGAAATTGCCGGTGATTCTTTATCCATTTCGCAGCATTTAGGGCGGATGAACTCGGCGCAAAATACAGCTACCTGGAGGAACCTAGTCCAGGAACCGGGGCGTCTTGGAAAATCCATTTTAGAAACGGCACAAAGTAATCCTGACTCGCCATACCCCGGTGTGTCCGGTGTATTTGATTTTGCACACTCAGGGATTTCGCGAGATGTTCTATCTAATGTGAGATCTAGTCGTATCTTGGAGAACTACTTCCTGACCGACACCTACTACCGGGATCTTATAGCCCAGGGTGATCCGCGACTAAATTTGACCGTGCTCGAAATTCATGACTGGGCACGCCTTACTCAACAGCAGCAAGATAAGGCTAGATTGGGCTTGTCTTACCTTGCGGTGGCGCCAGGAATACCCGTGATTTATTACGGTCTGGAGCAAGCATTCAATGGGCAGTGTGTAGGCGGGAGCATCGACTCCTCGATCGATCAAGCTGCGATGAGTCAATTTTGTAGCCAAGCACCTGGCACCGACTTAGATGCTCACTACCGGCAGGATATGTTTGTCGGCGGCATGTTCCGACTGGGTAGTGCTATTTCAGAGATTAATCAGCTGGCTCACATTGGGCCGTTGGCGCCTGCAGCTGCATCGGACTGGCAAAGTGACCCTTATTTGGCGCGTGATCATGAAGTCTACGTGACTGCCAGGCGCTTTCTTAAGGCTAGAAAGTCATGTTCCGCGCTGCGCCGCGGCGGCATATCCTGGAAATGGTCGACGACGGACCAAGCAGGTTTGATGGCGTTTTCGCGCGTTGATCCGGTAAATCCAAGTACTGAGGTTTTAGTCTTGGTTAACACTTCGGGAAGTCCGATTCAGATTCCCGCCCTTTTAGCGGACAATCGCAAAATCGACTTCGTCAATTTGGAAAATCCATCGGAAATTGCTCATCCCAAATCCGATGGATCAGGTTTGTTAGAGTTTTCTGGCCGACAGATTGGAGCCAATCGGGTGCTCGTTTATGTGCCGATTAATAACCTCGGTCCGAAAGCGCTGGGAGACGAAATTTACACGTGCCAGCAATAGCCCTTTAGGGTTGCCTGCAGACATAGTCGATGAATTTGCCAAAGTCCCTTAAATGGCCCTGGCGCCTCGCATGAAGAAGCCAAGTAACAATTTGGTTCGCTTTACAGAGAAAGAACACAAGCTCTTATGCAATCGGATGAGGGAAAAGGTCGTTCAATAAGCCGTTACTTAACAAATTCTTGGGATCAAGCGCAGCTCTGGCCGTCTGCCATTCCGCTACAGGAAACTGCCGCTCCAAGTCTCGACGCTTGGTATGTAGGTTGAAGCGCTTCAACTCTATTTTTGCCCAATGCTCAGCTGCATTATAGTTAGTAGCCAACTCCTGAGTCATCATAGAGGCATAGGTATGGAACGCATCACCTACCTCAGCGACACTCGTGGGGGAATTACTGTCAGGCATATACATCACAATACCGACCCACGAAAATAAGTCCCCAGGGCCTCCTGACACTGGGCTCATCGCGGACGGAGATCCGCAAGTCCACCGTTGTTCTATTGGTGCAGGAGCGGGCAGCCCTCTGGATTCTATAGCATCGAGCAATTCAGTCATAAACCTAGTGTTCGCAGGGGCAGGCGATTCCACCGTTCCCGCCGGAAATGCCACCTCTGCCACCCATTGCGAGCCCCCGCAGTCAAACCCTAGCAATTCGTCCGACCAACCGGCGCGACTACCAACTGCACTTGACCAGTAAGCAGCCTCAGCAGAGTTGACTCGTTCTACCCATTTTGCGTCAATTGGTGCAGCAGATAGCAACCACTGCCGCAATAGAGTTGGCGAAGGCGTTTTAGGATCGAGTTGAATTTCAGTCGATTTACCTCGAATAGCGAGAGCGGCAGGAATTAGTCTTTCAAAGTGCGATATTGATTCAGCTGGGGCAGCGGTACGCGATGGCTCAGAATTAGTCCCCGGTGCGGCATCCTCATGTGTTACAACCACAACGGTATCAGTGTAGGGAATCCACATGAATCTGACGTGGCGCTTGGTTGCTAAAAGCTCGGCTTGAGCGGTCATTGCATCCTGACGTGACATCACCCTAACTGACTCTACAAGCCATCGAACACGATCGCATTCTATTGTCACTTCTGCCACCACACCTAATGCCCCTAAACCAACGTTGGCAAGCCGAAATAGACTACCGTCGGGATCATCTGGTGTCCCTCCGCGTCCAAGCCGAAGTGTTCCCCGACCTGGCGTGACAATTGTAATCGAGCGCGCTGCTGCGTCCGCGGGTGGCAGGCGTGCACCCGTTCCGTGTACGCCAGACTGTAAGTATCCGCCAAGGCTCATGCTCTTTATGGAGGGAGACACCGGCAGACAGAGACCAAAAGGCCTTAATGCCGCAGAGACATCCGCGACTGAGGCTCCAGCTTGCGCGCGAACTAATTTCATCGTTGGGTCAATAGATAGCACTCTATTCATTCGTGCAAGCGACACCATCCCGGCACGATTAAATGGTAGTCCGTTTGGTGACAAGGCCGTGCCCACAGGCCGCAACCCCCTACCCGCAGAATGGGCAGCAGAAACGAGGGCTTCTAAATCAGCCAGGCTGTTAGGCTGGGTAAATCGTTCCGGAGTAACAACATGGGTGCCGGACCAGTTGCGGATGACAGGCCTACTATAAAAGTACGAGGCATGCCTGTCGGGGCTGTCGCCGCCCGCTGGTTCAATAGCTGGTTCAATATGCGAAGGGTTTTTTCCCAAGGTGGGAAATTGCAAAGTGAAACCGTTGAGTTCTATTACCATGATTTTGTCCGGTCACCGATAAATAGCCCCGATCATTGACCTAAATTATGTATCAAGCAATTCGAAAAATCCGAATCCATCTTAGCGAAAAATTAATTTGTGTTTTACCCCTCCATTTAGGTAGTGCCAACGGGTACTTTTCGCATTCCTGCAGATTTTTACAGAAATTTGACCTGATTCTGCCGTTCTCTCTGGACCTAACAAAGTCAACCCGACCTGATTCAACTCGGAGCAACGATGGAGTCTAAAAGATTTCAATCGAAATCCAACGATGCATTTGTCCAATGGCGTGACAAGATGTTTTCTAGAGATACTTCGATACTTGTGACTGGAAGCGCCGGATTCATCGGCTTTCATGTGGCGCGGCGGCTACTGGAGCTAGGTTGTCAGGTGATCGGCATCGACAACCTGAACGACTATTACGATCCGCAGCTCAAAAAGGATCGTTTAGCTCAGCTTGTAGGCAAAGTCGGTTTTACTTTCGAGACGACAGAGATCGCTGATCGTTTGGCTATTAGGAAGATTTTTGCTGACCACCGTCCACAACTAGTTATTCATTTGGCGGCGCAGGCGGGAGTTCGCTATTCTCTGACGAACCCACATGCCTACGTCGAATCGAATCTAGTCGGTTTTGTCAACATTCTTGAAGAATGTCGTCATCATCAAGTTCGGCATCTAGTATATGCTTCTTCAAGTTCGGTATATGGATCAAATGCCAAGCTTCCATTTGCGGTTGGTGACCAGGTCGATCACCCGATCAGCCTATATGCAGCAACTAAGAAAAGTAACGAGCTCATGGCACATACCTACAGTCATCTTTTCGGACTGCCAACCACTGGTCTGCGCTTTTTCACTGTTTACGGTCCCTGGGGGCGCCCAGACATGGCGATTGCAACTTTCAGCAAGGCTATCGTCGAGGAGCGGCCAATCGACGTCTACAATTTTGGCAAGATGAAGCGTGATTTTACCTACGTTGATGACATTGTTGATGGTGTAATCCAGTCTCTGGGTAATCCACCTGACACAAATGTAGAAAAGTATCCTGAACGAAACGCTTCAGATACTATTCCTTACCGTATTTACAATCTAGGTAACCATAAGAGCGTCGAGCTCGACTACCTTATTTCCATTCTTGAAGAATGCTTGGGTAAGAAAGCGCATCGGCGCTTATTGCCATTGCAGCCAGGTGACATGTTAGACACCGATGCGGACATCGATGCTACTTGCTTGAACCTTGGATACCAACCTACAACTTCGATTGAAGAAGGTATCAAGAGCTACGCTTATTGGTTCAAAGACTATTACGGACATGCTGACTTATGATGAATAAATTAATTGACCGTATTAAAAATTCTGCCCGACACCAACATAGGCTAGCTGAAATCTATGATTCGATCGCCATGTTAGAACAAAAAGAGTGGCAAAAGCTGCGCAACGATGGCGTCACAAATTGGACGCACAAATTTCTTCAGCAGGTGAACAAGTCTCCTGATGCGGCCGTCGTAATCGATAGCGAAAGCGGAAAACACACAACTTACGCTGATCTGGAACGGTTTAGCTTGAAAATTGCGGAGCACATAGAGGCTCACACTAACGACAAATTCATCGGCGTCTATGATAGTAACTCTGCTGAATTAATTGCCGCCATTATAGGTGTAAACAGAGCAGGTCGCACAGCAGTTCTTTTCAATGTGCTCGACCCAGTGGAGCGGGTTGTCTCGTTAGCTCAAAGTTGCGGAGTCAGGCTGGTGCTCGGACGACCTGTACCAGGCCTGGATACGACCGAAATAAAAACCGTCTTCCAAGGGGGCCTTGAATGGCTCAAGCCGGGCTCTGCTCCAGAATTAATCCCAGCGAAATGTGAGCAGGTAGCCGTTAAATTATCAGATCCGGCTTTTGTCATTTTTACGAGTGGCACCAGCGGCAAGAGTAAACCTGCACTCTTTTCACACAAAAGAATGCTGGGCGCCGGCATTGCGTGGTCAATTCGCACGGCCATGAGTGCATCCGATAGGTGCTATATTTGTCTGCCTCTTTGTCATGGAAATGCGCTAGCAATGGCGTTCTCAAGCGTTGTGGCAGTCGGTGCTTGCGCGGTCATTCGCGAGCGTTTTTCCGTTAGTCGCTTTTGGGGTGACATCAAGCGCAACAACTGCACTCACATGGTTTATATCGGCGAACTCTGGCGCTACCTGTTAAACAGCAGCGCAAGCGACAGCCACAACTCGTCGTTGCGAGTGATATTCGGCAACGGACTAAGCCGAATTATTTGGTCCCAAGTAATCGAAAGGTTCGGTATTGAACACATCGTTGAGCACTACGGTGCCACTGAAATGCCAGCAAGTGCTCTGACTAATTGGACAGGAAATCCTGGGGCATGTGGCTTCATACCCCCAGCTCATGAAGACCAGGCGGGGGTAATGTTAGCCGATGAAGAATTACGCCCAGCGCCAATCGGAGCCTCAGCGGAAATATTACTTAAAGTCCCGGACGATCAGAAATACTTTGGTTATTTGTCAGCCGATCTCAATGATGCAAAAGTCGTTAAGTTGGATGACGGTCAAACTTGGTGGCGGTCAGGAGATATGCTCACTCGCGATTCCGAGGGATATTATTACTTCCACGAGCGGCTGGGTGACAATTACCGCTTTAAAGGTGAAAATATTTCAGCCGTTGATGTAGAGAGAGCAATCCTTAGCTTAGAATACATTGCTGAGGCATGCGTCTACGGGGTCAGGTTGCCGAATCTCGATGGCAGCTTGGGCATGGCCTCGATTTTGCTTGTGGATCGCGAATTGCGGCTAGCTGAACTGGATTTATTTTTGGAGGAATTGCTAGTAAAGCTTAGAGCTTCCCTGGCAAGTCATGCTGTTCCGCACTTGTTGCGATTCTCGCGAGATCCGCACCAAACTACTTCAACCTTAAAAATCGTAAAATCACAGCTCAAGCAGAGGGGTATTGAGCTGTGGTCTGCTGAGCCACATTTCGCACTAACTAAAGGGCATTACAAAAGGATAGATCTCAAATTGTATGACCAGCTCATGAATGGTGAACTTAAGCTTGGTTTTTAAGGGATACGACCATGGGAAAAATAATCATTGGTACCAGAATCTATAACGAACCGGGCGGTGGATCCCCTTGTTATAGCAAGTTAGATCGCTGGGTGCGGCTTGGGCTGGAGCATGGTGACTTGCTGGTGATTGCGACTGACGCAGCCAACTTCAACGCGATTTCTGCTCTTGAAACAGTCCGAGATGCTGCTGATAGATTGATTATTGCGGACAGCGATCCATCAAACAATTTCGTAAGACCGCTTAATCATATTCTTGATATTGCATTAAGCCACAGAGCTCATGGTTTGATTTATCAAAGTATCGAAATCGATGTTCGATCGGATCAAATTGAAACTCTAAAAGATCACCTTGATGAGCACACATTAGTGGTCGGCGCTAAGATTGTCGATAACCACGGCAGTGCACCCGGTGTGGTGCCTCTCTCAGGTTGGGATAGCCCATGGAATACTTTGGCTCTCTGGAATCCGCAAAAGTTAGGGATGATTGGCTTTCCCACAATTTCGGGTGGCCTTCTCGCGGACCTTCCCGGCGGCGCCGAGGAGGTTGCCGTCATTTCTCTATTGCAGAAGCTTTTCAGCAAATCCTACCAAGCCAAATTGGTTGACGTAGGCCCTGTACATTGGGATGTCAATTTCGAGTCTGTGTTGCGCAGTAGATACCATGAGGAAAAACTTCGTAGCAAATCACGGCGGGCAGCGCGACAATTAGAGGTACTTGGACTGTCTCCAGGCATTGTATCCATATTGTAATGTTTCACTGTGACAAATCTAAGTGTTGTACATGGAGGAAGCCATGATTGACGTGCTAGTGATTGGAACCGGCGAATATGTCACCGGCCTATCTGGTAGCAAAACGACTGCCTCCGACAAAGATCTTGGAGTAGTAGCACTTTGTCTTTTTGATTTGCGATTTCGCGGTTTATTAGATCGCATAATTTTATGTGGACGTGATCCCAAGAGGAAAGCGGATATCACAAACCATGTTCAAAATGGTATCGGTAGCAAGTTTACAGATCTGGACATTCGGTTCGATTATTACCCGGCCACCGGCGATCATCCCGATTCGGCCGCATACCGCAAGGCAATTCTAGATCTGAAGCCAGGATCTGCAGTAATTATCGTTACTCCTGACGACAGTCACTTCGAGATTGCATGCGCTGCCTTGGAGCACGGCCATCACATTCTGGTTGCCAAGCCTTTAGTTAAAACCGTATCCGAGCATCAAAGACTGATAAGTTTGGCCGAAAAGCATGGACTCCTTGGCATGGTAGAGTTTCATAAACGCTACGATCCAATATACCGCGATGCAGTAAATCGTGCGGCCTCGCTTGGAAACTTTGGCTATATGTTTAGCTTCATGAGCCAACCCAAAAGCCAACTTACTACCTTTAGGGATTGGGCTGGCACCGCCTCTGATATTAGTTACTACCTTAATAGTCACCATATTGATATTCTTTGCCAAATACTCACGGACCGTTACAAGCCAGTCACCGTTCACGCCAGCTGTTCTAGTGGTGAGGGGCGACGGGTAGTAGGACGCCCCATAGACGACACGATCACCCTAAGTGTGAAGTGGCAAGGCTTGCGGGCCGACAGTCTCGCGCATAGCATACACACGGCATCATGGACGGCACCTTGCTCGGATGCACATTCTCAGCAAAGATTTCTCTACTTGGGTGCCGGCGGACAGATCGAGGTAGACCAAGCCCGCCGAGGTTACTCGTTATCCACTGATGCCGATGGCTTTCGTAATATCAACCCACTGTTTATGAACTATATTCCGCGAGATGGACGCTTCGTAGGGCAAGATGGTTACGGCTACCGAAGTATCGAGACCTTTATCCAGCTAGTGTTGGAACTTGGGGAAAACAAGACGACCTTGCCTTCAATACGGGCGAGCGGTTTACCTACTCTTGAAGACACATTGGCTACTACGGCGATTTTGCAAGCTGGCAATCAGTCGCTGGCCACTGGCCTGCCAACTATTGTAGAGTATTGAGCTTCTTTAGCTTAGCGGAAGCTATCTAAGCGCTGGCAAAAAACTGCCGTCGTGAACGCTGCGGAATGATGCTTTATAACCCACGGGGGTACAGCCATCTGTCACCGGATCATCTGACCGAGGCGACGGAGCTGATGGATTTTTGCACGCAGCAAACGACGAAGGTCACAGTTCTCGCGACAAAGTTCAGGGTCGGTTGACAAAAACTCGACAAAATCAGCGCTGAGGTCTGGATTTATAAGTGAAAAAAGATAGGTAAGATTTTGGCGGAGAGAGTGGGATTCGAACCCACGTTACCTGTTACAGTAAACACGCTTTCCAAGCGTGCGCCTTCAGCCACTCGGCCATCTCTCCATGCGAACTAATTGGGTAATCTAGGGGGGGGATTTCCGCAAGTCTAAATCCCCTTTGACCTTAAAATCTTCGTTGGAGTAGGGGGGCAGAGCCTCTCTAGAGGGCCAGCTGGGCGGGGATATGAAAATCTGATGCTATTTTGTTGACGCCCGGGGATCGAGGGCTTATAACCTGTCTCCAACGACGACACTACCGCGGGGTGGAGAAGTCTGGTATCTCGTCGGGCTCATAACCCGAAGATCAGCGGTTCAAATCCGCTCCCCGCTACCAAAATAGGAAAAGCCCTGGCTGACAAAGCCGGGGCTTTTTCATGTCCATTCGGCACAAATCATGCAAACCCCAGTCAAAGTCGGATTTGATGCAGGTGTTGTTGACTCAGCACCAGTTCTGCTTCTTCTAACTTAGAGAAAGGATGATCATGAGGATGATTAAAATATTGCTACTCAATAGCTTTTGTCTTTTTGCCGTTAACTCGCTGGCTGCCGACTTCCCCTACTGCACAAATGGCAGCGACGACGGTAATGGTTACGGTTGGGATCCAGCAGTAATTGACCCAAATGGCTCACATTCCTGCTTAGTGCCTATTGTGCCAGCCACTCCTGATGCGCCTAATGTGCCAGCGACTCCTAGTGTGCCCAACACGCCAAATAATAATGAGATCGGTAAATGGACTGCCGGTGGACAGGGGCAATCATGCAAGACGCCGAACTACACTTGTAGCGGTACTTCACGCCAAATTGGCTGCAATGCAAACGTAACGGACACGGCCTTAACGAGCCACTGTCATGCTTTGTTTGGCGGCTACGGTGTTGTGCATTGCTTTATCACGGATAGTAGTGGCAAGGTGACGTCGCGCTTTCTTGATGCATGTCCTTGAGTTGTTACACAGTTGAGCGGCCGGTCCCTTACTTAAATACAGGAGAGTAAATGATGAAAAATTTGATGGTGGCATTTTTAGCACTTTCCCTTAATGCCTGTGATTCGCAGCCATCGACTGTTGCAGTAGTGTCGCAACCGATGCAGGTATTTTTAGGTCATATTTTAAAAATTGATCCAACAGGCGTATCGAGCAGCGGTGGTCCTGTTAACGTGACCTATGCGGTCGGTTGCACGGAGCATTTTGAGGCTTTGATCACGCATGAGCTTCCCACGACTGATCCCGCGGACAAACGTCATGTAGCAGTGGGTGCAGTCATGAGCGGTCATAAGTGTCCTGACTGCCGATGCCCGGAAGCGACTGGCCAGGCTGCGCTTGATGTCGCCCAGACAGATGTAGCTCGTAGCTTTGATATCATTGCCGGATCAGATGAAGCTCAAGGCGAACTGTATCCCGCAAAAATTGTCGATATCGCTCAGCAGCCAGCTGATGAAAATCAACTGAACGTCAGCGTCACCTATTTAGAGAAATGCTCCGAGACACTCATCGATGTGGTCCCAGTCGAAGTGGCGCCAATTGGTGGCTATCATCGCAATGTCGCGGTACTAGCACTGGTACAGAAGAATCATTTGCCGTGCACGATGCCGTCTCACCCTATGACCAAGTACTTTAAGTACCCAGTCAATGTCGGTGGATATCACTTCTTGCCGATTGATTGAATTGTGAATCGAAAGCCAGCTTTCTCCAGGCGGTTCTTGAGATCGCCGGAGAAGGCGACACTCGGGGTGAGGAATCCACACAATCTGGTGCTGAACTTATCCTCAGCGGCTAGTTTAGCCGCTTCGCAGGCCATGGTGATCGTGATCTCATTGCCGGGATCTCCCTTGCGACTCATCGTAACGAGCACTTGCGGCTTTCCGTCTAAACTCCCTAACATTTGCGCTCGAAACCATGCATGAGACTGCACTGTTGCCGAGGGCCCCTCACCAGGCTTTGGGCCAATTTTTTGCAAGATTTTGCGACCAATAGTACCGGTAGTTAACGAGCCCAAAGTGCCGAGTACAGCAGCCGCACCTAAGCATTTCAACGCACTCATTTTTTGGCCAAAGCATTGGTGTTCGTCATAACGCGTCTTTGTAACAGGCTGCCCCAACCTATGCCGGAGCCACTGTGAGCGTTGAAACACAGCTTGATTAACTGCTGCCATGACAAAAGGGATACTCCACGATTTAAGGTACGGCTCGTAGTGCAGGGTTAGTTTTTGCGGCGGAACGGAAGGCCAACTTGGGTCTAGTACGAGCATTTTTGAGTCAAATAGTGTCGGGATCGAGGTGTCTCTGGAGATTTCAAGTATTGAGGCGAGAGTGCCGCCGTTGAGGCCACCCTGAAGCTCGTAGTAGGCGGATAATCGATCTAACTTTAATTGTGTCGCGGCCGCGAATTCTAGCGCTAATTGTGCCATTAGGTCGGCAGGTACTGAGTCGAAGCCAGAAAATGGAATCAATCTAGCCCCTGACGCCTCAGCTGCATCTTGGTATTTTGCAAGCATCTTACGCACAAACGGTGACTCGCCAGTGATGTCTAGGTAGGTGCGGCCTTGACGCGCGCAAGCAGCGATGATGTGTTCAGCATATAAAGCGAATGGACCGGCAAAGTTCAGTACGATTTTGCTCCGTCTAACCATCTCATCTACTGCGTCTAGATCGGCTGAAGCGGCTACGATCACGGTTGGCTGGTTAGCGCATGATGCTGCTAAAGCCGACAGTTTTTCTTGGTTGCGGCCTGCAATTGCCAGCTTCAGCTCGTTATGGTCCACGGCGCCGTCGCTTAAATAGCGAGTAGCTAATGTGCCAGTAAACCCAGTCGCGCCATAGATTGTGATATCAAAGTCATGATTCATATGTGCACCCTTCGGTTGGTCTCAGACGTGATCTGGTCCTTTACCAGCTGTTATGTTGTAGTTTAGTTTAAGTACAGTCATTAAGGGTAAACTTGCGTCGCAAAGGAGATTACTTTGTCAGAAGCTCGCGGCTCCATGCTCCGAATTGCGACTAGTGGTGACTACCCTCCGTTTAGCAGCGAAAGTACAAACGGGTATCACGGATTTGATATCGAATTGTCGCAATTAATCGCCGGTAAATTGGGTCTCGGGGTGCAGTTTATGGGGTTTTCTTGGACAGATTTTGAAGCTTTACTGCAGAGTAGTCTGGCGGATAATCCTGCTTTTGACATGATTGCTTCGGGTGTCACGGTGACTTGCGCCAGGAGCAGCCTAGGTTTGTACTCTGAGGCATATCTTCGTAACCGCGCCATTTTGATCGGGCCGCGAGACAGTCACTTGTGCTCAGCTTTAGACGACCCTCGTCTGCGTATTGGTGTGAACAAGGGTGGCTATCTCGAGGGCGTCGTTCGCCGCGAGTTTCCTCACCACATCGTGGTCACAACTGATAATAATCGCGAATTAACCAATCTAATTGGTGCGGGTGCTGACTGCATCGTCACGGATGCCATTGAGGGCAAGATTCTTTTGAAGGCTCACCCGCTCTCGGCCTGGCGGGAATTAGAGCGTCACGACATCGCTCTGTTTTTGCCGCGCAGTCGGTTGCAGCTCTGTGCCGAGGTTGATGCGGTCATTAATGCCGCTCGCAAGGACGGCACACTGCGCGCCATGGCTCTCAGATTTGGAATCGACGCGGAATTAATTGCCTAGTGCCCGTCTTTGCATTCTTTTGATGATGCGAAAAAATATAAGACTTTACATGGTCTTACGAGTAACTAGGCATTTTTTTCTCAAGTCGCACTTTGCTTAGACGATACCTGACCTACCCACTCGATTGAGGTGGGAGCTAAGGAGGCAGGTATTATGGCAGAGAATAAGAATGCGAAGAAAGCCGCTGCTGCAGCTGCGGTCGTAGCGGAAACAGTGAGCGAAACTCCAGCCGAACACTTAAGGAAGGAGAAGAAGAAAAGTCGGTGGACTCTTGAAACATGCCAACATGCAGCAAGGCGTTTCACGACCCGTGAAGAATGGCGTCTCAATGCCCCGTCCAGCTTCAAAGCTGCATCTGCTAAGGGTTGGGATATCCAATGCTGCGCTCACATGGCTCCGTCACAGAACGCTGCTGCGAGCAAGGTAGCTGCGTCAAAATTGCCGGCTAAGGGCAATGTGAAGAAGTCAGCCTAGATTTTTTGATCGAGTCTTTATCGATCATTCTTTCTAGATCATTTCTTTTCTCATCTAGGTATGGACTCCCAGCCTAGGCTTGGTTACGCTTAATGTATCGAGTCTTGCTTTTAGCTGGGCTCGAGCCGCACAGCATGTGTGGTTTGGTGGCGATGTGAACCTCCGCACTGTCGACGAAAGCTACTTCAGGAAGTTACGCTCGAACGTCGTAGGGGCAGACCGCCATCAAGCCGCGCTTGCACGGCGGTATCTAATCTTCGTCTTTAATAGTAGGCGACTGATTAGAGAGACTGCTTAAAAAGCTGCACGCTGCCAGTAAGTGGCGCACCGTACCGTGGCTTAGTCGGCCAATGTAATGCTAGCCCGTTGGGCGTATTACTGCCCACTAACATGCGCCCGTCATCTAGTCGAAATGCGTAGGAATTGGTGTAGAAATCAAAACTGCCATCAACGATATTTCGACGTCTAGATTTTTCCTCGGGGTCGCGTGCCCAGCCCACAACTTTCAATGGATAAAAATCATCGGCCTCTTCGGAAAGGTTGGCTGTTGTGATGACTTCAAATTCGCTGTCTTTGCCTTTATAGTGCCCAGACACTTTTTCAATGAGGTGACTCCCTGCTGGAAGCGGGGGCACGTTGTTAATTTGCAGCTCCACAGTGCCAACTCTTCCGAATGTTTTGGCGTACCAGACACCGCTTAGTCGACCATTGCGGATATTATCCAGCACCACAAAGGCCTCAGAGTCACCATCTAGTACCAGCGGCAATAGACTTTGCGAGTTCCAAGGGACTGGTTTGAAATGATAAGTGATGAATTCATTTGAATCCCCTTCGCCGAAATAGACAGTGCCTATCGCTTCGATTCGGATCCCTGTGGGAACTAATGCAGTTGCTGCATGTATTTGCTGTGCGGTTCTCAGGTCTAGGGCGACTAATTGAAAGGAGTTAGTCTGTTCGTGATGCAAGAAGCCATAATATTCGCCTATCGGTGGTAGCCCTGGATTAGCCTCGTCAGCTTGAGAGATCGGCAAATGGTTCGGACGCTTATGGCTATTATAAGTCACTGCGGAATCGATCGATGAATGTGGAGAGATCGGATCGTAGGTTGTGACGCAGCCATCGCAAATCAATTGTTGCCCGTTGGTGGTGCAGCCCCGAGTGAATGTAGCATTGCTGAGGGTTACCTTACTTGCGGTGGGATTGATGGTTCCGGAGCTGAAGGACTCTTTCACACAGACTTGATTTTTACCGCAGAGTTCTTCGTCTGGTTTGCCGCTACGACCAATTAATCGGATGTCCGAGAATGGACCGCCTCCGGGAGGTTTGCGCCATTTGCTTGCCTCAATCTGCAGAGCAGTCATCTGACCAGGGCAATTAGCGCTATAGTTGCCTGTTATAGGTCTCATGACTGTAGACTGTGGGAATATTTCTGTAGTTAGAGTTATTACTGATGTATCCGATTCGGGCTTCATCTCTAAGACTAGATTTGTTTTGTCGCTAGATGAGCTAATTTTAGCTCGTAGCATCTGAGGTGAAAATGTCTCGGGCGCGATATTGATCCCCTCCGGACCGCCGGCAAATTTCAGAGCCTTTGTGCGGTGGTCGAATGAGATTTCAGAAAAATAAAGCGATGTATATTCGCGACTCGCAAATCCACCTAACATCAAACGCAAAACACCAGCGTATTTAGTTGAATTTGGGCTTGCTTTGGTTTTTATCAAATCTAAAATAGTAGCTATTTTATTTGCACCTGGAGTTGATTGGGCAAAGCCAATATAGCGTAGGCTGTCAGCCATAGGCTCTCCAGGAGGTAGCTCTACTTCCTGCAGTCTACTGACCGTGGAGCGGCAGCTCGTCAAAGAGACCAAGAATAATACAAACCAACATAGACGAGATAGATGCGCAACCATATGGTGAAGCCTCGGCTCTGTGACGTGTTGAGTCTTGGCTTTATTTTAGATGGATGCTCAGCTTCCGTCCAATAAGCATCTGAATTTATTAAATTACGAGATGATTACATGGCTATGGCCATCAGCTTTCCCGCCTTTGGTTCCTGATCTTCAATACAGCAGCCCGACCTTCAAGTATCAACTGGTGTTGCTTAAGTCGATCCTCGGCCATCCGATCAAACTCGAGCTTTATGTGTAGAAGGTCCGTCTTTTCAAATAGTTTTCTGCGATTGAATTGATCTTCTAAATAACCCTCCACATATTGCGTGCGGCTGTCTTCAAGCCAAAGGCGTTTGAAATAATTGGGGTCGGTAATCATCATCTTTATGTTCATTTTGGTATTTTGGGCGAGGCGGGCATCTTCGATCATGGCAGCAGGATAATTCGGCATCTTGGGTACCGAAGGCCAGCGAGATTCCCAGGGCATGACCAAGCTATAGGGGTTTCGTTGCAGATAGTTCTTATTGGCTTGGGACTCGGTGGGTTCCATCGTGTGATAAACCTCGACCTCTCCTACGTCTCCGACTTCATTGTTTTCAGGTGGCTTAATATCAATTTTAGGCATGATAATGCTCCTAGCCTGATCAACAGGTGTCGGAGCGAGTTATCGGTAGGTTTTTTGTTTTTCTTTAGGGATTTTCCAAGTCTTGCCGGTAGCCAGTCTTGGCAGCATATTCCCCTGCGATTTCATCAATACTACTTGCCGGTTGCGGCAACCTGCGCAAGGGTGCCGGCCGCCCGGCCTAGGGCATCTTGAATAATTCGCTTTTGCTCCGCTTCATGTGCCTTACCAGAGCCTTCAGCCGGTGTGCCGCTATTTTTGCGGCCCACGTAGTTTAGCTTTTGACTTGGCTTAAGGACTTCAAGCAGGCGACCTCGCACGAAGTTCCAGCCCCCCATATTTTGTGGCTCTTCTTGCGTCCAAATTATTTCTGAAAGTTTTGGATAGCTGGTGAGTAGGGCTTCCATTTGGCCATATGGGAACGGATAGAGTTGTTCAAGTCGGATCACGGGCACATTGGCAAACTGACTCTGTTCAGTCCTGGCCTTGATGAGGTCATAATAGATCTTGCCGGAGCAGAATATGACGCGTTCAGCATCTGCTTTCGTTGGATTGGTTTCATCCAAAATTTCATGGAATCGACCGTCTTGAAAATCAGCGACTGGCGATACGCATAGTGGTTCGCGTAGCAAACTTTTTGGAGTCATTAGCACGAGTGGCTTGCGGAAGTCGCGGTGCAGCTGACGACGCAAGGCATGAAAGTGCTGTGCAGGTGTCGTTGGGATGGCCACCTGCATGTTTAAATTACCACAAAGTTGTAGGAAGCGTTCAGGGCGCGCACTCGAATGCTCCGGACCTTGGCCCTCATGTCCATGAGGCAATAGCATGATCAGGCTACTGGTCTGCTTCCACTTGGCTTCTGATGCGGATAAGAATTGATCGATAATGATCTGGGCGCCGTTAGCGAAGTCGCCAAACTGTGCTTCCCAAGCAACTAGTGCGTCTGGATCCGCGACCGAGTAACCAAACTCGAAGCCAAGACAGCCTTGCTCGGAAAGAGGGCTATTGATGACGTGGACGGTGGCCTGCTTCGGATCTAGGTAGTTTAGTGCTTCGTAGCGTTCGTTAGTTTGAAAGTCAGTGTAAACAGCATGTCGACTGGTAAAGGTACCGCGCTGCGCATCTTGACCTGTGAAGCGAACATGACGTCCCTCAAGTGCCAAAGATCCTAAAGCGAGAAGTTCGCCTAGCCCCCAGTCAATGGCGCCTTGGCCCTCGACCATTTTCTGCCGATTTTCTAGCAGCCGCGAAAGCTTTGGATTGAGTGTGAACCCTTCGGGTACCTTGGTGATTTTAGAAACGATTGCACGAAGAGTAGCAGCTTTGACACCAGTTGCTACGGGTTGGGCAACTTCTTCGCGGCTGGCTTTTTTATAAGTTAGCGTTTTTTGCAGACCTGCCGGAATCACGGGAGCAGGGATTTGCGGCGATTTTTTGCCGTGAACGGCATCGTAGGCTGCTTGCATGCGGTCGCGGAAGTTGCTCGCCTCTTTCTCAACGGTCGCTGCATCAACCGTGCCTTCAGCCACCAACTTATCCGCATAGATTTTCAAAACGGTCGGATGTGCTGCAATTTTTTTATACATGAGCGGTTGTGTGAAAGCGGGCTCGTCACCTTCATTGTGGCCGTGACGTCTGTAACCGACGAGGTCGATAATAATATCACGCTGGAATTTTTGCCGGTACGCCAGTGCTAAACGGCCACACCAGATCACGGCTTCCGGATCATCAGCGTTTACGTGTAAAACGGGTGCCCGCACCATCTTGGCGATATCGGAGCTATAGGTCGTCGAGCGACTTTCTTGCGGGTCTGTGGTGAAGCCGATCTGATTATTGATGACAATATGTACCGTGCCGCCAGTCGAGTAACCAGCCAAGCCGGATAAGTTTAGTGTCTCTGAGACTGTGCCTTGGCCCATGAATGAGGCATCGCCATGCATCAAAATTGGTAAGACTTTATGGCGGTCGTGATCGTTCAGCAGGCGTTGACGGCCCCGAACGAATCCCTCGACTACTGGATTGACGATCTCTAGGTGGCTCGGGTTCGGAGACAGGTATAGACGTACCCGGTCGCCATTCATCGTGACCACTTCGCTAGCAAAGCCCATGTGGTACTTCACATCGCCATCGATGTCGTAAGCGTTGTACTCCGTACCCTCGAATTCTTTAAGCATGAGCTCGTAGCTCTTGCCGAGGAAGTTCACGAGACAATTGAGACGCCCACGGTGGGCCATGCCTAAACAAAATTCTTCCACACCGGCTTTGGCGCCATCGGCGGTGATTAAATCGAGTAGTGGGATAAACGCATCAGCGCCCTCTAGGGAGAACCTCTTGGTGCCGATGTAGCGGCGGCCGAGAAATTGTTCAAATCCCTCAGCCTGCGTCAGTTTGGTTAGGATGCGGCGTTTCACTTCCGCGCTTACTGGCGGCTGATTGCGGCAGCTTTCCATCTGGTCCTGTAGCCATGTGACGATGCCGATATCGTTAATTTCCCGATAATCAGCGCCGATTCGACCGCAATAGGTGGCAGTAAGAAGTGAATTGATGTCTTTAAAGCTCATTGCCTTCTCGGGCAAGTTCGCTGGATTAAACATCTGCTGTGGGTCGACGTCCTTCAGGCCGTGTGACTCAGGCAACATGTCCGTTGCGATACCTGGTGCTGGAGCAAGCGGACTCAGGTGCGCCGATAAATGTCCGAGGCGTCGGTACGCATTGATAAATGCTTCAACCCTAGCCGTGAACGGACTTTCGCCGCCGCCACCGCCTCCAATAGTGTCGCCTAAAGCGGCAAATTCGTAGCCTTCGAAGAACTGTCGCCAGCTCGGATCGACGCTTGCCGGATCTTGTTTAAATGCCGCATATAGTTGCTCGAGATAAGCGACATTGTTGCCAGTGGCAAAACTGAATCGAGGTGAGCCTGAGGCGTCTTGTTGCGTCATAACTGAGGTCCTTTAACCCGGTGACGCCCCAGCTACAGGCGTCATATATGTATACTTCGTTTATCGACACCAAGTGCGGCTTCTTTAACGCACTCCGCTAAAGTTGGGTGGGCGTGAGTGGACCTTGCAATATCCTCGGCGCTGGCTCCAAACTCTACAGCTACGGCTAGTTCAGCGATTAGCTCAGAAGCATTGGGGCCCAAGATGTGCGCGCCGACAATCCGATCAGTCTTGGCGTCGGCCACAATCTTAACGAATCCGTCAGTATTGCCAAGAGCTTTAGCCCTGCCATTTGCTAAAAATGGAAATTTTCCAACTTTAACATTTAGCCCTTGCTGCTTGGCAGCGTCCTCACTGATCCCAACGCTGGCAAGTTCTGGCCAAGTATAGACAACCCAAGGAATTGCCTCATAATTTACATGTCCCGCCTGGCCGGCAATCCGCTCAGCCACGGCGATCCCCTCATCTTCGGCTTTGTGAGCCAGCATTGGGCCCTTAATCACATCTCCGATACCCCATACATTTGCCACTGAAGTTCTAAGATGCGAATCTACCGGTACTTTGCCGCCAGCTTCGAGGCTTAACCCAAGATTTTCTAAGCCCAGGCCTTCGGTGTTAGCGCGTCTGCCTACTGCCACTAACATCCGGTCGCCTTTGATCTCTAGGGTCGACCCGTCTGGCTTAACGCAGGTAGCTGTGACTGAATCTTTGCCCGTCGACGTTGCCGTTAATTTAGTGTCGAGGTGGAAATTCATCCCCTCTCGTTGGAGGATCTTCAATAGACCCTTCGTGAGATCGCTGTCGAGGCCAGGAAGGATCGTACTCATAGCCTCAATCACCGTAACTTTTGCCCCTAGACGGAGCCAGACGCTGCCCATTTCTAGGCCGATGACTCCGCCGCCAATGACGATTAGATGCTTGGGTACTTCAGGCAGCTTTAGAGCTCCGGTCGAACTGATGATCAACTTACGATCAAATTTCGCCGGTGGAATTTCGATAGGCTTACTACCGGTAGCTATCACCGCATGTTTAGTCTTGTAAGTTGTGGCGGAACCGTCCGCTGCAGTGACCTTGACGGTCGTGGCGTCGACAAAGCTACCGCGCCCTTTGAGCCAGGTAACTTTGTTCTTTTTGAACAGTCCAGCAATACCCTGGGTGAGGCCTTTTACTACCTCATCCTTCCGGCCGAGCATGGTCGGCAGATCGAGGCTAACCTTCTCGGCTTTGACACCGTGTTTGGCCAAATCATGGAGTGTATGTGCATAGTGCTCGCTTGACTGCAGCAGCGCCTTGCTGGGAATGCAGCCAACGTTTAAACAGGTGCCACCTAAAGATTGTTCGTACTCGACACAAGCTGTCTTGAGTCCGAGCTGAGCAGCACGGATCGCACATACATAGCCACCGGGACCTGAGCCAATAACGATTACGTCAAATTCCTGATCAGCCATCTCTCTTAGACTCCCAGCAGTAGTCGGGTCGGATCTTCAACCATCTCTTTGATTTTGACTAAGAACTGCACTGCTTCCTTGCCGTCGACAATGCGATGATCGTAGGACAGTGCCAGGTACATCATTGGTCTGATGACCACTTGCCCGTTCAAGGCAATCGGGCGCTCCTCGATTTTATGCATCCCGAGAATCGCACTTTGTGGCGGGTTGAGGATCGGTGTCGATAGCAGAGACCCAAAGGTGCCACCATTTGAAATCGTAAATGTGCCACCATTTAAATCATCGACGGTAATTTTGCCGTCACGAGCTTTCCCCGCATAGTAAGCAATGGACTGTTCGATTTCGGCCATGTTCAGCTTGTCGGCATCGCGAACAACTGGCACGACTAGGCCGCGGTCACCAGATACGGCGACGCCGATATCGTAGTAGTCGTGGTAGACGATCTCGTTGCCCTCAATCCAGCCGTTGATGGCTGGAAAAGATTTCAGAGCTTCAATCGCAGCACGGACAAAAAAGCTCATAAAGCCTAGGCCGATACCGTACTTATCTTTGAAGGAGTCTTTGTATTGCTTGCGCAGATCCATGACAGCCTTCATGTCGACTTCATTGAACGTAGTCAGGATCGCTGCTGTGCTTTGTGCCTGAATCAGGCGCTCAGCGACTCGACGCCTGAGCATCGACATCGGCTCGCGCCGTTCACCGCGAGTGCCGCTCGCTGCTTTTGGTTGCGGCAATTTGACGGCGGGTGCTGGGGGAGGACCCTTGGCCGCAGGAGCGGCTGGTTTGGCTGCAGCGCTTGCGCCTGTTTCGAGGTGTTGGAGAACGTCGCCCTTGGTTAGGCGGCCACCTTTGCCCGTTGCCGCGACAGCGGCTGCATCGAGTTGGTTTTCTTCAACTAGGCGACGGGCGGCCGGCATCATGATCGGTTCAGAGCCAGAGCTCGTGGGCTTAACGGGAGCAGGGGGAGTTGCGCCAGCTCCCTTGCTTACAGCTGCGCCTTTGGTTGCTGTTCCTGTTGCGTCGATGCGGGCCACAACTTGGCCTATTGAGACGGTTTCGCCCTCTTTATTGAGGATCTCAAGCACACCGTCCGTTTCTGCCGTTACTTCGACGGTAGCTTTGTCCGTTTCCAGCTCCATCAGCACATCGTCGCGTTTGACAGCTTCGCCGGTGGCCTTGTGCCATTTGTGGATCATTGCTTCTTGGACGGATTCGCCAACTGCCGGCACTTTTACATCAACTGCCATTTTGTCTGCTCCGCGATAAAATCTAGGCTATGATTGCCCCACAGCCTTCGCCACTTTTAAGAAGTGTACCGAACTACATGCGCATTGCAAAGGCTGCTGTGTTAGCTATATTGGAAAGTCTTGTATCCGGCACGGACCGTTCACAGGGATGCCATCAATGGCTGTAGGTATGCCGCAGAAACTCGCTGAGATCAAGACACTGTCGGACACTCTGGCCGAGCTGTTTGATTACGATCTGACGCATCAGCTCCCGTGGTTCGGCGCCGAAGTGTTTGGTAACGCCCTGGGCGCCTACCTAGTAGCGTGCATAACCTTTGTGCTCTATGCGGCACTCTTGTATTTTGCTTGGCATCACTTAGTGAAGCGCTGGGAGCGTCTAGCTACCGAGCATCCCGGCAGTCTTTGGCAGCAAGGGCTGTCGCTGGCGCATCAAGTAAAACCTCATATTCTGCCGTTGATCGCGTTTTATTTTGCCACTCAACCGCTCGAGCTGAGTGCCAAGTTGGACCATGGCATCTCGCTGCTTACTGTTGCAGCGGTTACCCTACAGCTCGTGCAGTTGGCCGGTGAATTAGCGCGGATTCTGATCGATTTTTACCGTGGCGGCTTTAGTGCTGTCGATCCAGTCATTCGTAATACGAATAATAATCTGACTACCTTGGTGCGGATCTCGATTTGGGTGGCTGGGATTCTGTTCTTTCTCGATAACGCGGGCTTCAATGTTTCGACCTTTGTCGCGGGTTTAGGTATTGGTGGCGTTGCGATTGCTTTGGCGGCACAGGCTATTCTGGGTGATACGTTTAGCTCTTTCGCCATCTCCTTAGACAAGCCTTTTGAGGTTGGGGATTTCATCACGGTTGATACGTTGCGGGGAACGGTGGAACACATAGGTCTGAAGACGACTCGCGTGCGGAGTGTCGGCGGCGAGCTGCTGGTATTCGCTAACTCTGATCTGACGAAATCGCGGATTCGTAACTTCAAGAAGATGCAACAGCGCTACGTCGAGCTTAAGCTTCATGTGCACCCGCTGACGCCCCTAGCTGTGTTGAAGGAGATTCCATCTCTTATAGCTGATATCATTAGCAAACAGCCTAACGTTACCCTGGATTATGCAAAGCTTGCTCATATCAGCGGCTGCGGTTTGATTTTTGATGTGGCCTACAACACCAAGAGTCCGGCGTTTAATGATTACGCTGATTCTCGTCAGGCGATTTACTTTGCCATCATGGAAGCCTTCGCCGCTAAGGGTGTGACCATGCGTTTCGATTCGAACATGCCTGTTGTATTTATGCCCACTTGAGGGTCTTGATTTGGAGGTACTTACGCATGTCATGGTCACCCGTGTTAGCCGTCACCGGTTTTCTGTTGGTTAGTGCTTGCGCTAGTTTGCCGGCAGAGCCGAGTAAGCAGTTAGAGGTATCTCAGTCCGTAAAGGCGGAGTTTACTCGGCAGGCTTTTGCGGCGGCTCAGGGAATCGTTTCTTTTTCCTACAATAAGACTATCGGCCATGGGGAGTGGATGACCTGCCAGGGGAGTGGTACCAAGGCTACGGCCCTAATCATGCATAGTGACCGGGCAGGATACGATAAAGCTAAGTTTTGTTCCGGATGGATTGCGCAGGCTTTTTTGGCCTCAGGGTACGACGTTGTAGCCGTAAACCGTCCCGGTTACGGCGGCTCAGATGGCGCGCCTGATTTTATCGGGGGAGCATCTTTAGTAGAGATCGCAGTTGTGGTGCCAGAGGCGGTGGCGGCTGCTCACTTGCCGCATTCCGTGACCACTATTTGGGGATATGACACAGGAGCTGCAGCCGCGACTCTAGCTGCTAAGCATTTGAAAGGTGTCACCACCGTTGTCCTTGGTGGGGGCGTTTATGATTACGACGACGCCTTGCGAACCACGGGCGATGAGTACTTGCGCGCTGATCTCGCAGCCATCAAAAGGACTGGGGGCGAGAAAGCCTTCGAAGATAGATCGGTGGCCTACGACTTAAATGGACTGCCACCAAACGTTATTATTTACCACGCCGCCAATGACAAAGTTGTGCCCATATCCCAAGCAAAATCGTTCAATGACTCGCTGGCAAGTAATGGCCGCTTTAAGGTCACCTACCAGATTGTGGTAGGTCAGGGGCATGACTTACCTTGGGTCTACCATAGGCACTTACTCGAAGCTTTGCTTAAGCAAGCTAATCCCACATAGGGGTACCAGCTTGGAAAGCAAAGACGGCGATACTCGACTTAGTCCTCGTACGGATTTTCGTAAAAGACGTAATTGGTCGAGTAGTCGCTGACTTCAAAATAAAGCTTCTTTTCGTCGTCGTCTTGCTTGTAGTTGAAGTTCTTATCGAATACTCCGTAGCCAAAGCGGTAAGGCCTGCTACTTGTCGGGTCGTTAGTTGCGGTTGCTGTCGTGAGCTTGTCGATTTTAATAAAGCGATACATCACTTTGCCCTCGCTGACGACATCGAGGACACCGTTCGTTCCGGTCCAATTTTGGAAGCTGTGGGAGATGCGGTTTTGAGTCTCTTTGGTGCAGCTGAGCGTTAAAAGAGCACAGAAGAGAAAGGATTTACTATTCTGCCAATTCATAGAAAGTAGCCTCGAGCCTAGACGTTGGACGGTATCTCTGATTGCAGTTAAGACTATGGTTATAACCGAAGATTGCAGTTCAGGCCAGACTAGCACTGTAAAGAATCATCGCCGTTAATCCCCAGATATTTCCTTGGGGAGTGCTGAATATCCAAGATTGACGCCAATTGCCAAAGATATTGAAATTGAATAATTGCGCTTGGCTACGGGCGCAGTATGGCCAGGGTGCTGTCAGGATTCCTGCGACTTCGTCTGCGGAAGGACTTAGGCTATCCTTTTTGAAAGGCGCCACACCAACTACCGGGTAAATGGGGGTTCCGTCGAGCGCGCGGATGGCAGGAAGCATGCCCATGACGCTTACGGAGTCTTTCTCAGCCCCAACTTCTTCCTGCAGCTCGCGTAAAGCCGTAGCGGCTGGTGAGTAGTCTTCTGGATCTCGTCGACCACCAGCGAGACTGACCTGCCCCTTGTGTGAGCGAACTTTGGTGCTTCGACGAGTAAGCAGCAATTCGGCTGGGGCATTAGGCGTTGCACCAGGGATGAAAAGCACGAGTACGGCGCTGGGCTGGTGCTTGCCTATGCCTGGCTCATTAAATACAAGCTGTTCCCACGGTTGCTCGGCAGGAGCAAGCGGAGCCATGTTCCTGGGAAGTGAGAGTGGGTTCACGCCCGCCACAGAGCGGGCTAACATGCTAAAGTGCTCGGACATTAACTTCCGGAGTCGAGTGCACAGTTATATCCATGCGAGTGTCGCTGCCTACTTCTGGTAGCGCACCTTCTTTCTTGAGCTTGCCGTTTGCTACAGGGCGGTGTGATTTGCCCTGGCCGGCAGTGGCGCCCTCTTTCCGCATCATAGTCGACTGGCCGTTGAACTGAGCTCCCTCACGAACTACTAGTACCGGTGTGCAAATGTCGCCGGTAAAGAAGCTAGTCGCTGCCAATTCAACTCGACCGGACGCCTGAAGCTTACCTTCTACCCGTCCCTGTATGATGACTTCCTCCGCCTTGATCTCGGCGGTAATGATCGCTTCCTCTTCGATAATTAGAAGGCCTTCGGAAACGACTTGGCCTTCGATACGACCACCAACGCGGCTTGCACCCCGGCAATAAAGCTTGCCCGAGAAATGGCAGCCACTCGTTAGAATAGTCACCGCCCCGGAGTCCCGGCCGTGGGCCACTTTCTTCCCGGACTTACCGATCGCAGATTTGTCTACCTTGAACAAGAGAGCCTCCTTTTGACAAGCAGCAAGATCTCGTGGACCATGGGCTATGTGAATAGATGGTAATACGAAGGCATCGCCGTGCCAATCCAAGTGTAACCAGAAGAGGTGCACTTTGTGTCCAACGGTGGGTCTTTCGATTACGGGGGTAGAGTCTTATCATAACACGTGGTTCACTCTCAGCAAGCTCACTCACCACTTCGACCTTTCGCTGGTTACACGAGGAAGGCTGGGAATCGGAGCAAAAATGCGCTTTTGAACGCATGAGCACCGTGCGACCGGTTGGGCTTTTTGCGGCTCCCGTTCCGATCCGGGGCAAGCGCCAACACAGCCGGTTGACAGTATATGGGAGATGGTTGCTCAACTTGACGGATGGTCCAGAGCTGCTAGCAGCTGAGGTCCAGTTGATAGAAACCACATTTAAATGTCTTTGGTTGTTTGTTTCTGCTCCAGAAGCGGGGGCATGTGAGCAGTCTACCCTAGATGATGCGCTGACTTTTCTAATTTCATCGCTCTTTCTTATGACCCAAGCGGATCAATTGACAGTATTATCGTGGTCAGGTAAGGCCAATGTCTCGTTATCACAGCTGTCGTGTGTGACCCAGCGGCAGCTCTGGACCCCGTATGAAAGTATGGCTAGATTGGCTGGTAGCGATGATGCCGTCAAAATGACCGCATTGATCATCGATCGAATAGACTGGTGGCAGGAGTCATTTGCGGCAAAATTACGCGATAAGCTCAGCTATTTGGAGCGTCGGGCGATGTCTGCTGCGGAGAAATCCCCTTGTCCTACCCCAAAGCGCAAACGTAGCTGGCTGCGCCCCTGGGGTTAAGGCTGGGGCAATTAGATATCGGACTGCTGAGTTACTTCGTCGTCGTCGTCGCCTTGATCGTCACTTTGGTCAACCTCGATTGCGGGTTTGCCAGACGTAGGTGACTTGGGAGCACGCGGCTTTCTGGGCTTGGGCTCGTCACTGCCCTCAGGGAACCAATTC
>CAIWTN010000071.1 GCA_903915625.1 uncultured Pseudomonadota bacterium | reverse complement strand
CTTCCTGGCGCTTGGCTTCTGGATCGGCAGCTTTGCTGATCTCGCCCTTAAAGATGATGCTGCAGGCACCCTTAGCACCCATTACCGCAATCTCGGCATTAGGCCACGCCAGGTTGAGGTCGGCGCCGATGTGTTTGGAATTCATCACATCGTAGGCTCCGCCGTACGCCTTGCGCGTGATGACGGTGAGCTTGGGTACAGTTGCTTCGGCAAAGGCATAGAGCAACGTAGCGCCGTGGCGGATGATGCCGTGAGCCTCTTGATCGCTACCTGGCAGAAAGCCGGGTACGTCGACGAAGGTGATTAGCGGGATATTAAATGCATCGCAGAAGCGGACAAAGCGAGCACCCTTTACCGAGGCGTCGATATCGAGCACGCCAGCCAGGTGATTTGGGTTATTGGCGACGATGCCGACGGAGCGACCGCCGAGGCGGGCAAACCCTGTTAAAAGATGCGGAGCAAACTCTGGCTTGAGCTCAAAAAAGCTTTCCGGATCGACCACCGCGCGTACCACCTCGCCCATGTCGTAAGGCAAATTTGGATTCAGCGGGACTAGCTGTTCTATGCTGCGCTCAGCGCGGCTTATGACTTCGCGGCTGTTTGGATCCGCGTCTGGATCGGGAGTGCGCGGTGCCTCGTCGAGATTATTTGACGGCAGATAACTCAGCCACGTTTTTACCGCAGCTAGTAGATCTGGCTCGGAGGCGAAACGTTTGTCGGCGACTCCGCTGCGCTGCGTATGAGTTTCTGAGCCTCCCAGTTCGTCAAAGGTGACTACTTCGCCGGTCACCGTCTTGATGACGTCCGGACCAGTGATAAACATGTGGCTGGTGTGGTCCACCATGAAGACAACATCGGTCATGGCTGGAGAGTAGACTGCGCCACCAGCGCAAGGCCCCATAATCAACGATAGCTGCGGGATCACACCGGAGGCTTGGACATTGCGGTAAAAAATGTCCGCGTAACCACCAAGGCTGGCGACACCCTCTTGAATGCGGGCTCCGCCTGAGTCGTTGATGCCAATCATAGGAGCGCCGGCCTTAACCGCCATCTCCATGACTTTGACTATCTTGCGCGCCATCGTCTTCGATAAGCTGCCACCGAATACGGTGAAATCTTGCGAGAACAAATAAACTAAACGGCCATTGACGGTGCCAAAGCCAGTGACAACTCCGTCACCGAGAATGCGCTTTTCGTCCATGGCAAAGTCGCGGCAATCATGCCTGGCAAATGCATCTAGCTCGGTAAAAGATCCCGGATCTAGCAGGAGTCCGATGCGTTCGCGAGCCGTTAACTTGCCATTTTTGTGCTGGTTCGCGATGCGTGCATCGCCACCGCCTTTAAGCGCTTCATCGCGTAACTTGGCTAATTTATCCGGTGCTGGAGTCGTCATGCCACTGTCCTCAAACTGTTTGAGCTTCAACAACCTGCTGCGCTGCAACTCTGCCGTATGTCAGCGGCACCTTATTAATACACCTGGCGCCCGGGAAACGCACGCCATAGGGGCTCCGCAAACAACCGCGCATACACATCTTCCCAACTTGGCATTGGCGGTGATTGTGGTCCCTTACCTGCTGGGGTATTGGCCAGTTCTTTGTGCGGTACACTTGCCTCACGCCCGCCGGCCCACAGCAAGGCACCGTTGTTTGTGTCGACGAGTAATAAAGTCACGCCCGCTCCGCGCTCGGCCACGACCAAGCCGCGATCATCCAGCCTGCGCTCGTACGCGTATGTTACAAAGGGCAGCAAGACAGCATCTGCATGGCGTACGTTCTTGCTTAAATTATTCAACCAAGTGAGCCACTCAAGACGACCAGCAATCGATGCGTGATAAAAAGCCGGAACTGTTTCACAGGTGCCGCAGTCGCTGCCTCTATGGGCCCAGGCATCTGGTAATTTACTCGCTAGGTCCGAGGCACCAGCCTCAGTCAGCTGCTGCGCCACGAACTTTGGCGAGTAGCCTTTCATGTAGGGCTGATCGTTAAAGCTCTTCAGCACAAAGTTATCGAATTCGGTGCAAAGCGCCTTCGTTTCGGGCGCGCCGACATTAGTCAGCGGTAACGAATCAAAGCGGGCACCTGCCGGCCACAGCTGGCAAGCCAGCGTCGCAATGCGGGCAGGTACATAACTCAGATGCCCTTCCTGCACGCCGCAGGGCGTCTGGGTAGCAGTGCTCACGCAGCCACTCAAGGCCAGTAAGATAGCGAAAGCAATCGAGGAATTAGCCATAGGTACAGCGCGCGCAGCTCTCTTCATGTCAGACCCACCAAAAAACCAAGCCAGATCAAGTAACTACCAGAGGCCAGGCAGCCGATGCTCCCTATTTTGTGTTTAACAAACCTAAAGTGAGAAGGCGAGTGACTTCAGTCGAATGAGCCTCTGCCAGCCACATCTGAAACACTACTAAAAACGTAGGAATTGTTTACGGTTAAAAAATAGTTCTAAAGCTGATCGGACGGCATGGCGATAGGCCAGATGCGAGGGCAAGAATGTCGTCGCATTGTTGAGGGCTTAGCCTGATTCGGGAGGTGCTCACCATGTCTAAACTACATAACTTACAAGCCATCGTAATGACGTCACTTCTGTGGAGCTGCGTGTCGACGCAGACTTCCGAACAACGACTCCAGTCGTGGCGGAACGAGCGCGCGGATTCGCTGATTCAAGCGATGGGCGAGCCGACGTGCACTTCAGTCGCGCCCGATGGTGGCAAGATTTATACATACGAAGTGCAGCGCGAAGTCCCACACGTCATGACCAGCGATCACCGTGGTATGGCTGATCGGGTGGTTGTGGATTACACCACATGCACGGTGCATCTAACGGTAGACGCGCAAAACCGCCTGAAAAACGGCGAAGTGGTCACCCAGTCGTCGCGCTGCGTCGGTGTGATTCCAGAGAATCCAAACAAAGTTGCGGATAGTGCTCTGGCACATTGAGCTTGCCGAATTTGCGATGAGGGGGCGGCCTAACTTCACTCGAGTGATTTGAGATAGATCTGCTCAAGATGCTTGAAATAACCTTGAAACACAGGTGCTGATTCCCGATAAATAAAGTCGGGACGATCTTCAGTGATCCAGCGGCCACCAATTATTTTCCCCAGCTTGTCGAGCTCCAGCCAGTATTCGTAGATGTTTTCTGCTTCCACTACACCTATGGCATCGGCGCTTGGATTGGTCTCGACTGAGTAGATGACACTTGTGCTTAGCTTGACCTCTTTGACCGTGCCAGGCGCAGCTCCTTCGGATGCTTGGTCGACTTGGTCTAAGATTTCACTGCTGAAGCTGTTTATGGGCTGGTTCCAAACCTCGCTGTCGCGAGTTCGGTCCATGACAAAGCCTATTTGCTTGCGACCTATTTCGTTGGCGAGCGCCAGATGGAACGTGCCAGGATTCGTATCACGACAGGCTGGAGAATTCTTGGCAGTTTCGAACTCTGCTGCCGTGATCTCGCCTTTCGCCATACGCTCTTCGAGTTTACTGAATTCTTCATCACAGCGTTCGCCAGCAAAAACCGTCTGCACCGAACGATTGCCGCTATACTGCTGATAATAGATAAGTAGAGCTTTAATATCAGACGGGAAGAATGTCACAGTATTGTTATTGGGGGCCTTGACGGTTACTTTCTTAACAGGATCTTTGAAGTTTTGGGAAGCGGGCGCCCAGCCGTGGCAGAGACCAAACCACTCTGGGATTTTGAAATCCGGAACGAAATCCGGGGACTCAGGTACCGTCTTCATGATCTCTGTCCTCGCTCTCTCCTCAGTGACGGTAGGGAAGTCAAAGCGCCCGATTGCCAAATCATACTTCTCTGCCGGAGAAATCTCATCGAAATGTCGTCCGCTGATATCATCGGGTAAGAAATCGTAAGAATAGCTGTCCGTTAGCCAGCGATAGCTAATCCCACCAGTATATGTGGGCCAATAGCTATCGCTCCAGCCCTTCATCTTTGCTTCCCCATACATTGGTAGTTTTTTAAATTTAATGACCAAGTCGTCGCCGACGATCAATTTCGGCTGATTTTCATCGTTCCAGGCTTCCTTGATTCTTGAATTACCGCCGCGACCGCATGCCATGGCAAAGGAGCAAAGAAGCATCAGATAAATTTTCATTGTTTAAGTCCTCATAACCGGAATTTTTTGTCACTGTTCACTCGGGGGAGAAATAAGTGCTCACGCGGCCCCATGAAGATTTTTTTGCGAAGCATCCCTTTATGACTTTTTTTCCCTCAATCTCAGCACCGCTCAAAACCTTACAAGCAAGAGTGACAAGCTCGGTTTTGTCATCGTTATTTAGCGCTTGAGCACACGTTGCTGCACCGATTAGCGCGCTTCCCATGTGTAGCCTTAATGCGCCATCGTCACTAGGAATATCGATAGTTTCAATGCCATCCACCTCTCCACGGAATGGAGACCACACTTGAAACGGACTTCCGCCGAAGACATTTTTGTTTTTCATGTCATTGCTTTGTTTATCGCAGGTGCTGGTATTGCGCCCGCCAACAAAGATCCGCTCATTGCCGTTGCCGAATAGTTTGTAGACTTGGCCGTGCTCGACTTGAGCTTCAATTTTGTTTGCTTCGTCGCAAATAGCTATCTTGCGATAAGCAACGCGCATCGCTAGCACAGAATAGCCACTCAAGTTTGGCAATCTCGTGCGTTCGCTTCCTCTCACCATCTCAAGGTCGGGTCCTAAATCGATCACGACGGCACATTTTTTGTCGCGCCTGGGGAAGGCGTCGGCGACGTCAGCCCCGGCACCACCAAACATAGTCTCAGGACCAACATTTTCAAGAAACGCCTGCACGCCTTTTCTTTGGTAGTCTGCCAGAGATTTTTCTATCCGCGATTTTTCAGTAATTGCCGCAACCAAATCAGCAGCCACTTTCTCGCGTTCAGCCTTGGCTGCGGCGAGTCGCTTGGTTAGCTCAGCTTGCTTTGCAGATGCTTCATCCCTTGAAGTAACCGCATCTTTTAGTGCCTGGCTTTGAACAGCCAGTTCTTCGGTGAGTGCCGCTACTTCGTTGTCGTGATTAGCAAGGATCGCACTAATTGCGGCAACCTTTTTCTCTTGCTCGGCAAGCTTTTGATTTGCGGCGGCGACCGTCGATTTTTCTTCTTCAAGCTGATGACCAAGGACCTTGAGCTCGGCAGCTTGCCTGTCAGTCATGGCGTTACTTGCATTCAGCCTGACTTCACGCTCAGCTAACTCCTTTTTTGCCCTTTCCAGCTCGGTAGATCCAGTCTTTACCTCTAAGTTTTTATTGGCTAATTCCTGGCGAAGGGAATCTACCTCTTCATTTTTAGGGTCCTTATTGTGCTTGGATTCATTGCCACAGCCCACGATGCAAGCAATGACGATCAATATGGTCAAAACCCTTGAATTCATTGGATTAACCTCTGTAGTACTATTTAGTTCTCATAACGAGAACTTATAGCTTCTTCTACTCCAGAGGCTGGATAGATCAAAGTACTTAATAAACTGCGCCCAGTGATTGGGGATCCCGCTTTATGATGCCGTTTCCCAAAGGTGGTGATTCAAGTTTGTAAGTCGTCCTTATCTACGTAATAGATTCACCCACTGAACTTTTGCCGGGAATGACATGGTGCGAGGATTATTCACCGAATCGCTTACAGTTACGGTGATCTGAGAGATACCGTGCTGCGGCGGCGTTTTTGATGCAGGTTTTAAACGGATCAGCGCTGTTGAAGATGGGGATGTGTAATTGACTATCGGCGCGGCAATAATTGACTGATTTGACGATGAAGCTGATACCGTTAACGCAGTTCCGCAGTTGCCTGCTGCTATACCGTAAAGTGGCACAACATTTTCGTTGGAGTACCAATTGACACTAGCCCCCGAGATAGCTTGTATTGAAGGCGGATAGTTGACCTTTGCAATACTTACAGTGAAATTCTTGGCTGCTGAAGCCAAACCTAAGCTGTCAACCGCTGTCACGGAAACGGTCGCTATGCCGTATTTACAGGGTGCAGGTGTAAATGTCAGATTGCTGTTTACGGCTGAGTTTGGGAAAGAAACCGCATTAATAGACGGCTGGACAGAAAAGAGGCCCATATTGGAATTGCTAACGATAAAGCTGACTGACTGGCTCCATTCATCAGGCTTAGAGCTATCTCCTGGATAGATACTGGTGAGGAAATTTGTCAATGTTTGAGCGGGGGAATCCTGATCAATGTTGATGCTGTTGCCGAGAGTAAAAGTTGGACTTGAGTTTATAAACGGAATGGTAATGTTGACAGTGATCCAAGCAGATGTTTGGTATCTGACAGTTTCAGTCACGCGATAAGTAAAAGAATCCGTACCTGATGTCCAAGCATTCGGAGTGTATCTAAAAGACGAGCCACTCCATTCCAGAGTTCCCTTTGTTGGTGCGGCTCCTAAAGTGGGACTCAATGGAGCCCCTTGTGGATCGCTGGAAAAGGATGTCCAGGCGCTTGTAGTATTAGGCTGCACAGTTAGTGAAGCTGAATAATCACTTTGCGGGTTTGGTGGATCTTTCGTTCCATACACGCTGATGCTATAAGTGTTGATATTTCGCCCGCTGTTTGTGCTCCAAACAAATCTTATCCCAGCATTTTGTCCGCCGTTATTATAGTAAGAATAGTTCCCGGATCTGGGTTTGCTTGCAAATGCACCGCCGTTCCAGTAGCCAGTCCAATTATCTGACCCCATGTACCCGAGGAATAGGTTCTCACTGATGCTGTAATATAGAGTTAGGCCTCTATAGTAAGTGCCATCGCACCAAACCGTGAAATCACCAGACTGGCCTTGAGCACCTCCACTCGAGCAAATTGCGCCGTACCAGGAAAATCCTCGCTCTGCACGAAGTGCGATACTTGCCAACAGTAGTAAAGTTGGTATACGAAAAATTAATGGAATTTTTTTACTGAGCATACAGACAACCTAAGCGTGCTTTCAGTGTTTGTCAGGACAATGCCGACTTTAAAGAGTCTTTTAGAAATTTGGCATTGTTGAAATTAAAACCCTGTCATCCAGGTTACGTAAACCGTATTACCGAAGCGCATGAAGGTATAAATTGAATCCTTACCCGCAACTGTTTGGGCGTTTTCAGGAAGAAATTTCCAATTGGTAACCTGGGATCCGGAAAATGTGTACGTTGCGCCTTGCGTATTCTGCAGGGCAATTGAATAGACACCCCCGTCTAGTACCTTGGCTAAATTAATTTCTATTGGAGACGAGCCAGCACCACTTTGTAGAGTTGTTTGTTGATTTCCGTTGTCAAAGTCGATGTCTCGGGTATTTGCGGGAGCAGTAAAAGTATGACCTCTGATTTGACCGACGTAGTCTAACCTTGCTTCAGGATTAGTCGTCCCTATTCCGACATTGTTATTGGCGAGGACCAACTGATTGTTGCCGGCAATTAAAGCGTTTGGTGGAAGATTGAGAGTCCCAGTCATCGTGTCACCGGCGATGTTCACCTTGTTCTGAAAAATCGTATACTCGTCGTTGGAGATCAAGCCAGCAGTCACCCCAGAGCCACTAGCCAGAGGTATCTGCAGAGTGTGGGTGTTGTTATCTGAGATCCAGTTGGGTTCAGTGCCAGTCATTGCGGGTTTAGCTAAGGTCTGGTCGTTGCCACCTTGGCCGTTCATTCTCATGACCCCTGTGCGCGCAACACCAACAGGCTTAGCCGTGTACCCATCCCAGTACTTAATTTCCCCGGAATTGCTGCTGAACCAGGTCTTGCCTTGGTCATCCTCTTTGAGACTGGCCATCAGGATCGCCTCTGCATCGGCATCGTAGGTACCTAGGCCCAAAGTTTTTTGAGTACTCAGATTAATGTTACCAACATTAGTCAGATCGTCACCCACGGCCCACGGGCCAGTCAGAGGGACGGAGCCGTCTCGGTGCAGGAGTGTCGCATCGGCATAGAGTTTGGTCACTGCGTCTGTTGCTGCGACGGGCGCCGGCAGGTTAGTGAGACGCTTGCCTCCCATGTTAAGGGTGCCTGCCATAGTGCCACCCGATTGGTTTAGTGGCGTGTAACCGAGGGAATCTTGTTTGCTGTTGAATGTCAGCCAGTCGGAGCTCGCCAGGTAGCCGCTAGCAATGCCGTTGGCTTGGGCCAAAATCAATTTTGGCGAACTAGCAGGACCTGTTGTTGCCAGCGGCGCTTCAGCACTTATGCCGGTGACCGTACCGACAGCGAGCGTGCCCAAGCTTTGCGGGGTCCATTTGCCGTCTACGAAAGTTAATACTTCACCTGAGTTAGGAGCTGTCGTGCTAACGTCCTGACCACGTAGCTTGGCCACATTAATCGCGCTGAAGGAACCGGTGATATCTCCACCGAGCTGTTGATTCGTTGCTACTTTACCGGCTAGAGCCTCAGTAAGACCCGTAATCTTTTCGATAGCTAAATCTTTCACTGCCAATTGTCCGTTGTTATCGAAGGTCAGCGTCTTTCCGTCTACTGGAACTTTTAGCGCGTATGGAACTAAGGAAAATCTTTGGCGTGGGTAAGTTTTGCGATCGGTGGCGTTGGTCACTTCAATAAAGGTGTCAGCATTCGTATCGGGGAATATCAAATTGATATCGGTTCCTGTTAAAGGAATTTGGATTTGGAATCGACCCTCGTCTAGCGTTACAGCGGCAAAGAAATAAGGCGACGATCCAAGCGGAATGCCATCTGTCAGTGTGTTAAAAAAATTTATTTGCAGATCGACTGGGCCCGTTAGGGGAGCGCCGTTGCTTTGAGTGAGGCGCCCAGTGTAGGTGAAGCCGGAGGCCGTTGCCGCGGCGGTAGCGCCGGAGCTAAGGTTTGTCGCAACAAACACAAAAAACCACAACAAAAACAATAGTTTTATTTCAATGCGGTGAAATTTTGTTTTTGGGATACGGCCCATCGGAAACCCCGAGTACCAATTTGATTGTCAGAGTTACAGATTTAGTTTTTGTATCGGAAAACTGAGGCATAACTTGAGGGGGAGAATTTATACCCCGATAATTCAAGTGAAAAACCATAAAGAGCGGGTTGCTTGCCAATCTCGAAAAAGTCGTGTTGTAAAGAATTCGTCGAAAGTTCCCGAAAACCCAAATTAGCTTGGGAGTTTATGGCGACATGTGTCCAGGACTACAACCCTTCTGAGAGCTAACTCCTCCCCACCGATTAAGTTTGATACCAAAATAGCCGAAACTACGTGAAGGAGGAGCGCGATTAGAATGGCAGCATCCCGGAACAAGTTGTTGGCTGGCATCGCCACCCTTGCGCTCCTTAATTGCGCCAAGGTGTCACTATTTAATCGCGCGCCAGCAAAAAGCAGCACCCGTTACGCCGCGCGCGAGTCCGTACCAACCAAGCTCGATCCTGTGAGTGGCCAAGAAAGCGCGAAAATCATCGCCGCAGCAACGAGCACGCAGGATATCGTTGCGAGCAGCAGTCCGATCGAAGGCGCTGCAGTATCGTTTCCGCCAGGTGCTTTGGCGACAGACAGCATCGTGGCGCTGGCGGAAGCGGCGACAGTCGCCTCGCCGTCCAATATGACGCGGCTCGGACTGAGTGATGATATCGCGAGCACCGGAGTTCCAGTCTCCATCCGAGCGGAGACCAAACAAAATGCTTT
>CAIWTN010000070.1 GCA_903915625.1 uncultured Pseudomonadota bacterium | reverse complement strand
GGCACGACTTGGGCAAGTTCAACGCCAACCACGAATTGGGCTAATCCCGGTGCAATTGGTACAACAACGGCAAATAGTGCTGCGTTTACGAGTTTGACCGCAAGTGGGAATGTCGGGATAGGGACTACAGCCCCGACCAATTTGCTAACCGTAGCTGGCAAGATCCAGTCCACTACCGGTGGCATCGTATTCCCCGACGGAACCACGCAAACATCCGCCGCAGTCAATGCTGGTACTAACAATTCTATGATTCCAAATTTCCCAGACTATATAGTTTGCAATATAACCACACCGGCTGCGGGAGTTACCTTGATTCCGCTATTATGGGGTCCCTATACCCCCAACGGCTTATATTACTATTCGGTATCTCGCACTGGAAACCCAACGTTCTCAATTGCATTCAATAATACAGGGACGTTCAATAGTAATGCCTATTGGAACGGGTCCTCCTGGCTCACTGGTATAAGCGATTGCGACAGCATGAGCGTCTCCCAGCTCACTGCGGCAGGCAAAGGCTTTAACTTAGCCAAGGGTCCCGCCGCCCAGTGGCTGCAAAACGGAACCGCCGGCTACTATAATGCAGGCAACGTCGGGATAGGGACGACGACACCGATTAACAACCTACAAATCGGCAACCTAGCTGATGCAAGTTCGCCTACACCAGTGACGTTGTCTTTGGGGGGAACGTACAGCAATACCGCTGGATCGAATCCGAAACTGAAGATTTACGAGTCCGCTAGCAGCAGTTTCGGCCTAGGGGTGTCAGCGTATCAGCTCGATTATATGGTCCCAGTTTCTTCGCGTCACGCTTGGTTTGTCAACGGCAGTGAAAAAATGAGGATTGACCCGAACGGCAACGTCGGGATAGGGACCACGACGCCTAGTGATCGTCTTGATTTGGGAGGCGGTAACATCCTGATGGGATACGGCATGACGACTGGAACCTGTTCGAACGTTTGGAACTGCGTCTTTAGCTGCCCCGCAGGCAAGCAGGTCATCGCAGGAGGATGTTATACTGCCAATAACGCTGTTGCTATCGCGCAAAATCAACCTCTTTCGACGACCCAATGGCAGTGCGGATCGCTTAACTATACGGCAACTACTTGGGCCTGGTTCCTGCTTTGTGCAAATATTAAATAGTTTCCGGCACAAGAAGGCGCCTGACAGAAACAATGCGATATGCTGTTCCCGGACTTCTCTGTGAACAGCACATGGGTAGGAAGATGCACGGGGTTAGTTTGAAGCCCATAACGTATGTGAACAACTCCAGCGTTACCTTCCCTAATAAACCCAAGACGAATGTGACTTCGGCCACGTCAAAGGCCCCTGGACCTATTAATTCAAGTAACATGTCTCTTATCCAGGTTTAAGACAGCAGCATAAGGTAAGCGGCAGTTAGTTGTTCTTATCCAAAATTAAGACGGCTTTCCAGGACGATCATCGGCGACCAAACTATTTGACAACTTAGATGTAGCGTCTTACACTACATTATAACTGCATTGATTTGGGGATCCAATGCCTAAAGTCATTGAATTTAACTGGGATCAGTGGAACAGGCAAAAAAATGAAATAAAGCATGGAGTATCATCCTTAGAGGCAGAAAGTGCATTTTTCGATTCAAACTACAAAATTTTTAGGGATGTGAAGCACTCTACATCTAAGGAAGATCGATTTATTCTGTACGCGCGAAGTAGTGAAAATCGAGTTCTAATGATCGGATTTACGATCCGTGGTGGTTTAGTTCGCATTATCACTGCTCGACCGGCATCTAAGAAAGAGAGGGCTGTTTATGAAAAAGAAAACTAAGAAGGCTACTGTAATTACCGACTACGATGAGAACGACACAACTACGATGATCGATAGCAGTAGTCCAATAAGCTTCGAAGATTTGGGGTTAAAACTCCCAGAAGTGCCTCCAACGCAAGTCATCTCGATTCGTTTACCAACAGCCCTCTTGAATGAGATAAGAGCTCTTGGCTCCCGAGATGATGTGCCTTATCAGGCTCTTATAAAGATTTTCTTGGCCGAGGCTGTACAACAAAAGAAAACTAAACCAAAGCGCTCAGCTTGAAATCACTGTTTAAAAGTGAGCCTCACGTTGCTCCACACCGGCAATGTCGGGATTGGGACTACGTCGCCTGACTCCACTTTGAATTTAGCCGGAGGCTTCGTCCATATCACTTCAGGATCTAACTCGGCACCATCCTATCAAGGCACTTATTTGGGATGGAATACGCGAGACGCAGGCATAGGCAGAACAAATTTCATAAACAATCAAGGGACCTGTACTGGTGGCTTCACTTTCGATAACACATCAGATGGGTCAACATTTACCCGCATAATGACTATGCTAGGAAACGGCAACGTCGGGATTGGGACGACGGCGCCAAGCGCAAACCTGCATGTGTCCGGACTTGAAATAGTTCAGAAAGATGATGCTTCAGTAGTCCCGTACCAGTTGATGATAAGAGGTAATTCCAATAACACTCAGCAGCTTCTTTTAGGCTATAATACGACTAGCGATTATGGCTCAGTGCAGGCCGTTTTGAATGGTACTGCCTATAAGTCATTGGCACTTAACCCGAGTGGCGGCAACGTCGGGATAGGAACGACTTCTCCAGGCGCAAAGCTCGAAGTCGCTGGCACCGCCGGCACGGATGGCATCAAGTTTCCCGATGGCACGACTCAGGTCACAGCAGCCCACAGCGCTTATGCCACAGTTTACCGGGCAAGTTCTTATTCGCCAGCTGCCGCAAACACCTGGTACGACTTGCCCATGACTTCCGAGCAGTCGAAGTCCAATGTTACCCACAGCAACTCTACCAACCCGGAGAGGGTACAAGTGATCAGCTCCGGCGTTTACCTTATCACGTACTCGGTCAATGCGTTGTCCAATGGCACAACCGGTGGCACCTGTACGGCACGCCTCGTAAAGAATAACACTACCGAGATTGCCGGTACATTTGCTAGCGCCGCCCCCGCTGTGGGTGGCTATAGCGTTGTTATCAGCTCCAGCTCAGCAGTGTCCTTGACCGCGGCAGACTATGTGACTGTGCAGGTTGCCTGCAATACTTCTCCAAACATTTATGTCGGCAACTACGCAGTCGTCTCACCAACCACGCAGTCCGTAGCGTCGATGACAATCGTTCGTCTGCAGTAAGCGGAATATACGGTATACGGGGTCAGGCACTTTCTTGAACCCTCGGAACATACTGCCAGGCCTACTCTTTGCGCCTCCCTGACGCAAATTTTAACCCTATTTTATGTCCAAAAAATTATATGAATTAGACTAATTTAAGGCCATAAAATACAATCTAAATGGCTGTATTTGGGCCATTAAATATTTTTCTAATATTATTAGATGTTTAAGAGACCGTAAATGAGGCGTCATCGTTTACAGGATTTAATCGAGTGGAAGAACCGGGCCACCCGCAAACCATTGCTCGTGCGCGGGGCAAGGCAGGTGGGCAAAAGTTACCTGGTCCGTGCTTTTGGGCTAGAGCACTTCCGCAACGTGGTCGAGATCAATTTTGAAATGCGCCCTGATCTGGCGTCACTGTTCGCCGGAAGTCTTGATCCACAGCGGCTGGTGCGCGACATTAAAATCGCGACCCAGCAGGAGATTCACCCAGGTGAGACGCTCCTCTTTTTCGACGAGATCCAACTCGTGCCGCAGTCGCTAACGGCGCTGCGTTATTTTTACGAGAAAATGCCCGATCTACACGTGATCGCGGCCGGCTCGCTACTTGAATTTGCCATTGAAGAAGTTGGCATTCCGGTCGGGCGAGTCGAATCCTTGTATTTGTATCCGATGAATTTCGCCGAGTTTGTGGAGGCGCGCGGTCAGAGAGAATTATGCAGTCTGCTAGAGGATCATGTCGTTAACGATCCAATCAGCGAATTCGCCCACAAACAGTTTTTGTCATTGTTATCTGAATACTTTGCCGTAGGAGGCATGCCAGAAGCCACGCGAGTCTGGTCAGAGACCCAGGACCTTGTGAGCGTTGCACGCGTGCATAGCACTTTAGTTGAAAATTACAGGCAGGACTTTCCGAAATATGCCCGTCGTGCACAAGTCAAATATGTTGAAACGGTGTTCCAATCCATCCCGCGTCTTCTTGGACGAAAGTTTGTCTATTCTCATATCGATCCCAGCATTAAAGCTCGCGATCTCAAGGCAGCTTTGCAACTTTTATCAAAGGCAGGAGTCGTACATTTAGTTCACCATACCAGCGCTAACGGCATCCCTTTAGGGGCAGAGACAAAAACCGACGTTTTTAAGGTGATCTTTCTCGATGTAGCGCTAGCACAGTCACTTCTAGGCTTACAGCAAGGTGTGTGGATCTTAGATGCTGCGACTCAGTTCGCAAATCGTGGAGCGATAGTCGAGAGTTTTGTCGGCCAGGAGATCCTGGCAGCAGGTCCCGCACAAATTCGAAACGAGCTTTTCTACTGGGTCAGAGAGAAATCTACAAGCCTGGCAGAGGTTGACTATATCTGCACCAAGCACGGCCAAATTCTGCCGATTGAGGTTAAAAGCGGTAGCAGACGCCGAGGCAAGAGCGTGCAAATACTCTTGAGTGAAAAACCTAACATCAAAGAGTATCGTCAGGTCTCAATCGATAATTTCCATAGCTTGCGACATGGCTCTAACATCCCTCTATATGCTGTACAACGCTTGATCCAGGGGCCGTAGTGAGGCCTCCACCTTTTTCGGCCCCGGAGTCTACTTTGTAACGGTCATATTCCCCCGCCCCGCAAGCCCCTAACACCCCGCCACTCTTAAGTAATTCTCGCCAAAAACTTTTCCCCTCAACTTTTAACCCAGAGTACCGATCACCTTTGTGTGAACAAAGAGGGGAATCAGTGGGTTAGATGGCTTCGGGGTGAATTTAGGGTGCACCAATGAGGCGAGCAGTTTTCAACACCGTAAACGCAGTCATCCGACGGATTGTTGTCGGTTGGTTTTGCTTTACGTTGATGGCTGAAGCCGCATTAGCAGCAAATTATTCTCTCAGCTACTCCGGTCGACTGACGCAGCAAAGTGGC
>CAIWTN010000069.1 GCA_903915625.1 uncultured Pseudomonadota bacterium | reverse complement strand
GAGGGATTATCGGACGGAAAAAGCGTTTCTTTAGTTTTTTTTAAAAAATTCTTAAGCGATATGAAAAAAAATAATTTTTACTTCAATAGATCAGTAACTTAGGATACGACGCCAGACAAAAGAGACCGCGATTTAATTGCCTGGAATTAATTGTGTAGGCAGCAAAACGCCGCCCAGGTTTGCCGAAGGTCCGGTAAAGGTAATGCTACCCGTTAGCGCGTTTTGGGCGAGTGCTAAGACTTTAAGAGAAGGGCCAAAAAGACTATTGTCTGTATATATTGCCGACGCCTCTCCACTGTCCAATTTGCCGTTGTTATTTGAATCGCTAAATGCCGCGATTAATACGTCCCGAATTTTCCGGGTTGAAGGATCAACCAGCCCGGGCGTAAGTGCTGGTAGAATTGGGATCGTGATTGGGGCGTTGCCTTTGTAGGCGATACGGGAAAATCCAACCACCTGACTAAAATCTATGCTCGATAACTGACTCGCTATTGCTAGTAAGTTATTGCTCGAAGTATCCACATGATAGGCCGCAATCAGCAGAGGATCCCCTATAGATAAGGTACTGCCACCATCAAGCTTGACGACGACACTGCCGTCGTGCTCGTAAAATATTCGATTAATTTGCATGGTATAACCTGATGCATCGAGCGCATTTTCGCCGGGCACCAAACTAATCGCAGTATCCTGATTGCTGCTGTTGAACAGGATGCCAACCTGCGCGCCCTCCGTCAGTTGGTTTGCCGGAGCACTGCTGCCAGCCGGTTGATTAAAGGCGAGCGCGGTGATTCTATCTCCAGGTTTTAAATCGGTTTTGCTTAGGTCAGCATAAAAATCGCTAGCCCCTGATCCGATCGTCTTAAATGTCTTAACGTAAGAAAGAGGATCTTTAGCCAAACCGGAAAGTCCTGACTCGGCAAGAATCGCCACGTTGACCGGCGTTTGGGCAGTATTCAGCGCAAAAATACTATCGATCTTTGCTTTAACAGACATCGAAATACCTGACGGTATTGGTAGCCGGAAGTAAGAATTGAGTACCAGAGTCGAGGTCGATTCCGCAGTGACACTGAACGAAGCAGGCATACCACCTGCCTTGGGACTGTTAAATCCAATCAACTCCCCCGGATCCGGAGCGCCGTTACCATTAGCGTCGAATACAGTAATGAGGGTCGCACTACTTACGGGTAACTTAGAAGTCGGAAGCAATGGCACGTCAAATGACGCGCGAGTACTGGACTTCACAAAATCTTTGAACCCAACAACCTGAGAAATATCGACTGTATCCAAACCGAGTTCAGTAAGTGCGCCTGCATACAAAATCGCAAGCACGCGCCCGCTATAGTTGGCCTGTGCGCCTGCGGCGATGGCCACATCGACAGACTTCTGGGTATTGAAAATCGTAAAATTGACGTTAATGGAGAGGTTGGCGTCACCTTCTTGGCGCAGTTTTTGGGTGAATCCGGACAAACTTATCCCACCTATGCCCACGCGGTCTCCGGGCGTCATGGAAAACGACTTATCTTTATCAACAAGAATACCCACGAGAACGGGGTCACCTGGCTGTAGATCCGTATCCTCAAGCGTCAGGGAATAATTTTCCGGTCGTCCATCGAGACGCTTAAAGTATTTGAGTGACCCCAGGGGATTTTGCGTAATCCCATCAAGAGAATCACCGCGTGCGACAAAAATATATGCTGCGTCTGTCCCCGTCTTCTCGGCATCAGGCCAGGTTATTGTCCCCGCTAGTGGCATACGATTACCTTTAGGCATCTGAGTCGTGAAACTCAGATTCAAGTCGAGAGATGCCCCTTGTCCCTGTGTTAAGGTGATCTTTTCAGGTACGCGATCTGACCTGGAACTATAGAAAAAGAAGCTCTCCCCAGGATCCAGCTTCTGGTTTCCATTAGTATCCGCGATGGCAACGACATACGCCTTGATCGGAAAGGGTTGACCGATAGGACTGATCGGCAACTCGTACCGTGCATTGGCACCACCAACGACCTGACTGAAGCCCAAAATTTTATTGTAGTCTAAGTCGAAGGATGTCACGCTTTCCAAATCACCAGCGTATGCAGCCACAATCAGATTGTCTGGAGTATTCCCGAGAATTCTACCGGCCACCTGCGTCTGCCCCTCATAGACCTGGCGATCGATAACCAAATCCAACCCATCATTCACTCCGGCCACCAGACGGTGAGTCAAAGCTGTCTTCCCCGAGTGAATACCGATTAAATCGTTTGTAGAGAGCTCGGGAAATCCAGTTGCGCTGGGGTTGCGATCATATAACCCAACGACCAACACATCATCACCGACACGCAACTCAGAGTGAGACAAATCGACGGTAAAGCTGCCGCCAGATGGCTTGATTTCACCGACAGCTTGTATGTGGCGAGCAAGCTGATCCGGCGAAAATGAAGGGATGTCGCCATCAAGGACCAAAACATAGACTTTACCTTTATCACCAGCACCACTAACCCTAATATTGCCGGACACGGACAATGGGACACCACTCACTGCTGGAATGACTCGCGACTGGTTATATTCGAAGGCAAATACAGAGCCAATATCGATGGTAAGAGAGAGTGGACCATTGCTCATAGGATCAAGCGAATACCATACACGCTCACCGGGGTCAGCCTGGCTATTGCCGTTTGCATCTTCGACTAAAAATGGAATCGCTCGCAATGGCAGGCGTTGACTAGTCACCAAGGTCTTAAAACTCAGATTAAATCGATCGGTATTTTTATCGGCCCCAGTGGCTGCAACAAATGCATCTGGTGTGAATGTCTGATTAACCAAGTCCAGTGGGCTTCCAGTGTACAATGTGGCTAAAACAGGCCCTCTGTATGGACTGACTAGAGTGCCAAGCACCGAAACCTTATCTTTGTATTGCGAACGGTCGATAATTAAATCTAATCCGCGATTATCCCCGGCCTTCAGCACGTAGCCCAAACTGCTGCCCGAACTCTGAACACCGATCAAGGATCCTGCACCTAAACTCGGGAAATCGCCATTACCATCGGAAGTCACGCCGAAGACGAAAACCTTATCACCTGCCTTCAACGACGTATTGATTAAAGGAATTTGATAGCGGTTAGCTACACTGGGCACTTTCTGAGACGCCTTTACGTGCTTTAGAGGATCAGCCATGACCTCATCTAAGCTTTCACCCTGCGCGACCATGATGTGCACGTACCGCGAAGTTATTGGCGACGTGAAAAGGAATTTACCGCTGACTGTGATGCTTTGATTCGATGGAATTTGGAGGTTGTAAACATAGTTCAGGGAGGCCTGCAATTGATCGCCGTTATTCACAATCAGTTTGATAGGAACACCGTTACCATCGAGCGGCAGGAGTAGTGACTCCCCAGCATCAGGCTTTTGATTGCCATTCGCGTCGAGAAGCGCCACGACATAAGTGTCCAGTGGCCATTTCTGCCCTAGACTGAAGAGGTTCAAATCGGCCTGAACTTTTTGGTCAGTCTTCTTCAGGCCAGTAAAACCCGCGATTTTATCTGGGTCCAGGCCGGAGGAGTCCATATTTAAGGACCCGGCATAGGCAAACAGCATCATCGGACCGCGGTAGTCACCGTCTAGAGAAACTTTTATGGCAGCTCGGCCATCGTAGTAGCGCTTGGTCATCTTGATATCGAAACCTGGATTGACTCCGAACTGGACAGGTCGATTGATGAGCACGTTGTCTTGGATAGCAAGGCCAAGCGCATCACCGTCTGTCAGAGCCGGCAGGCCGCGGTCTTTGGTGTCGCCAATTGCAAATGTAGTGACTTTAGTTCCTGGTAAAACGCCAGCCGCCGTCAAATCCAGTTCGTAATCGGTTGCATCAGCAGGGACAGGAGAAAATGCCAGAATATTGCCCGCAATTTGCTCCGGGCTTAAACTCATCTCCTCTTGACGGACGGCGATGACAAAAAAGCGCTTAATATTCTCGCGTAGATCTGAAGATATAGAGAGTCCGCCCTTAATGATCACCGGTTGTGAACTTACGGCAGGTATGGTCCGGTTTATCGTGACCCTGAGAGGCACAGTTTGCGGTAGGTTCAAATCGAACTGCACGGGAACATTGGTCTTACTGTCGGCGTAAAATCCAAATTTTTCACCTGGCTCGAGAATTTGATTGGCGTTAGTATCGCTATACGCGAATAGGTAGCAAAGATTATTCTGGTTCGCTTGCAGCAAAGAAAATGTCATTAAGGCTGACTGCAGACCTTGAGATTTGGGAAGCTCCTGAAAATGAATGAGGCTGTCAATATCGAGTGACTTCGCATTGAAATTCCGAATTTCTCCGCAATAAACCCCGACCGCAGTCCGTCCCTCGCTGCCTGATACTTCAACTGGAATTTGGATCTGACGATCCTTAAACTCGCGATTCACCACTAAATCAGCGTACAAAGTCTTACTACTCAGGTCATTAAGAGGTAGACCAATTTTAGTTTCGTTACGATAGAAACCGAGTAGATCACCCTTCTTAATGCTAGGAATCTTCGTCAATGTTACTTCTCGATGAAATACTGCAAAAATCTGCAAAACCGAAATATTTGCCAGCTGAGCCTCAGGAACTCTGATCTCGTAATTGGTAAAATCTTTAGTGGCGATGAATTTTAACGTATGCGAGATAGGGTCAGTTGCAATCTCATCGAAGGAATTACCAGATACCCCAACAAGCAAAGTCCCAGTGTTTGCATCTGCAGGTAAAGTAATACGACCACGAATCGTGATCTCTTTATCGCTATTTTTTGCACCCGTGCACGCTGCGCTCATTAGCAACAGCACAAGCAGCGCGGCCCACCCAACAGTCGAAGTGTGCGCCTGAGACGTAGAGCCGTGCAGTAGATTCCGCCGCATAAATAACCCCCATCAGATACAAGGGTTATCGGTCGAAATATCCGGCACCTTTAATGCCCTGGCTATTAAGTTTTTGGGGCCTCGCTAGTCCTTCGATTGAGCTTCCCTGGTGATCGTGGCATGATATTGATATTATTTATAATTTGTCGACAATGACCGTATTCAGACCAAACCCGGGGATAGCTTTATGAGCGATCAATGGCCGAGACTTTTGTCGACATTTTTTGCAATCAGTACAGCCGGAATCGCTCTTGGGGGAGAGGAAGCCTCACAAGGTCCCTCAACGCCTTCAGTCGAAGAGAAGGATGTAAGAGCCGATGATGCCGGGATTTTCTCAGGAGTGACGTGGCAACATAGCTCTAATCTGAGCTTAACCGCAACCGAGGGTGTTGACCAAAACCGGGTATCATTTCTTCCCACTCGGGAACTACGCTTAACTGACAAGGCCAAAGTCATATTAAACACTACCAGCTTGATCTGGAATGTACGCGTTCAGATCAATCGCAATGTGATGACGAAATCTGGATTCATCGACGACCCTTATGCCATAAAACCAACGAGCTTGCCGAATGGTTCAATCATCGGCAAAGGCTATCAGCTGATAGTTCAAGAGGCATATGTTCAAGAGTCACATGAAAAATGGCTTTTGCAAGTCGGATCCCAACTTTTCGGCTGGGGCAGCGCGGACTCAATTAATCCAATGGCTGTCTTTAATCCGCCGGACCTTCGACTGGGTTTCATCGGCGAAAAAGAGACAAAGGTAGCGCCCATACCTGCTGCAAAGTTTGCACTTATGGCCGACGGCTCAACACTGAACTTTGTCTACGCACCGTGGCGTCGAGCGCCACTTACACCAGGCTATGGTCAGAATTGGTATGTGACAGCTGACAACTTTGCTTTCAATTCTAATTTGCAACCAAATGACCGCGTAGATAGTAAAGGTAGCGTGGCCATTAAATATGATCGAACCATTCCGGATGGTGATATTTCCCTCTTATATTACAAAGGTGCCGACTACGACGTTACGGGAATCATTAGTGGACTTTTAGTCGAAAACAATCAGCCTTTAGTACTGGATGTCAACCAGGTGGTGGCCGATAAGACATCTTTAGGCGCTTCCTATACCCAAACGTTCGGCAAATGGGTGATGAAGGCGGAAAGTCTCTACACTCTAAATAAACAAGTTCTCCCAGCGATTGATGCAAACAAGATTCAAGACCAGAGTTTCCCCATCGGACTGCGGTCAACAGCGGCATATCAAATCACAGCCGGATTCAATTATTTTTCGGCAGTAAGAGATTTTTTTGGCGTTCCACTCGGCGACACGGTGTTTACGGCGGAATACTACAGATCACGATTGTTGGCTAAAGAAACAACGCGACCATTTATATCTGACCTGGTACTTACAAATATTCGCACATCTTTTCTGGACGACCGCCTTGAAGCTTTACTTTCCTATGTTGTCGATCTCGGCGCAAATGGTAGCTCCTTCATAGGAAAGCTAACATATGCCGGAGAAAATCTTCGGCACGGCCTGACTTACAGTAGCTTCGATGGGCGCAAACCATCCTCAAATCAGATCGGATCGCTATTTTACTACTGGCGGACAAACGACCATATTTCTTATGAAATAAGTTATCCTCTTTAGGATTTCGCCAATTACTTTGAACCCGCGAACAGTCAAAAAAATCTGAATCTAACCGAATCCTCTAGTAGGCATTTCACGCTTGCCGGAGGGCAGCCTTATGATTTCTTTTATTAAAACCAGCGCACATCACTCAATAAAGTTGAGCCTCGGCTTCGCTTTAGTAGTGGGCGCTTCGCTTTGGTTTGCACCTAAGCCGATGATCACCGGTCGCATGGAAGCACTGATGGAGGCTAGCGACCCAGTCATCACAGACTATCAAAAGTTCAAAAAAACATTTAACGAAGGCGAAGTTCTGGCCGTTACTTTTCGCCCCGCTGAACTATTCACCAAGGACGGAATAGAAGGGCTACGTCAGCTAACGAGCAAGTTAGAGGCAATATCAGGAATCACGGGCGTCACCAGCCTCACCTCAGTGTCGCTACCAAACGTGGTTGGTGAAGGTGTGGAATTTAAAAAACTGATTCCAGACGAGGACCCAAACGACCTAACACCAGAGATTCTCGAAGAAATCAAAGATAAATCGTTAGCCACTGCGTCACTTGTCGACCGCTTTATATCGCACGATGGGCGAACAGCAATCGTAGTTGCCGAAACCAAACCTGGACTGGATCTGGCTGATCGCCGTTCTGCGTTTGAAAAGGCTAAGGCTGAAGTCATAGCCCTACGCACCGACGCTACAGAGCTGCACCTAATCGGCACAGAATACATTGATGCTGAGATCGAATCACTACTGAAGAGCGATTGGATCAGATACGGAATTGTTGTCGTTTTATTGACGGGATTTGGTCTGATCTTCTCGTTCGGTTCTATGTCACTTGCCCTTGTAGGGGTTGCTCAGGCAGTAACTGTCACAAGCCTAGTCATGAGTGCATTTGCCTTTTTCGGCGGCACACTAGATGTGGTGACGGCCGTGATTCCAGCGCTCACCTTGGCTCTGTCCCTAGCAGCTGTGACACCAATTCTAGTGCAATTCCAACATTCACTTGTAGGCCTAGGATCGGTTCACGAGGCAATACAAGCAAGTTTCCTAGTTAAGCGTTCAAACCTGCTGTTCTGCTTCTTAGCTACTGCTGGAACCTGCCTTTCGATGCTAGCAACGTCTTTACCAGCGCTTCGCAGTCTCGCTGTTTGGGGATTGGTGGCTCTAGTTATAAACGCTATTTGCTTGTGCTTTCAATTGCCAGCACTGCTTGCTATCTGCGCCAAAGTCACTCCAGCCAAAGGCGTAGAAACCATAAGAAAGACCATAGTTTTTCATTGGACAAAAACTGCGCACCAAACGATTCATTTTCGTCACATAGCGACCGGTGTTTTAGCAGTCTTATCCGGAGTTTCTGTACTTGGGATCTCTAAGTTGCATTTCGAAACAAATCCAACGAGTTTTCTGTCATTCCACAATCCACTTAAACAAGAAATCAACTATTTCGATAACACCGCCGGCGGGCCTCTGACGATCGATATCCTTGTAAAAGCAAAGAACGGCGCAGCAAATTTCTCTAACAAGGATCCTGTGAATAAACTGAAAGATGTCCAGAATTCGATGGTGAAAGAATTCCCAAGAGACTTTAGCGGGTCCTTGTCTATTGCTGATTATTATAAAGAGTTACATCGTGCGTTCACACCCGGCGCTGAAAACGGTGACGGAATGCCGCAAACCGACGCAGATTTCTCGAATTACACAGACTTACTCGAGCTATCCGATGGGAAAGTACTCGGGAAGTTGCTCACCATCGACAAACAGTCGGCACGGGTTTTACTTTCCAGGCATTTAGGTAGTTGGTCCTCCCCCTCTGCCATCGCGGCTTACGTCGGAAACACCCTACCGAATATACTCGGTGATCAGTTAACAGCGACGATTGCAGGGTTCGGTGCAATCTGCGTAAGACTCGACGAACTTGTATTCGAAAGTATGTGGTCTAGCTTTGGCGTGGCATTTATGACGTTGGTGCTACTCCTCGCGCTAGTTTCACGGAACCTATTGGTAGCCCTAACCTGTGTGTTTTCGATGGCCGTTGCTCTGGGCGTTGTTTTCGGCATCATTGGTCTCGTCGGCAAGCCGATAGACGTATGCATGGCTCCACTATCTGGTCTTGGTGTTATTATTGGCGGCCTCATAGGCATTCCCTTTTTCATTCGCTATCAGCAAAGCGGCCTCAGCTATGGCGAGACAGCCTTTAACAAGCTACGGCGTGCTTGTATCGAAAGTATCCCAGAGGTTATATCTCTGACTTTAATTTGTGCTCTGGCAATGGGCTCACTTGCATTTAGCGGCCTGAGGACGATTGGAGCTCTGGGCTTTTGGTCAGCCCTCCTAGCCTGTGTTGCAACGATCATGCAAACCTTAGTGCTGCCAGCTCTACTGTCCTATTTTTGCGAAGAAGATGCCGTCTTGATGGAAATTGGCGAGACTCCTGAAACTCCGAAATCAGCAGCATAAGAAAAAGGTCATCGTCAGACAGATGCTGACGATGACCTAGATTTTCGACCTTTGTCACTAATAGCGCCTCACGCTTTTTGGGCCAGGCACTAAGCGATCCAATTATTTATGGAACTGTTCTTCCTCGGTTGATCCCGCATAGGCAGCAGTCGCAGCCTGACCGCCTGTGACAGTCATGAGGATCTTGTCAAAGTAACCTGTGCCCACTTCGCGTTGATGCTTCGTTGCGGTATAACCTTCGGCTTCTTTTTTGAACTCACGAGACTGAAGATCAACAAAGGCGGTCATACCTTTATCTTTATAACCGTGGGCAAGATCGTACATATGATAATTCACGGAGTGCCAACCCGCCAGCGTAATAAATTGGAACTTGTATCCAAGCTCGCCGAGGTCAGTCTGGAAGCTAGCAATTTGCTTGGCGCTCAACTTCTTCTCCCAGTTGAACGATGGCGAGCAGTTGTAGGCCAGATATTTTCCTGGAAATTTTTCGTGGATAGCCTTGCTGAACGCCTTTGCCTCTTCGATATCGGGGACAGAGGTTTCAAACCAAAGTAGATCGGCATACGGTGCATAGGCCAACGCTCTGGCGATCGCCGAATCCAGACCAGCTTTAACACGGAAGTAACCCTCGCTGGTGCGTTCACCAGTGATGAATTGCTTGTCGTAGGAGTCAATATCTGAGGTTAACAAGGTCGCGCCCAGCGCATCAGTACGCGCCACAATGCAAGTAGGTACATTGCATACGTCGGCTGCCAAACGTGCTGCTGTCAAAGTACGAATAAACTGTGAGGTAGGCACCAAGACCTTACCCCCAAGGTGTCCGCACTTTTTCTCAGACGCTAGCTGATCCTCAAAGTGGACAGCGGCAGCACCCGCCTCGATCATGCCCTTCATTAATTCGAAAGCATGAAGCGGGCCACCGAAACCAGCTTCAGCATCGGCAAGTATGGGCGCATACCAATCTTCCACCGAAGATTTACCCTCGCCTTGCTCGATTAAATCTGCACGCGACAATGCCGCATTGATACGACGCACTAGAGCTGGAACGCTATTTGATGGGTACAGACTTTGGTCTGGATATGTTTGCCCCGAGAGATTAGCGTCCGCAGCTACCTGCCAGCCACTCATGTAGATAGCTTTGAGTCCAGCCTTGACCATCTGCACGGCCTGAGCGCCAGTCATCGCCCCAAGTGCATTGACGTAGTTGTTAGACCCGAGCTGCTGCCAAAAACGGTGAGCACCGTGCTTAGCAAGACTGTACTCGATGTCGAGCGATTGGCGCAGCTTTAACACCTCTTCCGCGCTGTAAGGGCGCTTAACACCCTGCCAACGAGGGTTAGTAGACCAGTCCTGTGCGAGCGCTTTTTCGGCAGCTTTCTTGTCCGGTTTCATAACTTAAGTCCTCATGCTCAAGGTTTATGGTGTCAACTCAGCGTACGCTGGAAGCGTCAAAAATTCTGCAAACTCCGGATCGAGTACTAATCCATCGAGGATTTCAGCAGCACGTTCGTGCTCGGCGGCCCCGACTTTTGATAATTCAGTATCACGCAACTTACGAAACAGATCCGTGTTGAGTCTACGCCCATCCTCTAGCATACAACCGTGGTGCACCCATTGCCACAATTGTGCACGAGCAATTTCGGCAGTGGCTGCATCCTCCATCAAATTATGCAAAGCAACAGCGCCGTTACCTCGCAGCCATTGTTCGATGTATTGGAGCGCAACGTTGATGTTGCCCGCAACGCCACCGGCGGTAATCTTCCCAGCTGGTACCGTCAAATTGGTCAACTCAGCGGCGGCCACATGAACATCCTGGCGCAGCTTCTCACGCTGATTAGGCCGGTCGCCCAGCACTAAATTAAAAGCAGTATTTGCCACGTCGGCTAAATCGGGATGGGCGATCCAAGTGCCGTCAAAGCCAGCAGCAGCTTCGCGGTCTTTATCTTCTTTTACCCTAGATAAGGCTGCCTTATTGACCTCTGGATCTTTGCGACTCGGAATAAATGCCGCCATCCCGCCCATGGCATGCGCCCCTCTATGGTGGCAGGTCTTAACCAAAAGATCACAATAAGACCGCATAAATGGCACTGCCATTGTTACCTGTGCCCGATCGGGCAGCTGCCGGGTCTTGTCATGGCTAAACTTTTTAATGATACTGAAAATATAGTCCCAGCGACCGGCATTTAGTCCGGTGATGTGGTCCTTTAGCTCGTAGAGAATCTCATCCATCTCAAACGCCGCTGTGATGGTCTCGATCAACACGGTCACTTTGACGCTGCCTCTCGGTATGCCGATATAATCTTGGGCGAAAATAAAGACCTGATTCCACAACCGTGCCTCAAGATGGCTCTCCATTTTTGGCAGGTAAAAATAAGGGCCAGTTCCTCGCGCTAATTGTTCTTTGGCATTATGGAAAAAGGCCAAGCCGAAATCGACTAAACTCCCCGAAAGCGGCGTACCGTCCACGGTAAGATGCTTCTCCGGCAGATGCCATCCCCGCGGACGAATCAGCAGCGTAGCGATCTTGTCATTTAGTTTATATTCCTTCCCCACTTCATTGGTGAAGGTGAGCTTGTGGCGAACAGCTTGTTGCACATTGATTTGGCCTTGCATCACATTCGACCAAGTAGGCGACAAAGAGTCCTCGAAGTCGCACATAAACGTCTTGGCTTGCGAATTTAACGCATTGATCATCATCTTTGCCTCGGCTGGGCCAGTGATCTCAACGCGGCGATCTAGCAGATCTTTAGGTGTAGGAGCGACTTGCCAGGTTCCCTTGCGAATGTGCTCCGTCTCAGGCAAAAAATCGAGAGTTCGGCCGTGGCGCAATGCTAGCTGACGCTGACGCCTACGCTCGAGCAGGGCGAGGCGTTGATCATTGAACTCCTGATGCAGAGCGTACAGAAAGCGCCGAGCCTCAGGTGTCAATACAGAACGCTCAAAATGTGGATTATGCGACGCTTCGACGGCGACATCAGCGGTGTTTGTGTAAGTTCTAGTAGTCATGGATGCTCCTTTTTAGACTTCCGGCCATTAGGTTTCCTCGCTGTCTCGCAACTTAGCAAGGACACTGTAGTCCTCTAATGTAGTCGTATCACCGCGGCTTTCACGACCCGCTGCTATGTCGCGCAATAGGCGGCGCATAATTTTGCCTGAGCGGGTTTTGGGCAGGGCTTCCGTAAAGTAGATGGATTCTGGACGAGCGAGCGCACCGATCTGCGCCACAACGTGCACGGCTAAGACAGATTTTAATTCCGACGACGCACTCATTGACGCTTCGAGCGTGACAAATGCGTGGATACTTTCCCCTTTCAAATCATGGGGTGCACCGACCACGGCCGCCTCAGCCACAGCAGGGTGACTGACTAAGGCACTTTCGATCTCCATAGTACTGAGTCTATGACCGGACACATTCAGCACATCGTCAATGCGCCCCATGATCCAGTAATAACCATTTTGATCGCGGCGAGCTCCGTCACCGGTGAAGTAAACACCAGGTATTTGGCTCCAATACTGCGTCTTGAAACGCTCGTCATCGCCCCAAATGGTGCGGAGCATGCCGGGCCATGGTTTCTTGATGACAAGAAAACCGCCCTGGTCGGCTTCAACACTCTTACCGTGTATGTCGACAATATCCGGCACGATTCCGAAGAAGGGTCGAGTCGCCGATCCAGGAATAGTTGGAGTGGCTCCTGGTAAGGGAGCAATCATGATGCCGCCGGTTTCTGTCTGCCACCAAGTGTCGACGATAGGACATCGACCTCCCCCGATGACATCTCGGTACCACATCCAGGTTTCGGGGTTGATCGGCTCTCCGACCGTGCCAAGTAGGCGCAGTGATGTCAGATCGTAACGTGCGGGTATGTCACTACCCTGACGGGCAATGGCACGAATCGCCGTCGGTGCCGTATAAAGTATATTGACGCGATGACGCTCAACGATTTGCCAGAATCGCCCCCAATCGGGATGATTCGGCGCACCTTCGTACATCAAAGTGGTGGCCCCATTAGCCAGAGGTCCATACACAACGTACGAATGCCCGGTAACCCAACCCACATCTGCGGTGCACCAATAAGTGTCGTCATCTTTCAGGTCAAAGACGAGTTTACTGGTTAATGTCGCATGTAGCAGATAGCCGGCGGTCGTGTGCAAAATACCCTTGGGCTTACCAGTACTGCCGCTCGTATAAAGCAGAAATAATGGGTGTTCACTGTCCAGGGGCTCGGCAGGGCAATCTAAACTAGCTTTGTCGACCGTGTCGTGCCACCACACATCACGACCTTCTTGCATGGTGACTTCTTGACCAGTGCGTCGAAGCACAAGCACCTTCTCAACGGTTGGTGACTTGAGCAACGCTGCATCGACATTTTGCTTGAGTGGCACTAGACCGCCACGACGCCAACCGCCGTCAGCAGTGATCACTAATCGTGCCTGGGCATCGTTGTTGCGATCGGCGATGGCTTCAGCACTGAAACCGCCAAATACCACATTATGTGTGGCCCCAATTCGGGCGCAGGCGAGCATGGCAATGGCCAACTCAGGAACTAGTGGCATATAGATCGTGACACGATCACATTTCTTAATACCGAGGGATTTAAGGGTATTGGCGCAGCGGCATACTTCCCGGTGCAGGTCGTTGTAGGTTAGGACGCGAGTTTCACCGGCCTCGCCTTCCCAAATGATCGCCGCTTTATTCTTACGCCAAGTTGTGAGGTGACGGTCAACGCAGTTGTAACTGACATTTAATTTGGCACCGACAAACCATTTGGCATGGGGAATCTGCCAATCAAGCACCCGGTCCCAGCGCCGCGTCCAACTCAGCAGGCTCTCGGCCTGCTCTGCCCAAAAACGCTCTGGCTGCTCTGCAGCGTAATTCCACAGTCGCTCGTACTCACTGACGCTGTTGATCGCGGCACGAGCTTGAAAGGCAGCTGGCGGCGGAAATGAGCGATCCTCCTTCAGAAAGCTGCTTATAGCTTTGGAACTTGCGGCAGGGGGGTCAGGGAACATGATGCCTCCGTACTCTTACACAGCTCTGATGTCCGAATAGTAACGCTAGCTTGAGCGCGGTGCCAGCAAAAGCACAGCCATGTCGGCCACAGACATGCACCATGTCCTTCGACGCGGCCGCTGCGGCTCGGCTAGGTTGCTGTTGGCGGGCGTCACGGGGACGACCGCAGATTGCTGAACATTGGTTAAGAGAGAGGAGACAACGATGAAAATGAACAAGAGCTTTTGGTGCTTGGTGGGACTTCCCCTATGGTTATTTGGAGGTCAAAGTTTTGCCGCAACATTGGATGAGGATCTCAGCGCCCTGGTTGGTGACTGGCAAGGTCAAGGAGGCGATGGCACGGGCATCAATATGAGCTTCGCCCAAGGGCAGGGAAATGTAGTGCTTACCGGCAGCTGGAAGATCAGTGGCGGTGGTTTTGCACGCGAATCTGGACTTAGCGTGCTGCGTGCAGGTGGACTCTGCTTTCTCCTGCCAGACGCCTCCCCATTTACGCCAAGTGCACAGCCTTACTCGCTGACGCGGTTACCGGGCGGTGGCTTGCGATTTACCCAGCTGCGCCACTTAGATGCTGACAATGGAGCAAGTGTCAGCGTTGAGGAGGTACGTATCAGCAAACAGCGCGACGACGGGACCCGCACTCTCCATTTGGGCACAAGCGAGAAATTGTGCGCCGACGAAACCGCAACAGTTGGGAAAGTTTGCGGCGAGGGAACCAAGCAAGACTATACCCTGCGTAAGGTAAGCCACTAAAACCTCCGTGGCGGTGCCCTTTGCTGGCACCGCCATGCCATAATATTTCTAGTTGATTGCGCCAGGCCCGCATGAGTAATGTCTAGGCTCACTAGGTAGTAGACGTGGCTTAACAATTTCAGCCATGGCACCTGAGTGCTTAAGGAGGGTTGGTCATCGGAGCGCAATGGAAACACGCGGGAAAACAAGATTCTGCGGCAAGGCGTGGTCTCGTTTTTGGTAAGTTAGCGAAAGAAATCTCGGTTGCGGCCCGCTTAGGCGATCCCAGTCCGGAGAATAATGCCCGTTTACGCGCAGCTATCGAAGCTGCCCGCAAGGCCTCGGTGCCACGGGACACCATTGATCGCGCCATCAAGAAGGGCGCCGGCCTGACAGGTGACGACGTACATTACGAATTGGTCACCTATGAGGGATTCGCCCCACACAAGGTGCCTCTGATTGTTGAGTGCTTGACGGATAACAAAAACCGCACGGCTTCCGAAATCCGCGTCTGCTTTCGCAAAGAAGGCCAGCTCGGCGCCATCGGCTCGGTTGCCTGGATGTTTGACCGTGTCGGTGTGATTGAAGCATCGAACCCAACAGCTGGTATCGATAGCGAAGCAGCCGCTATTGAGGCAGGCGCTCAAGACGTCGAAGCTTTAGAGGAATCCGAGGTAGAGAGCGGTCACGTGGGAGCCCGCTTCTACACTGAACCAACCGATCTCGATCTAGTCAACAAGGCTCTCACCGAAGGCGGCTGGTCCGTCTCCAAATCTGAATTGAGTTACCGCGCTAAAAGCTTTGTCGAGTTGGCTCCAGACGCTCGCAAGGAAGTGGAAGATTTCCTCGGTAACATCGATGATATGGGCGATGTTCACAGGGTGTATGCCGGAATCAAGTAAGCGTCTGCAACGACTGGCGGGAGTGCATCCAGATGGCTCAGTTCATTTTGGCAATCGACCAAGGTACGACGGGAACTACAGTACTCGTGGTCGATGTGACGAAACCGGATGCCACCGCCATCGTCGGCAAGCAGACGATTGACTTCACTCAGCACTATCCACAGACCGGATGGGTCGAGCACGATCTTGATGGCATCTGGAGTTCCGTGGCGCAAGCGGCTGCACAAGCTCTGGCACAGGCAGCAGCTGCGCATAAAGGCTTCGAGCCAAAGCAGATTATTGCCATTGGCTTGACCAATCAGCGCGAGACCCTTTGCGTTTTTGAACGCAAGACCGGCAAACCCTTAACCCGCGCCATTGTCTGGCAGTGTAAGCGGAGTGCCGAGATCTGCAACCGTCTCAAAGCCGACGGCCTCGAGGCAACGATTAGAGCCAAAACAGGCCTGGTCCTAGACCCTTATTTTAGTGGTACCAAAATTACTTGGCTCATGGAAAACCGCTCCGACCTTGCCGCCCAATTACGGCAAGGCACAGCCGTCCTGGGCACCATAGACACCTATCTGATAGCGCGACTGACAGGCTCCGAGGCGTTCGTAACCGAAGCGAGCAATGCATCACGGACTTTAGCCTTCAATATTCACACTGGACAGTGGGACTCCGAGCTACTCGAATCCCTATCCATCCCTAATCGAGGCGCTCTCCCAGAAGTCCTTGATAGTGCAGGTGTTTTCGGAAAAACCAAGGGGCTAAGCTTTCTCCCCGATGGGATCCCAATCAGTGGCGTTCTGGGCGACCAACAAGCAGCACTTGCCGGTCAAACATGCTTTGACGTCGGCGAGGCCAAATGCACTTACGGAACTGGTGCTTTTCTATTAGCAAACTTAGGCGCCAGTCCCTTGGTTTCCAAGGCCGGCATGCTGACTACTGTCGCATGGTCCCTAGCTGGTAAATTAACCTACGCCTTCGAGGGTTCTGCTTTTATCGCAGGGGCCGCAGTCCAGTTTTTACGTGATCAAGTACGAATCATCCGCAGCGCAAGCGATACGGAAGCTATGGCAAGCACAGCCACGGCAGCTCCAGAGGTATACTTTGTACCTGCGTTAGCTGGCCTGGGCGCTCCTTACTGGGATCCAAAAGCCCAAGGGGCATTTTTTGGACTAACTCGCGGCACTAGTCAGGCGCAAATGGTCCGCGCAGTCCTTGAGGGCATCGCCTTTCAAGTGCGTGAGCTGACGGAAGCTATCGCGCGCGACCTTGGCTCTCCGCTGCAAGTACTGCGTGTAGATGGCGGTGCCTCAGCTAACAGCCTACTGATGCAAGTCCAAGCAGATTACTCCGCCATCCGTGTCGATAGGCCAGTAAATCTTGAGACCACGGCGTTTGGTGCCGCTTTATTTGCCGGACTCGGCATCGGACTTTACGCAAATCTCGAGCAACTTCGTCGCGTGCGTCGGACAGAGCATATTTTCTCACCTTCGACGAGTGCCGCAGAGAAAGCCTCTATTGCGCGCCAAATTGCTGGCTGGCAACGGGCAGTCAAGGCGGTGCAAGTGTTCGCTGGTACAGCTACAGCTTAGGCTACAAGTCCGAGCATGTCTTTTCTCTTTGCCTTGACTAGTGGCTAGGATGCCGCAGTCACATAAGTAGGAGAGACCGACATGGACGACTTGGCATTTGCTTATCATCGTAAACTAGATCTTAAGTTTGAGGAGGCTGATCGCCTCGCCGCTCTACCGCACGCAGCGAGAGAGTTGTACCGAAGGTTGTGTGTACTTCGGTTGCGACTTGCCAGGGACGGTCGCGTGCCTGCCTATCAAGTACTGGGTAACCAGGCGTTAATGGCACTTTGCGAGCAAATCCCTAATGATGAGGAATCACTGGTGCGCATCCGCGGCTTCGGTCACGTTCGCATGCGGGCGTACGGCGCTGAGTTTCTCGCCGTAATAAATGATGCAATGCACCCGCGAGTTAGTCTTGCAGGCTTAGCCAGCATTGGCAGGAGTGAAATCCAATGCGATACTTGAGATATGCTTAAACCGTGTGAAACAACTATTCTAATCTTAGCTTGGTGCCTCTTGTTGGCCTTGTGCTGGACAGCAGCTGTCTTTGGCTACTTATGTCGCTCACAAAAGGCACCTAGTGAATCAATCGATGGCTTAGGTCGCGGCGTCATCATCCCAGCCTTGGTGGTGGCTCCGGTTACTCTGCTCATCGCATTCCGCTACGCTGGAATTAACCTGCTTTTTCCTATTGAGATCTTCGCCACTGCTACAGAGCTTTGCATAGCTGCGTTAGCGCCGGCTGTTGTGTTGTTCATTGTCAGCGGCTTGGCAGGATCCCTGATGCGGCAACTTAGGTTAGAGCACGACCACTGGCAACGTCAGCCCTTCGCGCTAGCAGCGGTTGCCTATGGTCACGACAAAAACAAGGCTGTCCGAAGGATTGTCCTGCTAAAGGGCTTTGTCACCGCTTGGGCTCAGTGCCTACCATGGCTTTATGGAGAACTAATCATAGTTGAAGCTGTATTTAACGCTCCTGGATTGGGACTCAGTGCGTGGCATATGGCTAGGGCTCGTGATCACATGGGACTACTCGCTACTATTGGACTACTCATCCTTCTCTATGCGCTAAGCGTGGCAGTTACCGCCTGGGGCAATAGCTGGCTAGGCCGGAGACTCGAGTCCTATGCCTAGACGTAAACGCTACCTCGCTACTGATATGATTGTGGTCGTCATTGTTCTCATGCTGGCATTGCCGCCGTGGGCAAATTTTTTCAGTGTTAAAGTTGATCTCGCTCACATGCACAGCGCCTCTAGTTGGCAACATCCTTTAGGGACGGATAATCTCGGGCGCGATCTGCTGGTCCGGCTGTCGCAGGCCTTAGCTCAGGCGGTGCTACCACTTTGGTGCAGCGTTATTATGGCTTCAACGGCTGGACTAATCATGGCGCAAGTGGCTCTTGCTACGGCCACCTCTCGCTATTCAAGGTATTTTTTTAATGCCTTCGGCATGCTTGCCGTTGCAGCCGCCAGCGTCCCGATGACCGTAACGACGTTCGCTTGGGCTGCTTGGTTCGAGGAAGCGGGCCTTTTTTCGGTGATCTTAGCACTCAGCGTGATTTTTACTGCGCGCGCTTTTTTACACATTAAGGATCTGGCGCGACAGAGCACAAATCTAGCATTTTGGTCCGCCCATGAGGCGCTAGGGGGACGCACCGGCGACCGTGTTTGGCGCTACGGTATCAGCTCTGCCTGGACTCCCGAGCTACTATTAGCGCTTGGACTCAACCTGCGCGTCGCAGTGGCAATCGAAGCCTCACTCAGCTACCTAGGATTTGGCATCCAAGAGCCTACGGCATCATTTGGCAATATCCTGGCCGCTCATTTTGATGAGTATCTTAAGGGACAATGGACCGTGATGGCGATGACTTTAGCCGCACTTGCACTGACCGCAGCTGCGCCGCTGGCATTTATTCGCCTTTTTATCGATTCAGGCCTACTGCAGGTTATCACCCGACTTCTCGCCAAGTTGGACGGTTTACACGTCAGTGCTTTAAAGCAGCGACTGCGAGTGCACACCAGCCAACAATAAAGCCTAGACCGCCGATCGGCGTGATCATTCCTAAAGCGCGTATATTGCTGAGTACTAGCGCATATAGGCTGCCCGAAAAAAGGACACTGCCGCTGGTGAATGCAATCCCGGCGATCCGCACTGCCACACTGTCCACTTTCACGCTCAACAGTCCGACGGCAATCAGAGCGAGGGCATGATACATCTGATAACGGGCCGCGGTCTCAAATACGGCGAGGTTCTCGGGGGTTAAATTAGCGCGCAATGCATGCGCCCCAAAAGCCCCGCAAGCCACTGATAAAGCGGCAGATATTGCCCCAATCGCCACCCAAATTGTCCACTCCATCGGCTACCTACCTCTCACCTTTTTACTGGAGACACTCAGGCCGACTACTGTATCTTACGACGTTCGTAACTCCAAACATTCCGAGCAGTCTAGGGGATGAACTATGGGTCTCTTCACAGGCAAAAAAGGCATCATCATGGGCGTGGTGAACGAATATTCGTTAGCCACTGGTGTTGCCAAATACCTGATCTCTGAGGGTGCACAGATTGGCTTCAGCCATCTTCCTGACAAAGACGGACGCGACCGTATGGCCAAGCGGATTCAGCGTGTCGCAGAACCACTGGGTATCAGTTTTATCAAGCCCTGTGATGTGTCCATCGATGATGACATCACTCGCTTCTACGCAGAAGTAGGCGAGTCCTTCGGCAAGATCGATTTTGTCCTCCATTCGATTGCATTCGCTCCCCTAGAAGACCTTCGCTGTCCGACATTAGAGTCGTCGCGTGAAGGATTTAAGCTAGGTATGGACATTAGCGTCTATAGCTTCATCGCTGTCGCCCGCGCCGCCGCAAAAGTTATGAATAATGGCGGTGCCATGGTCACTATGTCTTACTTTGGTGGCGAGCGAGTGATCGATGGCTACAACATGATGGGCGTCTGCAAGGCCGCGCTTGAAATGGCGACTCGCTACTTGGCGTTCGATCTTGGCCCACGCAATATCCGCGTTAACGCACTAAGTGCTGGCCCGATGAAGACGCTGGCCGCATCAGCTGTAGGCGATTTCTCACGCATGCTTAATTCCCATGCTAAGGGCGCCCCATTGATGCGGAATGTGACGCAAGAAGACGTGGGCAAGACCTGCGGCTTCCTCCTCAGTGACATGTCGTCAGGCACCACTGGCGAGATCTTGCATGTGGACTGTGGCTACAGCATCATGGGCAGCCATGAACACGTGGAAGAACGAACCAAGCAGTACTAGCACTCGACAGCGACCATAATGATGAATCACGACGATGTCCGGCGCGACCTTCTGCGCGCCTGGACAGAACAACTTTATAAAGAACACGAAAACTTACGCTTCTATTTCGGTGTACGTGTGGGTACGCCTGTTATCTGCATCGAGGAGCTGACCAGCTCTTGGGGGCAGTGGCAGGCCACCACCCGCAAGCTAACCATAAGTCGTCGCCTGATTGAGCAGCACTCTTGGGATATCGTCATCGAGATCCTAAAGCACGAAATGGCGCATCAAATAGCTGATGAACTGCTTGGTGGAGGGGGAGGACTGCCGCACGGCGCAGCGTTTCAGCGAGCCTGTGACATGCTGCGGGTGGCTGAATGGGCTCGGAGTGCTAGCGGGGCACTACCTGAAAGTATTCCCAATTGGCGAGATCGCAGCCTTAGCGTTGAGGAAGAGAAGTTACTCAAACGCGTGGAAAAATTACTCGCTCTGGCCGGATCAAATAACGAGCATGAAGCAGCCCTCGCTATGCAACGGGTGCGGCAGCTCTACGCACAGTACAATCTAGAAAGTCTACGCGACAAACGTCAGGCGACTTATGTGTACTGCATCATCAACCAAAAACTGAAACGCGTCAGCTCCGAAGAGTCGATGATCTTCAGCGTCTTGACGCGGCATTTCTTCGTTCGCGCCATCTATCTGGATCAGTATGACGCGCAGGATGCTTGCAGCTATAAAGCTGTAGAGCTGCTCGGAACACATGAAAATGTGTTGATGGCCGAATACGTTTACCACTTTCTCCGCAACCAACTGCGCTCACTTTGGACCGATTATCAACGCCGCACCCGTAAGCCAGCAAATGCTCGGCGCTCTTATATGCTGGGTGTCTTATCGGGATTTAGCGATAAATTGACGGCCGCCGCAACACACTCAACGGAAAGTGGCGAAACCAAACTGAGTGCAAGTGCCGAACGCGCGCTTATACGCCAAGGGGATCAGGAGCTTGCCGAATTCGTTGGACAACGCTATCCGCGCTTAAGTAACCGCCGCAGTGGTGGCCTGCGCGGCGATAAGAGCTCTTTTGACGCGGGCGTAAGTGCCGGAACTAATCTCAACTTGCATCGCGGAGTTACTGAACGCAGCGGGAGTAAGGGGCTGCTGCTTAAGGGTTAAATTTTTGTGGGATTACTGATAACTGATTACCGAAGTCTGATTCACGACTCTGACCTCGCTAAACGCAGTCCCCGGCCCACAACCTGTTTAGAAATGTTGCCCAAGGCACGATTTCAATCCCATCCTCGGTCCGGCGTTCAGTTTCCACGTCACAAACTAATAGGAAACGTTTAAAAATACGCTCTTCAGCCAGGGCACGAAGTCCTTTGAGATGCTTTGCTGTTGGGTTACTAGTCGCCTTAATTTCGATAGCAATATCTCGTCCAATCAGCAAGTCGACTTCAAATTGACTTGTCGACCGCCAGTAGCACACCGGGGTTTGCACTCTCTGATAAGACAAGTAGGCGCGGACTTCGAGAATAATAAAATGCTCAAATGCATCGCCGAAGGCCTTGCTACCGAGTTGAATCATACCCCCTCTGGCTAAGTGTCGAGTCACCCCAAGGTCAAACAAATAATGCTTAGCTCGGCTGGTAGCTTTGCGCTTTAGAGTTTCGGTGAATCCCGGCAAACGAAAGCCAATCAACGTATCTTCAAGTATTTGAATATAGTTCTTTAAAGTACCTGGCGACACTTGCAGGTCACTAGCAAAACCTTCGTAGTTTACCTCCTGACCATTGCAGCGAGCCATAACATCAAGAAATTCCGAAAATGCACCGACATTGCGCGTCGCAGCCTCGGCTTTGATTTCCTCGCGCAGATATGTGTCAACGTATGCGGTAAGATCCTCATCCGGCTCTTCACTTGTATAGACGAGGGGAAGTCCACCGTGATTCATCAGGCGAGTTAGGGAAAAATCCGAGATCTCACGATAAATTAGCGGAAAAAGTCGCGCCTCCCGAGCGCGACCTGCTAGCAAGTTGGCGCCCCCATGCTTGAGCTTGCGCGCGCTCGATCCGGTCAGCAGAAAGCGAATCTGCGCCTTCGTCATGAGTCGCTGCACTTCATCCAACAGATTAGGAAGCTTCTGGATTTCATCGATAACAACTAATCGCTTCGGATCGATAATCATGTCGGCAAGCGCGCTGGGATTGCGCAGCAGCGATGAGAAGGTTTTGGCGTGAAGGAGGTCTATAACCTGTGCCTCGGGCAACGTCTGCTCGATAAGCGTCGACTTGCCAGTAGCCCTGGCGCCAAACAGGAAATGCGATCGTTTCTCTAGTAATTTTGGTAGGTTGAGTGAGCGTTTATACATAGAAATCCGCAGCTCAGATGCTGTTTTTGATGAAAATCCATAACTATCATATGGCTTTTCTGAGCCTGATGCTAGCCCTAGACAGCAAAGGAACTTCGCGCCCAAAGGCGCAGTGAAATGCTGAAGAATTACGCTAAGACTCGCCCGGAACACTTACTCGGAGGGCTAGATGGCGAAGATTTCCAAGACTGAAGTCGGGGACATTGTTCAAGTCAATCTCGACCCCTCCGTGGGCAGCAAGGCGAAGAAGACTAGACCGGCACTCGTGCTAGAGGACGGCGCAAATTCACTGTTAGATCTGTTGATCATCTGTCCGATCACCGATGCCAAAAAGAAGGATTTCCCTCCGTTTGTGCGCCTAGAGGACACCAGCGCTACCGGCCTTGGCAAGCCTTCAGTGGTTGACTCGTACCAGATTCGCTGGATTTCGCGTACTCGCGTCAGTTCAGTCATCGGTAAGGCTAGCGAAGGCGAACTCAACCAGGTTAGGGCCAACCTGGCGCTGATCTTGAACATCGGAGAAGAGCATCTTTGAGATCCTCCGAAGCAGTTAGCCTGATACCCATAAACTATTGGGTACTGCTCGACCACTCGCTAGAAATCCCCAGCGCCTGATCGGGTCAAGCTGCCTTATGCTCACCGGGCACGACAGGAAGCAGGAAATGCTCCTGAGCATGGCGCATTAAGTGCGGATATACCCGGCGACTTCCGAGTTGGCGTTGGGCCACGGTCCTGAGTGTTTTACGAAGGTCGCCTGACGTCAAGGGATTGCCTTTGACGAGGGTAGTGAATAGGTAGGCGTTTTTGGACCTCGGGTATTTGTGCAGGTATTCGATAAGCACCAGAGTGCACTCGGCCGATATATTGATGAGTCGGTCTTTGCTATTCTTGCCGGCCACTACAGTAACGCGATTGGATCCAAGGTCGATGTCGCCGACCTTTACGTTGCAAATCTCCTTATTACGCATACCCGAATACGCCAAAAGGCAAATGATGGCCTTCTCACGGATATTCTTGGCACCCTGCAGAATGCGCGACACCTCAGACTCAGTCAGAATGTCTTTGAGGACTCTCTAAGGTTTGCGAGGCCGACCCAAACGAATCCTGCCACCCTTCATGGCACTGAAGTGCTCAAGCGCAATGCTGGTGTTAACGATGTGGTGATAGCTGTAATGCCGGTTATGCATCCAGTAAACGTGGCGCTTAATGTCCTGATGGGAGGGGACAAACTTTCGCATGCGACGAAGCGCAATGCTCAGGCTGCGGCCGTATCCCTCGACAGTGGTTTTACCCAGTCCGTGGTCAACGATTAAATATTCTTCAAATCTGCTGACGACGTTCCGCAACTTTGTTTTGTCCATTTTGCCACCTTTATCTTGTCAGTAATCGCCGCAAACTGTCGTTGGACGAAGGGGGGAGACCCGAAATCGGTCACCATCTGAGCAAGAATTGGTCCAGAAGGGGGCAAAATTGGGGGGAGGAGATGCCAAATCAGTAACCAAAAAGTGGCTAGCAATGCCCTTTAAACGGTAACTAGGAGCATTTTTGGTTACCAAATTGATGCCTACCCCCCCTCAAAACGAACAATTTTGGAGGGTCCAAGGCCACTTTGGTTACCAAAAAGGCATCTCCTACCTGTGTTGCTACTGTATACACACTGGCAGGTCTGGAAATTTGTTACACAGGGCTGCGCGCAGTTGGGCGGACTCTGCATCGGCCTGGTCAGCCCTGGCTTTGAGCTGTGCTGACTCAGCTTTGAGCTG